>JAGTQU010000013.1:0-11833 GCA_018396695.1 Candidatus Bathyarchaeota archaeon | reverse complement strand
ACTAATCTTCCAGAGATAGAAGTAAGCTTATTCTGAGTATCGCCTAAGCCGACGCCACTACTACGAATCCCTAACGCAGCTACAAACCCAGCAGACAAAGAAGCTAGTCTCAAAAACTTCCTTCTTGATACTCTTATCGAATCATCCGAAGGCATATTTATTCCTCAGTAAATCCAAATTTTTATTATTTCCCAGAAAACTTTGGCATTCATTCGCTGCGGTGGACTTCGTGCTAACACGAGGCTGTATCACTTCTCCTCCTCGGCTAAGCGATAGACTTCAATGAATGCACGGTGTCGTTCGGTCATCGAACAGGCAACGGGCTTTCCTTCTTCATCGTACTCTTCGCGGATCACGATCGCCTGGTGAAAGTGGCAGAGCCCTTTTCGAATGGATTTGACCTCGATATCGTTCCGGAGTATCATGATGTCGTCGTCTTGAGCTTTTGAAAGATACGCGATGCCATTAGAAAGCTCTATCTTTAAGCCCCCCTAAACGTTCAGATATTCCGGCAGGAGTATTTCCTTCGTCCCAAGACATTTTTTCACCTATTTGTAAGCCTATTAATTTACTACTTATCAAATTTATTATATAAAAATATATTCCTTATCAAATTGTAAAAGCCTTCATATGAAATGATTTTCTGGTAAAAATTAATAATCTTGAGCCTTCAATAAAGACACGTATTCTGCGATGTCAACAACATGAAAATAAAGCGTGTAAGGGACAGGTTTTTCAAGCGCTCGAGTCCAGCTCATGGAATCTATGTATATATCTACCGTTCTTTCCATAAACATATTTTTACATGAAACTGATCAGGCTCTTAGCTATACATTTTGATAAATAAATAATAAATTAATAAACGTAACGCTTATAAATTTCATTATAATTTATCATATTGAATAGTTGTGGGTGGATGGGCGTGTCTCAGTTAAGTTTGTATGCATCACATGAATCTAAAGGAATTGATGAAAACGTCGACTTACAACCACGTACTTGCGTCATCGAGGCGATAAGGGACGAACAGGCTGTTGGTTGGATTTTCCTAGACACGAATTATCCTCCTTACGCGGAAATCAGTGGTTTGCTAGTCCATCCGAATTATGTTAAAGAGGCGGAGGATATTGGCAAGGAGCTCATCGAAAGAAGCATATATTTGGCAGAAAAATCAAATTGCAATATTTTCTATGCAGTCGAATGGAAGATTAGTCCGAGTACGGAGAAATACTCCTTAGCGCAGGAATACGGAAAAATTTGGCATCGACTATATTCAAAATATGGTTTCAAGCCAGCTATTATCCGCAATTTCGAAAAAAACGATATGGACATATGTCTCTTCAACGTATCTAATAGCGAGTTCTATAACGAGTTTATGTCGCGCCACCCGTTGTCTATCTTGTCCACTTCTGAGGATTTGACAGGCTTTAATAGGGGCAAGGCTTATGAAATGAAATGGACCGATCTTCAAACAGATGAATTTCTGGCATTTTACATAGAAGGAAACCGATACAATATAAGGCCCAAAATTTTAGGTATAGGGTATAAGGAGGGTGCATTAGCGTTCGAAGCCGGGATTAGTAACGAAACATCAAATGCGTTTAATAAAGACCGAGGAACATTCAGTGTATATTTAAAAAATAAGGGAAAAGAAGCCTTGAAAACCCACTTGAATGTTATAGTTCCAAAAGATATTATTATCAATATAGAAAAAAAATCAAACATTTCCTCTGAGACTTATATTAGCAAAGAAAAAAGATGGGAAGTGAGTTATATAATTTCACCTTTATTTAAATTACCAAAAGTCTCTTATAATACGATCCTGATAACAAGCCTACTACACATTGATGGACTATCAACTTTCCCCGTGTCCACGGAAATCAAAATTTGATCATACAAAATAAAGTAAGAATTATATTCCGTCTATTTTAATTACAAAGTGTTTTTATAGTATTTTGTTGCAGGGCATCCGAGACACCATTCATTGATATATCTATAACAACCAGAGCATGTTTTTCCACATGGGGCGATGTCTTGGTTCTTTAGGTGAATATTTATTGGCAATTCACCATGGATTGGTGAACCCAGGTAGTGGCAGTATATCAGATCGGTATCGGGTATTTCTCTAAAAGATTCAATCGTTGATTTAATTGTCGGGTCATCTTCTCCCCATACGGCTAAATGAACGTTTGCCTTTTCTGTTGTCCTAAAAATGTTGAGGACCCTTGGACAACCTATTAGTCGACGCTCGACTTCCTTCCTTCCCAGGTCGCTTTTAACTTCAAGCCCGACGCAAGCCAGCTGAAAATCCATCTTCTTTGCGTTCAAGCCACCTCTAATTATAATGAACTTATTGTCGATTAGGCGCCTCAGCCTTTTTGACACGGTTAAACGTGAAGACTCTACGTTTTCAGCCAACTCCGTTACCGATATCCTCCCATCCCTTTGGAGTTCTATGATAATCTTGATATCAAGATCATCGAGCACCTTGAACATGTCTTATCATATTATAAGAAAATAATTGATTTTTATACGTTTTGTATAGTTTATAAACATGGAACCCAACAATTTGAATAAGCTGCAACTCTCGATTTTGATTCCGAGTATGCGAAGTTGAGAAAGCTAATAGGTCCAACTCAACAGGAAATTAGATTTGACATAATAGATGAAAAATTGACTTTCAGGGTAATGGTGGGAGTTAGGATCTATTCAGCGGCGCTTTTTCTCAGTTCAAGTGATGCTACTGGCTTTTTGCCGCACAGATTCTCCATCTCTTCAATTGCGACGTTTTCTTGACCATACTGGGTACAGAAAAATGCGACTTCCTTGAAGTGTCCTCTGTATTCCAATATATAGGCTCTGAGAGGAGTAGAAATTGTGTTATCCAAACGGGTGTACCAATTATTACGACATCATACATGCTAGAGATGCTTTTTTATCTTTTCAATTGTGGTAAGTTTCTTCAAACCCGCATCTCTACCTGCACTCAGCCATCCTAAAGGCCTTGACCTCTTCTTCATATCTAAGATCTCTTCAAGATCGCATCCAGAAAGCCTGCGATAGTTCAGCGACCTTCTTCGTAGTTCCAGCCCTTGAATAATACACTGTAAGAATTTTCATAACTTATCCTACAAAACACTTTAAGGCTCTTAGGGTTATGCAATTTTGTGCAAGCATGAGATGAAAAATACGAAGGATTGCCATAGAAGCTTAAGCTGGGGTCCGTTTATTTGCTTGATTTAGAGATGTTTTTCCACACCTGGTAGGCTAATTTCTCTGCACCGTCTCTCTTTATGAGACCGATATAATCTTTTTCGTCCAAATCATGTAGCCACGCCCAACCAAACAAGTGAAGGTTTACTCCTTGTTCCCTGGTAAGACGCCCTGCTACTTGGGTTATGAAGTCAGCTTGCGCTTGCTCGCCACCGAAAGCATCCATCGAAGGCCAGCCTAGTTCGCTGAATCCTAACGGTTTACCGGGTAAATAGCTTAACATTACCAAATAATAATTATTAGGAATGTCAGAAGGCTTGTTTATTCCTTGAACAACGTAGGGATAGCTTGTTAATATGAGGAGATCCACTTTGTCTGGGTTAAACATGGAAAGAACATCAAGATTAGCCTCTCGATTTTCGGATACGATTTCGCGGGCAAATGTACAGAAAACCCTGGTTTCAGGAGACAACTCCTTCACAGCGTCGTATATCTCTTCGTAAAGACTAACGAAATGTTGAAATCCGTTAGGATTGTTTTCTTCCGCGCCGTATTTCTCATACCATCGATTAACCTCGTTACCAACGGAAAGATACAGCGGTCTTGAAGCCTTTACCACTTCGATAACTGCTCTCCTGTAGGCTTCCCTCCATGCTGAGTTGCTTAGAGTCGCATTTTCCATTTCCGGAGGGCTTGCAAGCGTAACATTTTGCCCAATGAAAGAGAGCTGTATTAGTGGAAACATTCCGTTGCCGCGTATATTTTTCTCAACAAAGGTTTTCCCCCAACTACCAGACAAGTCGCCTGCAAGATTGTAAAAAGGTGTTGGTCTACCCCAAACCTGTGAAAACTCGGAGTACTTTGCCGCCTGAGAATACGATTCCTCAAAAGACTGCTTCTCTCCAGGGATAGGAAGAATCCCCATGAAGAAACCTCGATCAGGGATTTTAGGAGAGTCTAATGGTGTTAAAGTTACTTCTTCTTCTGGTTGGGTGAGATTCCTGGACGCAAAGAGGGATACAATTATTATTGGGATTATGATGAGAATGGAGAGATATACTATCAGCTTTTTTCTATTCTTTTTCCCCAAGGCTCATTCAAATAGTTTTAGCTCATATGCTATTCTTTAAAAATTTATATTATTCAAGCAGGGGGGTAGGTGTAGGATTCGGTTTAAAGTCCTAGAATTTTTTGTCTAGCAACTTTAGACCTAAGCGTCTGATGATTGAAAGATGAGTTCGCGAACTAGCCCTGGGTTACCATATTATAGTACCTAGTTTATACTAATTCTGCTAAACATTTGTTACTCACTTTCTGTTCTTTTTAAAAAGAGAATCACTAAAGAGAGGCTTGAATCAATCCTTCAATTACAAAAAATCTGACTGTTCACTTAGGTATAATTAAATCTCTGAGACGAGACAGGAGATTCCTCCTCGCCTGGAGCCTTATGTTGTTTGCTTCTACGTGATAGAGGGGTAAGGGACTTTTAAGGTGGGCAGTCAACAGAGGGAACCAGAAGCGGGCTCAATGATGTTCGCTTCTGCCAATATTACACGCGGGACAGAAAGCAACTAAGCATTCTTGAAATACAAGAGGCACATTAACGGGAGATTGCTAGACAGAAATTTTACATTTTAGTCAACAATTTTGAAACGGTTGCTTATGTTCCGATGAGCGGGAAGAATGCATGGACGAAGTGAAAAAAGCCACAGATTATCGAGAATTTTTTAAAAGCAACTTATAGAGCAGAAGGTTATAACAATGAAGAGGAAATAGATTTGGAAGTAGTAGCAAAGGCTCAGTATTTAACTAAGCGCTATCATGGCGTTCTAGCAGTAGATCGTATAGATTTAGAAGTTTACCGAAGCGAGTTCTTTGGTTTGCTTGGTCCTAATAGTGCTGGCAAGACAACCACTATACGCATGCTTACAGGGCAGACAAAACCAACATCAGGCGTGGCTATAGTCGCTGATTACGACATCATCCATCAACCTATAAAGGCAAAAGAACATGTGGGAGTCGTGCCAGAAGCCTCCAACGTCTATGATGAAATGAGCGCCTGGGACAACCTTATTTTTGCAGCTGAACTCTACGGTGTACCCAGAAAGGAGCGGAATAAAAGAGCGAAAGATCTTCTGGAGCGTTTTGGACTTTATGAGCGGCGTGGAGACAGAGTAGGCAATTTTTCCAAAGGGATGAAAAGACGTCTAACAATAGCAGCTGCCTTGATCCATAGACCCTGCATAGTTTTTTTAGACGAGCCTACTACTGGCCTTGATGTTCAGAGCGCAAGAATAATTCGCAATCTTTTGAAAGAGCTTAACAGGAGCGGCGTAACCATTTTTCTTACAACGCACTACATTGAAGAAGCTGATCAGCTATGCCAACGCATCGCTATAATCAATCAAGGGAGAATAGTTGCATTGGATAGTCCTGAAAAGCTTAAGGCACTCGTCGAGGAGCGACATGTCGTAGAGGTCTCTTTTAGTCCAGCTAAAGACTTGGACGGCCAGCTGAAGGGATTAAAACACGTGAGTGATGTTTCATGGGTTGGGGACAGGTTTAGGCTTTACGTCGAAGATGCTTCTGAAGTCATTCCGTTGCTCATTGATTTTGGAAGAGAAAACAAATTGAGAATCGTTTCCATCAACACTATGAAACCAAGCTTGGAAGATGCCTTTGTTAAAATCACCGGATTAAGTCCAGAAGTTATGGCGACTGAAAAAGAACATGCTAAGAAGGGGGAAAGCCTTGGCTAGAATATGGCTGCAAAGTCTAATTAAGGCATTTTACATATCGAAGAAAGACGCCAGAGTCTACTATTTCAAGGCTCCAAACTTTACCTACGGTTTTCTAATGCCAGTATCATTGTTTATCGCGTTCTCAATTGCCGGTCAAATAAATACATCGTTGATTGTCTCAGGGTTAACATCCATTGTAATCTTGTTCGGAACGACCTCGATTGAGGCAGTCGCGGTAGTTCTTGAGAAGCAGACCGGCACATTTGAAAGGCTGCTTGCTGCACCCGTCTCATTCTTCACTCTACTTCTAGGAAAAGCTTTAGCGGGCTTTTTCTTTGGATTGGTCCTTGCAGCCGTGATTCTTGCTCCATTAACCGTTATTTCTGGAACAGTTGTAGCGAATCCTGTGCTGGTTTTTATTGCTATTGCGTTTTCTTCGTTGACTTTTTCAGCGCTCGGCGTCTTGGTTTCTGCCTATGCAAAATGGACTCCTGAAGCTCAGATGCTCTCCAATTTTCTTAGATTTCCAATGGCTTTTCTATCAGGAACCTTTTTGCCATTAGAACTTATGCCGTCTCAACTCGGGGTTATTTCTCGTCTCTTGCCCCTCACTTATTCCGTTGAGGCTTTGAGAATTTCGATAAATGACTCGGCGCCTACATTCACTTACTTGCTGGATATTCTGGTTCTGGCCCTATTCTCTTTCATACTTTTGGTTGTGGCGGCGAAGGTGCTTCAAAGGAGACTCGAATGACACCTGTTAAACTGCTATCGTTTAAGAATCCATCCGTAGCTGGAATAAATCTTTCTTACCTCATCCGATGTCAAGAAATCTATGAATCTTTGAGATAGCTCGCCATTTTTAGTATAAGAAAACACGTTGACCATTGTGCTTCTGAAGACTGATCTAGGGTAATCTCTCACACTGGGCTTGATGAGGCAGAGTCTCCTCATGCGTCTGTCTACGTGGAGTATCTTGGTAAGCTCCCTCAGGCACCGGATCCCCTTAATCTTTATCAAGATGAAGGCTCTTAGCACGCCGATGGGGTTTCTAGGTGGTCTTCCGGGTCTGATGGTGTGGTAGCAGCTGAGGAGCTGCTGCTCGGCAATGCTTAAGTCAGTGTCTCTGAAGAGTGTCTCAAAGGTCTTGTGTTCATCTTGTCTTAAGCTGACTCACCTCCTCTGGTTGGACGGACCGTTAGGGACGAGACCCCGACTATCAACATAAACTTATTCTAGAGTGGATGAATTTCGAGACAAGGCAGCGCGCGCAAATTAGTTATTAAATATACTTTAATAACCATTTATTTTTAGGAAAGGTGATTTTGATATGTTTGATTTCAAGGATAAGGTGGCAGTTGTAACTGGATCTTCTCGTGGGATTGGGAGAGCTGTAGCGTTAGCCCTCGCGCGAGGTGGCTGCGCATTAACTATTGTTTATCGTAAGAATCGAGACAAAGCGGATGAGGTGGTAAAACTAATCAAAGAGATGGGTGGAAAAGCCATCGCTGTTCAATGCGACGTCTCAAAGAGGGAGGAGGTTGAAGCCATGTTCAAAGCTACTATAGACGCGTTTGGCAAGGTCGACATTCTCGTTAACAGTGCGGGAATAGCTATGCGAGGATCCCTGCTTGAAACCACAGATGAGGTATGGGACAGCCAATTGGCGGTTAACCTCAAGGGAGTTTTCCTATGCTCCCAGGTAGCCGCGAGGTACATGGTGGAGAGGAATTATGGAAAGATAGTTAACATATCCTCTAACTCGGGGTTCGGTATCGCTATGGATGGCGAAACCGCCTACGGTGTCTCGAAGGCAGGGGTAATACAACTTACTAAGAGTTCAGCCTATGAGCTAGGGAAACATAACATCAACGTCAACTGCGTCGCACCGGGGGCAGTCGATACAGATATGCTGAGAGGAAACCGTAGCGCTGAAGAATACGAGAAGGTACTTGAGGGAAGGAGAAACCGATCGTCTTTGGGGATAATCGGCACCCCCGAAGACATTGCCAACGCAGTTCTGTTCTTCGCAAGCGATGCCTCGAGATATATTACCGGAAAAACTCTTTTGGTTGATGGCGGACGAAGAGACTTCCTTTAAACCCTTTAGAATGTACGGTAGTTTTAACCCCAACCATTGCGCGCGGGTTAGTTTAATAATATGTTTAAATTGGTTTAAATTCTTCTTTCACTGTTTGTAAACAAAATTGGACCTTTTTGAGAGGAAGATATTTGGAATAGCCTCAAACTGCATAGTCTCCGAATCCACTATGATAAAATATGGGCATCTGACATACCTTGCGTCTATAGGAGTGCCCAGGCTATTTGCAGATGCAGACATACAAATTTTCATTTAATCACCTTTTCAATGATTATTCCTTTTTTCTAAGTCTCGGTAAAGGGTGGGCTCGGGTATTGTTTGCTCTTTCCACTTTTTCTCCTCCAAAATTTTGATTATCTAATCCTTCATTGGTTACAGGAACCTCCGCAACTGTTCTAACAAAAAGGTGAACATCTTCTGGCATGACGCCATACAAACGCTTATGCAAGTCAACGTAATGCGTTAATTTTATTGCTCGTCCCTTAGTAGTATCGTTGGGGCGCGCAAAAATAAAGCAATCCAAAATTTAAAATTTACTGGTAAATTAGTGCGGGGGGTTAGGTTTATACTGTCGTTTAAAACTGTCAAATTCGTTTAAATGTATGTTGAATTAACGAGTACGCCATGTCGAGGTCGAGTTTGTACCAGCGACAAGTAGAGAGGTCTCCCGAAATCCGTCTTAATATGACCGTTTTCTTCTAACAGAATGAAGGGTCAAACTGGTTCATAAAGAACATGTCGAAAGCGTAGAACAGAAAAACGCTGAAATCAGATGCTGTTTCAGACGCGATCAGGAAAGCTCCTAGCCTTTGACAATCCATCTACTCCTCTCGAATGCCCCATTCTGATGGTACTCGGAACATCGGTTCTTCCTTGTAGTAAGCTCTAACTTCGGCGAATCTCTCGTTGATATCAACCGTCAACTGCGCAATCTTGTCGTAAAGCTTGAGAGTACCTTCATTGGGCAACGGGTCTGACAGTTTACAGTTGAGGAAACCCCAACCTCCATCCCACGGCAAGATTTCAATCTTGTTTAACGCAAGAAAGTCTCGCACAACATCACCCCAGACGAAGCGAAGCCCATGCATGTCTAATATGCCGAATTTGTCAGGATCAGCTTTCGCAGTCCGACACATCTTCCAGGCTCTGCCTGCTGTTATGAATTCATTTGCTGGAACGTCAAGCGGGTCGAAACTGATATTGTATGTTTGCACGGCCGAGGGGTCTAGTTCCGAGTCGACCATTATCCACCGTTTCTCTGCAGCGTTCCAATACTCGCCGACCCAATGGTCTATATATCTGCCTGGCTCGAAGTATGTGCCAAAACCGCATCGGGCTCGCGCTGGAATGTTCTTGTGTCGTAGCATAGAGACGAGAAACAGAGTGAAATCTCGGCAGTTGCCAACTTGGCGTTGACCAAGGTTTCTCGGTGCAGTGAGGGCGTTGCTGTTTGTCTTTGCTATTTGCTCAAGCTTTTCTGATATTGGACGAATCTGTAGGGTGCTTCTTCGAGCTTTCGAGAGTTTGATTTTCATACGTTCAGCCCAGAAAACGTGAATCATGTTGTTTTGAACAATCTTGCAGAGTGAAGCCATGTCATCAGGAAGATTGCCAAACAAAGAAGCGTGTGTTCCAGCTTCTGTCATCGGACCACATTTGCTGTAAAATGTCAGAGGATCCATGAATTATACTTGAGACTTAATGACTTAAGCATTTTGCACACGTTTGAAGTCGCGAAAGAGATCTACCTACCGAATTTCAAAGAACATGAGGTAATTCGACAAAAAGACGGATCATTCCCAAATTCAAGTCTGCTCGGCTATAACTTTTCCGCAAAACCAAAGAACTGCCTGCTAAACGTTGTTGTTGAGGCAAAGTTTTATCCTGCACAGCAAATCATAGGTGTTCTGAAACTATAACGTGAGATTCCTAGAGGTTGACAGTTTTAAACTTTCATAGCGATTCGAGTGCGGGGGTAGGCTTTAGACCTCGGTTTAAATTCTCGGAATTTTTATGAACAAACAATTATCTCATTGTTCACAGTGCTTTTGTGCTAAATAGACTATGAAATATGGTACTCTTGAACATCTATAATAGTGCATCAGATCACTCTTTCTCACATCTGTACCAGGCTTGGGCTCTGCTATTCTTAGAATTTTAAAGCCTGCATCAGTAATCATGTTAACGCATTGTTCTATTGTTCGCGTGCAATATTTGAAGATGACAGTTCGTCCTGGAGATGGCTCTATTCGCCACTCCCTTTTATCTTGTGAGAAATAATCCTCAATGATTCTCCCGGCATCCATGCCGTTACTTTCCCATCTGCCCTTTGACTCAATTATTGGATGGGTGTCTGAGAATAGAAGCAGTCCATCCGGCTTTAGGACTCTTGCTGCCTCTTGAACTATTTTTGCATTCAGGATCGTGAGAATCAAGACAGCTAAATCAAATGATTCATTCATAAAAGGTAGGAAGTGTGCATCTGCTTTCAGCAATGTCAGCTTCATATTCGTCGTTTCAGCATTGTTCTTAGCTTTGTCTAACATCTTTCGAGAGATATCTAAACCGAAGACCTTGGCTCCTCTTTTTGCAAACTCCACGGAATAGGCACCTGGACCGCAACCAATGTCTATTAAGTTCTTTCTATGAAGATTACCTAAGAGGTTTAAGATGGTTGGCAAGAGAATCTTAAATTCATAAGAGCCTCTTTTTCTCAGCGAGTACCAATCTGCAATTGTATCATATCCCTTCTCAGCTTGCTTTGGTATGTCATCATCATATATTCTGAACCTTTCTTTTTTGTTCAATGGTTAGCTTCTCCTATGACGATTGACTAGATAACTGTCACATAATTACTTGGAAAATTTAGATATAAGAACAGTAGTCATATAAAGTGCGGGGGGAGGGATTCGAACCCTCGAAAGCCTGAGCTACAGGATCTTGAGTCCCGCCCCTTTGGCCACTCGGGAACCCCCGCCGAATAGGAAAAATATTTAGGAGCCTTAAAACTTATTCGTTACGATGTTTATTATATTAAATCCTCTAAAAATTATTATACTTTAAATATTTCCGGGTTGACATCTCAGCGGAGTCTATGAGGGTCTCGATTAGTCTTGGCGGGAGCCTCCTCACGAAGAATCAGGGGGCGAAGAACTATCTAAAATATGCGAGAGCTCTCCGAGAATTGAATGATAGGGGGCACAAGATCGTCGTAGTATGTGGGGGAGGAAGACCGGCTAGAGATTATATCGAAGTAGCATGCGAACTAGATGCTCCAAGGGAGGTTCAGGACAGGATCGGGATTTTGGCGACGCATGTAAACGCTTTACTCCTCATAGCAGCTTTAGGGCGTGACGCAGATCCTAGGATCCACAGGACATCAGGCGAGGTACGGAAGCACCTAGACGATAAGATTCTTGTAGGCGGAGGTCACATGCCGGGGAGCAGTACTGATTACCGTACAGTCCTGTTTGGAAGAGCGATTAACGCAGAACTCATTGTGAATGCCACCGACTACGGGGGAGTATTCGACAAGGATCCGAGTAGGAACCCCGATGCGAAGAAATATCAGAGCCTCACCTACGACCTCCTCGAGAAAATAATAAGATCAAGGTTCAAGCAGGTTCCTGGAGACTACGGGCTCTTTGATCTGAAGGCCTTAAAGCTTGCAGAAAAGCATCGAATGCGTATAGTGTTTGTTGACGGCACCGACCCAGAGGAGATTATCAGGGCTGTTGAAGGGGGGCATAGCGGCACAGTAGTCTCCGAGCATGGCTTAGCT
>JAGTQU010000012.1 GCA_018396695.1 Candidatus Bathyarchaeota archaeon | reverse complement strand
TGGCTTTGACAGCTACTCTGGCTGAAAGTCTTTCGCCTCGAGGATTCGACAATATAACAGTTCCTATTCTGAGCGCTCTTACCTTTATAGCTTTAAGCGGGGGGGCTTAGAGCATTGTTCATAGTTATAGATGGACTTGACGCTTCAGGGAAGAGCACTCAAGCCCTCCGACTTTTAAAGTTCTTCACTGCTAAGGGCAAGACTGTCTGTCTCCGTGTTCACCCGTCCTCTGATAACTTCTTCGGATTTAAAGCGAAGCATTTTCTTTACTCGAGGGGAAAGAATGCACACTTTGCCTCAGCCATCTTCTACATGTTGGATGTGATACGCTCAATTCTTGTTTATGCTTGGCGAAGATACGACCACATAATTTTTGTCCGCTATTTAATGGGCACAGCATATCTGCCGCCACCATTGCACAAGATCGCCTACTATTTTTTCGCCTTCATTGTGCCGAGATCTGATGTCATGTTTTTTCTAGATATTGACCCGGTTGAAGCGTACAGACGTATATGCCAAACTCGTGAACACAGAGAGATGTTTGAGAACCTAGAAGAGCTTGAAAAAACAAGAGAGAAGGGGCTTTACTTAGCTCTGAGCGGAAAATGGAAAATCATTAACGCCGGAAAGACTAAGGAAGAAGTTGCAAAGGATATCCTGAAATTGCTTGAGGTATCCTAACGAGTTCTATATTACTAAGACTATAAAAAATGTCATACACCATATGATCTTGAATTAATAAACAAAACAATAGGGAGTAATATTCAGATGTTCTTGAGGAATCTGGGAGTGGACATGATGGTTGAGCTGGCTAAAAGAGATCCTGTGAACCCCCGTACCAAAATTAATGGAAGTTAACAAGCAGAAAAAACTAAGACATCCACTAACATCCGAACAAGTTGGGTTGAACAGGCGAATAAGATTCTAAGAAAAGTGGAGCACTGAGTGTATGTTTATGTCTTGAGGACTTCCTCTTCTCTATTTTTGGAAGTAAACTTATTTAAAAAGATGGATTATTTTTCTTTTTCCTCCTTCACTCCTTTTGCTAAGCCTTTTTCAACCCCTTTAACGAATCCGAAACCCTTCTTAAACTATTACCGACAGTCTATCCTGTTTCCTCAGCTACCCCCTCTGCCTTAACCTGTCTCCCCTTCGTTCTTCCTCTCTTCATCCAAGCTCCTCCTAAAATCAATGGTTTTAATATGCAACTATAATTGGTTAATATTTCGACTAAGCAAATTTTAAATTTATTTTGAAGAAATAAGTAATGGTGACTGCATGCCTAAAAGTGACGAAGAGATTCTGCAAGTTTTAAAAGAAATAAAAACGATTTTGGAGCCTAAACCGTCACCCCCTCCTCCACCACCGCCCAAAGGAATGTGGAACGAGTTTATAGACTTCATATCTAGGTATAAGGTTCTGGGGCTCGCTGTAGCCTTCATCATGGGTGTCTATGTTGGCCAAGTTGTGCAATCGTTGGTTAAAGATATCATAATGCCAATAATAGGTTTAGCGATACCAGGTCTCGGAAATCTTTCCACCCTGAAAATAGCTATACCCCCTACAGCATTAGATGCGCAAGGAAACCCTATAGACCCAAAGTGGACGGGCCAACTGTTCGGGGTTGGGAACTTCCTAGTTTCAATAATAACATTCATAATCGTAGCATTCGTCATCTTCCTCATAGTAAAAATAACCAAAAAATGGGGAATAGAATAAGCTTAACTATCCAATTTTTTATTTTCGGTAGTTTACAGGGGTTGAAGTTTTAAGGTTTGTAATCAGAATCTAGTAAAAATAGCCCTTCTATTAAGACGCGTAAAGATGTGGAAGCTTACGAATGGAATAATGTTTGCTTAAATCTTAAGGAAAGCCAAAACAGTGAAAAACAGTAGCGTTCTTAGAATAGTTGGGGGATGTTTTGGGCAGAGGAAAGAAGTATTCAGGCTATCAGGCTTATCAGTTCCTTGAGCCAGGAATAGACTACCGGGAGTTTAAATTAAGGAAGGCTATCCTGCCAGAGTGGACGGAGTGGGTCCCCCTCTCGAAAGGGGAGGAAGAGCGGTTCGAGGAGATAATGGAGAAAAGCATTGTAATCAGTCTCCACGATCATCCGAGCTTGAGACCAGAGAACATAAACATGCGAGAGGAGTTTTCAAGGGAGGGGAGGGAGCCCCTAGCTTATGAGGCTCTAAGCATGTCTGGGCTGGACTGCGTCTTCGATAACATGATGGATGGATACAATTTCATCAACACTAAGCATGGATGGGATTGGATGAGCACCATCCACGACCTTGGGATGAAGCTCTGCGACATCGCTAAACAAGATTTCGTGATACATTGTAAGAAAGTTGATGACATAATCGAAGCATATAAGACTGGAAAATTAGCGTGGGTTGGAAGCATTGAATCGGCATCCTGTATCGAAAACGAAGTCGATAGGATAGACGTTCTTTACGGATTGGGCATAAGATGTATGGGGGTCAACTACAGCGAGTCTAACATGCTCGGAACCGGGTTGAAGGAGCTCAGGGATGGAGGTTTAACAGATTTCGGATACGATGCGCTTGTCCGCATGAACAAACTGGGGATGCTCGTGGACGTCAGCCACGTTAGTGACCAGACGGCTCTAGACGTTATAAACCTCAGCAAGTCTCCCGTCGTCATATCTCATGCTGGCGCTAGAGCCCTAACTCCTACGAGTAGAATGTTTCCGGATGAAGTGATCCATGCGTTAGCCGAGAGAGGTGGAGTGATAGGTATAGAGGCTGCCCCGAATATTACGGTTACAGCGAAGCATCCAGTTCACAGCATCGAATCTTACATGGAGCATGTTGAGTACTGTATAGAATTGGTGGGAATCGACCACGTAGGCTGTGGGCCAGATACTAGCTACTCTGATCACGTCGGCATGTACATTTACAATCTTGAGAATGCTAGAAGACTCGGTCTAGGTCATTATCCTAGACCAGATAGGAAAGGTGTTAAAACCCAGTTCCTAGGGATAGAGATGGATCTCGAAGCCCTAAGAAATCTGAAATATGTTAGGGGAATGGAGAACCCAACGGACTCGATACAAAACGTCGCGAGGTGGATGATAAAGCATGGATACTCAGACAGCGAGGTCTCAAAGATTATAGGCGGAAACGCTCTGAACATACTCAAGAAAGTATGGTGAAAACAAAGCGGTTCTCATGTTCTCCTAAGCGCTTGGCTTAGAGAAAAATAGTTAACCAATCATGAGCCAATCTGGAATCCTCTGTTTCAGAAGAAGGTCTTCAAATGATTCTCTGGCTCTGATCAACGTATGTTCATCCTTCTTCACTAGAGCCTCAGCTGGCTTAGGTCTGGAATTATAGTTGGAGCACATCGAGAAACCATAGGCTCCAGCGTTAAGAACTGCTAGGAGATCCCCTTCAGAGAGTCTGGGTAGGCGCCTGTCTCTTGCAAGGGCATCACCTGACTCGCATATTGGTCCAACGACATCATACGTTTCCGTTGGCTCCTCATCAAGCTTGTTTGCCACAAGGATATGATGGTAGGAGCCGTAAAGTATAGGTCGGATTAGCGTGTTGAATCCTGCGTCCACCCCCGCGAATTTCCTAGTCGGGTTAGATTTTAGGGTATTAACTTTAGTTAAGAGAATTCCCGCGTCGGCTATCAGATATCTTCCAGGCTCGATCCAAAGCTCAGGTTCTTCCAACCCAAATTGTTTCACCCCTTCCCTGAATAGTCGAGCCACCTCATCTGAAAAATGCTCAATATTAATCTCGTTTTGCTCTGGTCTATATGGTACTCCTAACCCTCCCCCCAGATCGATGAATTCGAAGCTTATTCCAACGCTCCGACCAATCTTCCCCAAGATTTTGAAGAACTTTTCTACTCCTTTCAAATAGGGGCTGAGTTCCAGGATGCCTGATCCGATGTGCATCTGGATGCCGAATTTTTCAACCCCTCTATCCCTAGCTATCCTATAGGCTTCTAGGGCTTCATCCTCCCATAACCCGAACTTCGCCTTAGCTCCTGCAGTGATGACGTGTTTATGGTGTCCTGCTCCAGCTTTCGGATTAACTCTAAACGAAATCGTCTTCGGGGCTTCAATATCTAGAATTCTACGAAGCTGTGATAGGGAGTCAACGTTGATTAAGATTTTCGACTTTAGGAGATACTCCAGTTCATCGTTTCTCACGCTTGTACCAGTATATAATAGCTCCCCTGGCTTAAAACCTGCTTTAAAAGCTGTGAAGACTTCTCCAGGGCTCACCGTGTCTAGAAAAGCACCCTCGGATCGAAGTATCTTTAAGATCGAGATGTTTGTGTTTGCTTTAGCCGCGTAGAGGATACGGGTTTTTGGATAGCGACTACTCAAGGCTGATGAGAGTCTACGATAGTTCTCTCTTATCTTCGTCTCGCTCACGACGTATAGGGGAGTGTCATATTCCTCTGCGAGTCTGAGTGTTGAAACCTCTTCGATGAAGAGTCTCCCATCCCGATTACTTAACGGAGGCTTTATCATGCTCCAATAAACAATGCCTAAAGATATATAAAAATAAAAAAGGGTATGCGCCTCAACCGAATCCTGTGTTAGACCTAAAAAAATCCAGAATTAGTTTGAATCTTTGGGCCGTTCCAACCCTTATTAAGGTAGGGTTTACCGCACTAATCCACAGTCTAAACTGATCAATAGTAGAAGAAGAAAATAAGACAAATCTTGAAAGAGCTTATCCTAGGAGGAGAGTCCCTGCTCCATAATCTCGATATCATGGTCATCAGGGTCTTTGAAGAATGCGATGCTGGATCCATTGTCCCTAGTCGCCTTTCTCAATGGAATTCCTTTTTCCTCTAGCTTTTTCTCTAGATTCTTATATTCTCGAACATGGAAAGCTATGTGGATTCTGCTCCCCTTCGGCGGCTCCGCTGGTGCTCCAGGGCGCTGGATCAACTCTAAGAGTCCACCGGACGCGTCTATGACGACGATCTTTGCTTCTCCTACGCTGAATCTATACCTCTCACGGAGCCCCAGAGTCTCTTTATAAAAGTTAAGAGACCTCTCAAGATCCTTAACATATACCCCTATATGGTTAAGCATTACTTCGTGATCCATGTTTTGCCTCCTCTAATTCTATTCTTGCAGCGGCTAATCTGGCTATCGGTATCCTGTATGGAGAGCAGCTTACATAATCTAACCCTGCCCTATGGAAGAAGTAGATGCTTTTCGGGTCTCCTCCATGCTCTCCGCAGATACCGATCTTTAGATTAGGATTCGCCTTCCTCCCCTCTCTTACACATATCTCAACGAGCTGTCCGACACCTTTCAGATCCAGCGTTTGAAATGGGTCCTCGTCAAGGATCTTCTTGTCAAGATATATTGGAAGAAAGGTTCCTTGCGCGTCATCGCGGCTCAACCCCAATCCAGTCTGGGTTAGATCATTTGTGCCGAAGCTGAAGAAGTCGACCTCCCTAGCAATCTCGTCGGCTGTAAGCGCAGCTCTAGGCATCTCTATCATGGTTCCATATCTGTAGTTTACTGAGAACCCATATTTCTTAGCGACTTCTTCACAGGCTTTCACTATAATAGGCTTCAGGTAAGATAGTTCCTTATGCGTAATGCTACCAGGTACCATGATCTCCGGTTTCGGGTCGAAACCTTCATTCTTCAACTCCGACGCGGCTTCGAATATGGCTTTAGCCTGTGTCTCATAGATCTCTGGATAGAGTATTCCTACGCGGCAGGCTCGGAGACCTATCATCGGATTCGCTTCCTGAATCCTGCGAACCTTCACGAGTATTCTCTGCAGCTCCTCTAACTCTCCTTTATCAGCGTTAGCCTTCTCCATCTCGTAGATCCTCGTGAGAATCTCAGATTCTTTAGGCATGAATTCATGTAATGGAGGATCTAATAGCCTTATTTGAACAGGTTTCCCATTCATCGCTTTCAAAATCTTTTTGAAGTCCTCTTTCTGCATCGGTAGAAGCTTCTCAAGGGAAGCCCGCCTCTGCTCAGCTGTTTCTGCCATGATCATCTCCCTGACGAGTGCGACCCTCTCCACTCCCAGAAACATTCTCTCAGTTCTAGCTAACCCTATTCCTTCAGCCCCGTTCTCCCATGCCTTTAACGCATCATTCTCGTCATTAGCGTTAGCCCAGACGCCGAGCCTCCTATACCTGTCAGCCCACTCGAGAAGCTCAGTCACCTCCCCTCCTATTTTAGGTTCAACCAGAGGCACTTCTCCGAGGATGACTTCTCCTGTTAAACCGTCGATGGTTATCAGATCCCCTTTTCTTATTAGATTCCCCCCTACTTGAAACTCTTCGGCGTCGAGATCGATTTTCAATGCCTCGCATCCTACGACCGCGGGTTTACCTATACCCCTAGCCACTATGGCTGCGTGGCTCGTCATCCCCCCTCTACTGGTCAGAACACCTTCAGCTGCAACCATTCCGCCGATATCTTCAGGCGTCGTCTCGGGTCTAACAAGGATCACCTTCTCTCCCTTCCTCTTCCACTCTTCAGCTTCCTTTGGAACAAAGACGACTCTGCCGATCGCAGCGCCGGGAGAAGCAGGTAAACCAACCGCCAGAACCTTCTTCTCCGCTTCTGGGTCCACAGTCTTATGGAGCAGTAGTTCCAGCTGCTTCGGGTCGACTCTAAGCACAGCTTCCCAATCCTCGATTAGCCCTTCCTTAACCATGTCCACAGCTATCTTAACCGAAGCCTTAGCCGTCCTCTTTCCAGAGCGTGTCTGGAGGACGTATAGGGTCCCCCTCTCAATCGTAAACTCTATATCCTGAAGGTCTCGGTAATATTTTTCAAGCTTGTTTGCAACATCAGACAACTCCTGATGCAGCCTTGGATTCTCTTTCTTTAGATCCTCCAAGGATATAGGCGTCCTAAGCCCCGCGACGACATCCTCACCCTGGGCGTTAAAGAGTAGTTCACCGTAGAGTGCTTTCTCTCCCGTTGAAGGGTTGCGCGTGAACATGACCCCGCTACCCGAATCCCAACCCATATTACCGAAGACCATCATCTGAACATTGCAAGCCGTCCCCATCTCCTCAGGTATATTCTCTATACTTCTGTAGGTTTTAGCCCTGGGAGTATTCCAACTGTTAAATACCGCTATGATGGCCAATCTAAGTTGCTCGAAGGGATCAACGGGGAAGGCTTTACCTATCTCCTTGAGATAGAGCTTCTTCTGCTCCTCCACGACCCATCTTAAGGCTTTCTCGCTTAACTCAGTATCTGCTTTTACACTCTCTTTCTCTTTTGCTTCGTCATATATCGCGTCGAATTTTCGTCTATCGAGCCCCATAACCACGTCAGCGAACATTGTTATCAATCTTCTGTAGGCGTCATAGACGAATCTCGGGTTCTGCGTTAGTTTAACCATACCCTCGGCTACGTTATCGTTCATCCCTAAGTTGAGGATAGTATCCATCATTCCAGGCATAGAGACTGGGGCTCCGCTTCTCACTGAAACCAGTAGAGGATTCTCTGGGTAACCAAATTGCTTGCATGTCTTTTTCTCCAACCGTCGAATATGCTCGATAACCTCCTCCCAAAGTCCCTTAGGAAAACTTCCGCCAGCTTTGAAGAACTCTATGCAGGTTGAAGTTGTTATGATGAATCCTGGTGGAACATTTAATCCAATAGCCGTCATCTCAGCTAGCCCGATGCCTTTACCTCCAAGGAACTCTCTTGTGAGACCTTTAGCCTCTTCGAAATCGTATACTCTTTTCAAGCTCTGACCTGCCTTTAACAAGTTTTCAGGTATATTACTTCCTGATAAATTTACCTTCAATCAAAAATGATGATGCCCCGAAGATAAGTTAACGATCAAAATATAAAACTGGAGTAGGTTTAGATCTGGAGATTTAGAGTTGATGGAGATAAATGAACTGAAACGCCTTGTACAAGAGGCGGTTGACTACCAGAGGGAAAGACTCTTCGCCATAAGCAGATGGCTTTACGAAAACCCTGAGCTCGGTAGCGAAGAATTTAAAGCCTCAGAGCTTTTGACAGCTGAACTAGAAAGGAATGGGTTCAAAGTCGATAGAGGGATACTAGGCATACCCACAGCCTTCAGCGGCTCTTATATGGGAAAAGATAAAGGTCCAAGAGTAGCTGTCCTCGCCGAGTACGATGCCCTGCCAGGTGTAGGACATGGTTGCGGCCATAACCTTATCGCCGCCTCAGCCATCGGGTCAGGTATAGCGGTAAGTAAAGTTATGGATAAGCTTAAGGGAGAGGTTTTGGTTGTTGGAACTCCTGCAGAAGAAGGGCATGGTCCAAGCGCTGGTAGCAAAGTCATCATGGCTGAGAAAGGCTTTTGGGATAATATGGATGCGGTTCTGATGCTCCACCCATCCACTAGATGGAGCGTAGGCGACCTCGCCTTAGGAATATGGACTGTGAAAATGGAGTTTGAGGGTAGGACATCTCACGCTGCTGCTTCTCCTGAGAAGGGGTTGAACGCTTTGAATGCCGCTACTCTCGCCTATATTGCAACCCATATGCTCAGGCAGGAGGCTAGGAGAGACGCCAACCTGGTGATCCATGGAATAATCTCTGAAGGGGGCTTAGCATCAAATATAATACCTGATAGAGCTGTATGCGATTTCGGCGTCAGAAGCAGTGATGAGAACTATCTAAAGCTGATGGTTGATAAAGTCGAGAAATGCGCTGAGGGAGCGGCACTGGCTACTGGGACAAAGGTTAAAGTAACCAAGAAAAAACTGTACAGCAGTAAGAAGGTGAACGAGCCTTTAACAGAGCTTCTCTGGAAGAATCATGTCGCTCTCGGAGTAGATATGGCAGATTGGAGAGAATCCATAAGAGGTATGCCGATGGCTTCCACCGATTTCGGAGACGTTTCACAGAGGGCTCCGGCAGCAGCCTCATATATTAAAATAGCTGAGGAAAATACGCCGGGGCATAGCCGTGAGCTTGCTGACGCTTCTGTGACTCCTATAGGCTTAGAGGCGATGATATTAGGCACAAAGGCTCTTGCGATGACTATGATTGATCTGATTGCTGATCCTGAAAATATTGAACGTGCGAAAAAATACTTTAACACTCATTAGAATGTATAATTAAATCCTTTCCCCCCATAGCTTCTTGAAACCGGCTATTGAACAATTGTTTTCAATCTAAACCATATTCAAGAGTCTTGAGATCTCTTTTTTTATCTCTAAGAATCTAAATCAGGGGGTTAGATCACATTGCCATAAGCGTCGTTTTAAATATCTTTACCCCCTTCTGTGCGGATAACTCGTTGCTTAGTTTCTTTATTTCTTCCACGTCGCCTTTCACAGCTATCGCCTCTAAACAATCACGTTCGTTCAGATGGATGTGCATCGTTGAACAGATTACATTCGAATGGTGGTGTTGTATATGCGTGAGCTCGTTTTCCAATCCTTTTATCTCATGATCATAAAGCATGACGAGGACGCCGGCTTGGACGCCTTTCTCATCCTGAAGCCATTTTCTCTCGGAAACAAAGAGTCTAACAGCGTCTTGAACCGCTTTCGAACGGTTTTCGTAGCCAGTTTTTGCTATTATGTCATCAAAGTCTTTAAGCAAGTCAGGTGGGAAGGTCACGCCTACACGAACTATGCCCATAACCCTCACTTACAAGTGCTCATAGACTCGTGATAAAACTTTTCCTGAATCTAATTCGAGAAGACGAATTCTGAACTTGTTGATGCGCCTTTAAAATCGTTCATGAGAACAACTGGACTTAATCCCAGTTTTTATTCTCTTTCTTGTTTCAAATATCTTCTTCCCTTGACAGGTATAAAGGGAATCATGTGTGTAAGACTGATATCTAGAAAAGGCTTAGAGTAATTAAGACAAGTTGAACTCCCTTAAACCGTAAAAATTATCTCAAGCTGAAGATATAGCTTCAGGAAAGTATTTTGTTGACTAGTAGTATGGTGAAAGATGAAGCCAGAAGGATTGGCTTCAACCTTGTAGGCATCATCTCCATCGAAACATTGAGAACTCTACCTGTCGGAGATGTTGGAGGTGTTAAGACGCTGAGGCTGGCTGAAGAAGAATTTCCCCCCACTAAATCGGCGATCGTTCTAGGCTACTATCTCTGGGATCCTATCTTCAATGTTCACACCATTGAACCCGGTTGGAAGGGTTATGGATTACACTCTTCGGATGAGGAGTTCGAGTTCCATCAACTATACACAGAGGTTATAGCCAACAAGGCTTGGATGCTCGCTGACTGGATAAGGGGATTGGGCTTCGAGGCAAAACCTTCTGCAGGGATTCCTCTGAAACGTGCCGCGGTTGAAGCCGGTTTAGGGTGTCAGGGTAAGAACACTCTCTTAATCTCCACTGAATACGGTCCAAGGGTTAGATTAGGCGCCGTGTTGACTTCTGCGGATCTGCAACCTGACATCCCCTTCAAAGAAGATCTATGCAGAGAATGTATGAGGTGCGTACTGGCTTGTCCTACTAAAGCCTTGAAACCCTATAAGATTGAAATAAAGCGATGTATGGTTTATGCGTCTGAAAGCCCAGAATCTAGGGATGTGGATCAAGATGTTCGAGAGTTGACTGATAGGTTAACTTTCAAGCCTACGAGGGGCAGCTTCATTGAATGCACAATCTGTCAAGAGGCTTGCCCGATCGGAAGAAAAACCTAGTAGCCTTTTCTCATTGGCGACTGAGATATAGCAGTATCGCGGAAGCGATCAAGGTAAAGAGATCAGGGAGCATGGTGAAGGGTCCGAGACCTACACCGCGGAAACCTGTTAGAACATGGAGTATAGGGTTCGAGGTGACTGCGTAGAGGATGAGGGCTATTGTGAAGAAAACTAGTCCTAAACTGAATTTTGAACCCGTATTATTGTAGATCCTGATGTATATTATGAAGACGAGCAATAGTAGGATCAAGTTCACAGTTGTGATTATCATCTTGGCTAGAAGATAGATCTCGAAAAGCTCCCTCAGAGGGAGTGGCTGAAGAGGCTGGTTAACCGGGCTGAAAGGCGCCCCTGAAACCATCCGGAATATGAATAAGCCATCAGATAGCGATGCAAATACCGCTAGCAAGATCGGCAAATATCTTTTCATTCAGTCTTCACCCTAGTCTCCTTATTTTTCAACTTTTTTCTCAATTTATGCCAAATCTCTTCATAAACCGAAATATTCTCCTCGAGCTCCATAGATAGGAAATACATTTTACCATATTTTTCCCCTATCGAGGTTATTAGCCCATTCTCTTCTAAAACTTCTAAATGGTGCCTAACCACTCTGTATTCCATATCGAGGGCTAAACCAAGCTGGTTAGCGTTCTTTGGCTCCTCTCTCAGAGAATCGATGATCCTCGCCCTGTTGACGCCTCCCCTGCTCCCTTCTATCAGCCATTGCAGCACGTGTCTGATGGGGCGTTTTCTCAGCGTCATTCGAGAGGATCCACACCGATTTTAAAATCATAATTCATATAACCTAATATTAATCTTTAAAGATACTTTTCTCGTCAAATCCTGAAGAGATCAGGATTTGATTCTGAAAAAGCGATTAATAGCTTGACCTAAACCCATGCTAAGCGTGATTAAGGTGAAAGGTGATCCGGATGGAGGATAGGACACGTGACAATCGCGTGAAAATTATACTTGTTGTAAGCATACTGCTTAACATCTTATTCGCCTCGCTCGCGACCCACTTCTTGCTGGAGAATAATCAGATGCAGGATCAAATAGTAGACCTCTCCTCTTCTTATAATCAGATAGTATTGTCGATGAAAAGTCTTGAACAGCAACTAAACATGACGATGACTCAGCTGGATTACTATAAGAAACTGGTTGAATCCAATTCTAGTCAAGGTAGTTCCAACAGCTTTGAAGGAAGGCTGATTGGCTCTGCTACTATCCCTATAGTGGCGGTAAGCGAGATCCGGAATCTATTTCAAACAGAGTATGAAGGAGTCGTCATGTATGCAGATGTTGAGCTATATGAAGGGTCGGGAAGGATTTTAGTCAACACTGCGACAAAAATGGGGGTAGACATTCAGACAAGCCTGAAGACAGCTTCACAGGTGAATAATTTATTAATTCGTCTAAGCTCCATAATATAAGTAGACATTCAGACAAGCCTGAAGACAGCTTCACAGGTGGCGGAGAAGTTAACGAATATCTCTTTAAACAACATAGATCTTCTTCTAACAGTCAGGGCTGATCAATACGTCGAAATCGTAGACGGTCAGAGCGCTGGAGCTGCTTTGACTACCGCCCTTATCTCAGCTCTCACAAATAAGAAGATACGTGAAGGCGTCTTCGTAACGGGAACGATAAATAGCGACGCGTCCATTGGAGCTGTTAGCGGCATCTCTTACAAGGCTCTAGCTGCGGCTGAGAACGGTTCAAAGGTCTTTGTGATCCCTAAAGGGCAGGGAACTGTAATGGTTTATGAGCCCAAGGTTCGCCAGATTTCTCCAGGGACGACAATTACAGTATATGAGCGGAAGGTTATAGATCTTGAGGAATACCTTTCAGAGAATGGATATTCAGTAGATATCGTAGAGGTGGAGACTATGGAAGATGTTCTCCAGATCTTTTTAGTCTGATGGCTCAGAAGCTTTTCAAAATAAAGTCAGCTCATTTAAGATAAACAATTCCGTTTAGGCTTGATTATGAAGAGAATAAGATCAAATTCTGAAAAACTCTAATAAATTCAGCTCCGCTTTCTTCGAAGCGGATTGAAAAGCAATCTAGGAGGTGCAACATAGCGAATAGAAGATATACTCTAATGGCTGCATGCATCGTTGCTTTATCAGCGATCATAGGTGGTATAGCCTTAACTACCTACGCGGCTGACAATACCGGAGAAAATGGCGCACAGGTTGAACCAATCAGCAAAGAATTCTGTGGATTTAGGCCATTGCGTTGGGTTTGGAGAGGTGAACGTTTCGAGATCAGTGCGGAATACAATGAGACAGTCATTAGCATTGCGCAGAGCGATGAAGATGTGCAAAACCTTCTATCCGACGGCTACAGTATCTCCTCAATTAGGCCTATCATCAAGAGGACAATTGAAGGCGACGGGAGTGTTACTCAGAAGGCATCAAGCTCGATTGTGGTATTAACTAAAAATAACTTTGGAAGAGCCGCTGTCTGGGTGGATCTGGAATCGAATAAAGTCACGAAGATAGTAATTTTCACGATGACGGTGATTGACAAATCCTCTTAACTTCGTTCAGCTCCCTCTTTTTTCCCCATATTTGAAGTAAATTTTTTTATCTTTTGCGATAAACTGGGTGTCTGCATCTTGAATAAATTCTGACATAATTTTGAAAAATTGATTAATATGTGCTCCCTGTTCAATGCCTTCGAGGCTTGAAGGTTGAATAAAAGAGTAATCCCGATAACTCTTATTATGGTTTTACTGATATTCTCTAGTCTTGGAATAGGATCCCTTAACGTTCTGGGAGAAAAAGAGCTTGGAAGCGTTCATGGAACAGTTGTGGATGAGAATGATAGCTTCATTAAAGACGTTAATGTATCTGTATATGACGAATACGGGAAAAAATTGGCTTCTGACCTGACTGACGAAGAAGGCTTCTTCAGATTCGCCTTATACGGTGGCAACTATAGGGTTTTGATTGAGAAGAAAGGCTACGTAAGGGTTGAGCGAAGTATTACTGTCCCCGATAACGTGGGTCTGTTTTATGAACCTGAGTTCGACCCAGTCGATATGGGGGTCATAACTCTTAAGAGAATTTTGAAATTGTCAACTCCTGTACTTGTTCGCGTCGTAGAGCCTGATAGTACTGTCACTCTGCCAATCACTATAACAAATTTATCAGATAAAATAGAAGAGATAGAGCTTTCAACGTATAATCCAGCTGGCTGGGATATGCGAATATTAGACCAGTCAGGGGAGGTTAGAAAGATCCTTCTATCCTCGGAGAGCAGCACTAGCCTAATTGAGGAGATACTGTAGCCGTCGAATGCTAGTGGAGATAATATTGTAACGGTTAGGGCATTAGGATCCATAAAATCTACCCTGAATATAACTATTATTGCTCAAGAAACGAGCAAAACAGATCTATCCTCTGTGATTCAGGTAGCTGTCATACTTAAAGAAATCACTGTGAAAGCCGGGACAACTCTCAGCTATCCTGTCGTGATAAGGAATAGAGGAGACGAAGACTTCCTGCTACTTCTAAACGTGAATTCAATCCCTGAGAACTGGGATGCAGTCTTTGAACTGGAGGAAGAGAAAGAAGCCGTAAGCCAGATTTTATTACTTGAAGGAGAGACGATGAGACTAAATCTAGTTGTCACTCCTCCAAGCATTGTAGATATTGGAAATTACAAGATAGCAGCAGTTATTAGCAACATGGAAGGGACGTTTGAAAAACAGATCGATGTCGGTGCAAACATTATAGGATCGTATAGTCTCAAGATCTCAGCTTCAACCCTGTACACTTCAGCAACATCTGGGGGCTCAACCTCGTTCACCGCTACCGTAACCAACACTGGACAATCTCCTGTGACAACTATCAAGCTTTCTATGGTTGATATTCCCTCCGGATGGGAATATTCTGTAACACCCGTCCAAACCGCCTCGATCGCATCGAAGGAATCTTCGACCTTTAACGTTCTGGTGAAAACTCCTGACAGTGCTGTAGCTGGAGACTACATGATAACAATAAAGGCAGAATCGGATCAGGTGGATTCAAGCGAGGTTCAGATCAGGGTTACCGTCAGCGCATCCACTTCGTGGGGGCTGATAGGCATCGGGATTGCTTTTGTAGCGATCGTTGGTCTCATAATAGTTTTTAAAAAGTTTAGCAGGAGATGAAAATGTCGCAGCCAGTAATCGAAACGAAGGGTCTAACGAAAGTCTACGGGGATTTCACGGCTCTAGACAATCTTAACTTAACCGTGAACGAGGGAGAAATATTCGGTTTTCTGGGACCGAACGGCGCAGGCAAGACCACTACTATACTCCTGCTCGTGGGACTCTCCGTGCCTACCTCAGGGGCGGCAACCGTCCTAGGGTATAATATCGTTCGCGAATCTAGGGAGATAAGGAGGAATGTAGGCCTCTTGCCAGACTTTGCAGGGTTTTATGAAGATTTAAGCGCTCAAAAGAATCTCGAATATATCGGATTGCTGAACGATCTCTCGAAGACCGAGAGTGAAAAAAGAGCGACTGAGCTTCTTGAAACAGTCGGGCTTGGAGAGTGGAAAAACGTCAATGTGGAGAAATTTTCCAGGGGGATGAAGCAGCGGCTTGGGATAGCTCAAGCCTTGATTAAGAGACCGAGGCTTCTGATCCTTGACGAGCCTACGATCGGGTTAGATCCCGCTGGGACCAAAGAGATCAGGGAATTGATACTCAAGCTGAATAAGGAACAGGGTTTAACCATATTCCTGTCATCGCACTTACTGCATGAAATCCAGATGACTTGCACCCATGTGGGGATAATCAATCACGGTAGGCTAGTCGTCTGTGACGCGCTCCACAACTTAACGGAGTTGCTAACCGAGAGCGAAGGTTTAAGCCTCGAGCTTAAGATTCACAACCCGACCCAGGAGCTTCTGAAAGAGATTGAAGGCATCGTCGGGGTTAGCAGAGTCCTTCAAAAAGAGGATAAGGTTTACGTAACCATGACGAGCGACGTCACCCTCGAGATTTCAAAAACAATAGCGAGGCACGGCGCTTATGTGCTGTTAATGAAGCCTAAGGAGTACTCTCTAGAGGAGATCTTCATGAAGTATTATGAGGAGGCTTGAAAGCGTTGGCTGGTTCCTTAACAGTCTTCAGGAAAGAGTTGGCTGACCATCTCGGAAGCAAGAGATACCTCATCCTATTCACCATCATCATTCTCCTGTCCTCCCTCTCTGCTTATCAGGGTTCACAATACCTTAAGAACAACCCTAACTTAGGCTTCCTCGCCATCTTCTCAGGGCAGATGTTCGGCTTCTCATTCATACAATTGATGGTCTTCTTTGGTCCGATCATAGGTCTATCCCTAGGATTTGACGCCATCAACAAGGAGAGGACGAGCGGAAGCCTCTCCACTCTGCTCTCTCAACCCATATTCAGAGATTCCGTTATAAACGGCAAGTTCCTCGCTGGAGCAGCAGCGCTATCGATAATGACTGTGAGCACAATAGGCATTATGATTGGTATGGCGATACCTCTCCTAGGGTTTGGTCCAACCTTAGATGGGATCCTTAACATCATATCCCTCACGCTGCTTACTATAATGTATCTAGCGTTCTGGCTGAGCCTAGGTCTCCTCTTTTCCGTGCTGACTAAGAAGACTTCGACTTCTATGCTCGCATCTGTTGCGACATGGCTGACATGCGTTATCGTGATAAGCATGCTCGCAACCCTCATAGCGAATGCGGTAGTCCCAATCACGTTTACTCCAACGACAACGATCGGCAATGCCACGGTTCCTGGAAGACAAAATCCTCAGCAGACCAGCGAATATAGGGCTCTCATGGAACAAAGGTTTTCGATTCAGAACATGATATTGAAGATTTCTCCGACAAACCTCTACAGCGAAGCCGCCTCCGCCATTCTGGGAGTAATCGCTTCTTCAAGCTTCATAGGCATCGACCGTTCGACCCCATTCCGAAGCCTAACATTGAGTCAAGGATTAGCTGCAAGCTGGGCTAACATAACTATCATCGCGATAGGGCTCCTAGTCTGCTTCATCGTCTCATACATAAAGTTCCTTAGAATGGAGATTAGACCAGGAGGTTAACTGAACCCCCTTTTAATGCTCTGCCCTAGTATACTCTTTTAGAAGCTTTATAGCGCAGAACTCTCCACACATGGTGCACACCTCCTCAATCTTCTTCGGATACCTCAGCTCCCTAATCTTTCTCACCTTCTCAGGGTTGATTGCGAGCCTAATCTGCTCCTCCCAGTTGAGATCTGCACGAGCCTTAGAGATGCTATAATCCCAGCTCAAAGAGCTCTCTCTCCTTCTAGTAAGGTCTGCAGCGTGAGCCGCAATCTTAGCCACTATTACCCCCTCCCTCACGTCTTCCAGGTCAGGTAGCGCTATATGCTCCGTCGGAGTAACATAGCAGAGGTAATCTGCTCCAGCCATCGCGGCGACCGCCCCGCCTATGGCTCCAACAATATGGTCATAACCTGGAGCAACATCAGTCACCAGAGGACCGAGAACATAGAAGGGAGCCCCTGCGCAGATGCTCTTCTCCAGCTTCACATTCGCTTCAATCTGGTCCAATGGGACATGGCCTGGGCCCTCGACCATCGTCTGGACCCCAGCTTTACGGGCTCTTTCAACGAGTTCCCCTATGATGAGGAGCTCCTGTATCTGAGGCGAATCTGTAGCATCACTTATGCATCCTGGTCTGAGACCGTCGCCGAGGCTCAGAACCACGTCATAATCTTTAGCTAACTCGAGGAGATATTCGAAGTTTGAGTATAGGGGGTTCTCCTTCTCGTTTTTCAGTATCCAAGCCGTGAGGAAGGTGCCTCCCCTGCTCACTACGCCTAAAAGGCGTTTCCTCTCTATGACCCTCCTAACGCTTTCCCTCGTGATCCCGCAGTGCACTGTTATGAAGTCTACGCCATCCTTCATATGCCTCTCGATGACATTGAAGATGTCATCCTCAGTCATATTCACTATAGCGCCGTGCTTCTCCTGCGCCTCGATGGCGACTTGATAAATGGGGACTGTGCCTAGAGCTATAGGAACCTCCTTCAGAATCCTCCTACGGATCGCGTCAAGGTCCCCACCAGTGCTTAGATCCATTAAGGTGTCTGCGCCGGATTCCATCGCAGCCTTAGCCTTTTCCAGTTCCCTATCTGGATCACAGATATCCTTAGAGGTTCCAATGTTAGCATTCACCTTAACCCGTAAGCCTTCACCTATCCCTAAAGGCTTCATCTCCCTCCTGACGAGATTCCGGGTTACCACGATCCTACCCTCAGCTACACCCCGCATCACGAATTCGGGAGGTACCCCCTCCGCCGCGGCGATGGTCTTAACCTCTTCTGTTAAGACTCCTCTACGGGCGAACTCCATTTGAGTCGTCATAATTCAACCTCCTGAGAAAAGAGTTGAGAATAAGCAAATGATTCCGTTTCAGGAACCTTAATCATAGTTTTATTACAACCTCCATTCTTCGAGCCAGCTCCTCCATTAAGCTCTTCTCCCTAGCTGAGACTCCTGTCCCGAGATCCTCCTTCAACCCTTCTCCATAGTACCCGTTTGCAATGACAGTCTCCGCCTTGTCTATGATGCCGAGAAGCTTCTCAAGATCCCCCCGCTGCAGATAAATGGAGACGTCGTTTACAAAGAGGATTCTGCTAGGCTTCTCGTCGAAAGCTTCGAAAAGCTCCTCAACCCTTTTTCTGTTGGTGTCAGCTAGCTCTAGCAGCTCCTCAGGACTCTTAGCCGTAAGCCTAGGAGTATAAGAATTAACGTTCAAGACTCTAATCCTCTCATCTGGAGTGTTCAAAAGCTTACCACCTATAATGACGCCGTTTCTGACGGCCACCTCCGGAGCCATGTCAATTACGGCTACGTCAGACGGGTCTTCTATGGTTAATGCCTCCAAGAGAAGTCTCCTAGTCAGAGCCGTCTTCCCAGATCCAACATCCCCCTGGATTAACACCTTTTTTCCTCGAAGCTCATCGTATGAAAAATTGGGCTTATTTGGTCTCCCGTTCTGTGTGGAAATCTTCTCTGAAACAGTCTTCAACACACCTGCCCGTCTCAGCGCCTTCAGGCAGAGGAATCCCAGAAAAGAGCCTGGTATCGAGCTAGCCCCAAACATCAGCCAGAGAACCCACATCCCTCCTGAAACACCCCACATCGTTGAAGAGACTCCTCTAACAGGCATACCTAAAACATAAGACACTTCACCGGGTGCCAGCCCTGATATGAATGCATAGCCTACGGTTGCTCCGATGACGACGGTACCGATACTCTCTGTGAGGGCGGATAGATCGTTTCTCCAGAGATACTTATAGACTAAGCCTACAACGAGTCCACCAAAGATCCCTCCAGGGAAGGCAAAGAAAGTGCCAGTGCCCAGCAAGTTTCTAATTATACCTATCATAGTTGCAACGATAACCGCCCAGAAGGGTCCGAGTACAACCCCGGATATAGCGTTTATGCAATGTTGTATGGGATATGCCTTTATCGGCGGCATAGGTATGCTGAACAAAGGTGAAAGGATCACACCTAAAGCCGTGAGAACAGCGGATAACGCTATCTTCATCGTCCTTGGCATCTGACTATTCGGCTTTCTCCCCATTCTCATCCTCTTACACCACCAAAACAAGTCCGTACAATGCGGCGCATGGGATGTTGCAGAGCCTAGTTGACGCCCCTATAGGGTATATCTCCCAGCCAGCGTTTCGCACAGTGGAGAAGACATCGATCCCAGCTGCCTCCATTGCAGGTATAGCCATGAATGGGAATCTGCATTGTCCATTCAACGCTTGACATTCTAACCCTTTCGAAAGACATGGTGTACACTCTCCCGCAGCGAAGCCGAGGTTGAGATGGTATCCGATGTTGAAGGCGGCTCCCATGACTTTGCTGACGATCTCCTTAACCTTCCACTCAAAGGGGACGTGAAGCTCTACCCATCTGTCTCCTGCGAGGGCGTTGACGGGAGCCTCAATTTTGATCAAGACCGCGTATTTGTATTTTTGGACAATTTGCCTGGTCTTCTCAGGGGTCAGTTCTAGCCTAGGGGGGCAGATGACGCTGCTCCCATACCATTTGCATGGAGGATACATGCACTTGTAGCGTGCCCTCTCATCGACGACTATAATGCTCGTCGGTACCACTTTAGCGTCGGTAGCTCCAGAAGAGAGAGCTGTGTCGGCTAAAAATTTTAGATCATCTTCAACCTGTTTCTGGTTTTCATGATATCTCTCGCATACTATCGGCTTAAATCCATCTACTCTATGCGGTTCAGATCCGGTCTTCTTAGAAAATGAGTTCTCAGTAGTAGAGTTATAATTTTGCTTAGAAGATTCGCCTAAACTTTCTTCTTTAGAGTCATCCATTTTTTTCCCTCCGCCAGTATTACCTGGATCAGGTTCAAAGGGTCGACGCTTTTACGTCCTCTCAGCCGGTTTCACCCAGCTCCCCTTTCCCAACTATGAGGCTATTCGTTGTTTAAATATGTTTTGGATTAGACTAAGCCTGATCAACGAAGTTAAACTATGGGAACCTCTAAACTTTAGGCTCAATTTTCAAAAATAAGATTGTTATGTCTTTAACTCTAGAAGCCTAAAGCTCTTTAAAACTGGCTTTGCTGTCCTGAGTATGATTATCGAGATTACGGCGTCGATGATGTGGTGAATCGATCCGCCGACGATGTTTATGAAGGCTCCGTATAGGGGCACTCCAAATGGTATGACGACTAGCCCTTCAGGTATGCTGTGGAGTGGCAAAGCGATTAGGAAGATGGCTTTGTTGAAGGAGAACCCCCTCTTAACAGCGAGCGCGGTTACGACCCCGAATAGGATGTGTGTAGCCGCCCTCGCTGCTACGACAGGTCCGAGCGTCGCTAGGAAGCCTAGGGTTGAAGCTAAGCCTGTTAGAGCTGCCACTTGTGGTCCAGCTATAATCGAAATCATGACTGGGACGTGGGAGGCTAGCGTTGCCGAGTATCCTACGGTTGGAATGACAAATTGTAGCCATCCTTTGAATAAAAGAGGTATTGCTAAGGCGAAAGCTGATAAGATGCCGCTGAGTGCAAGCTCGATGGTTCTCAACAAGGATCCCCTTTAGAAGCTTCTCTATCTTCGTGAACGCTTAAAAATTTTTAGATATAAATAGAGACATCATCATTATTTTTCACTTATTTCCCAGCTTTTCGTTTCCATAATTCAAACTATTCTTTAATTGTCTTTAAACCAGTTTTACTTTCCAATTTTATTGCTCAGGTAATTGGATAATATTCTCTAAAAAGCCAAAACTTACCCCTTGCCTCAGATTAAGATTACACTTTTTCGGGGGTTTGCATTAGAGTCCTTTAGAGAGGATTAATAGGATCATTTACATAATCTTAGTTGAAAAGATAAAATTGTTAAGCTTTTAATGGGAAATTTGATTTAGATGAGTTTTGATACTGAAAGCTGATTATGAGTCTCGCGATGAGTCGTTCAAGACTAAAAAATCTTCGGAGATCTGCTTTAAATGCGGGATCTGCTGCGTGGTTAGAGGATATTCATGTCATGTCTCGTATGATTCTGAAAAGTTTAATCCAAGATACACCTTCGTCTATGACTGTTTAGGGTCTAGCGATCCTGCAAGAAACCCGAATATCTGGCTCTGTGTCTCATGCCATAAATGCGAAGAGGTCTGTCCCTATGAGGTTTCTCCCATAAAGTTTATCGAAGAGATGAAGTCTCAAGCCTTCGAGATGGGTCTTGCTCCTTCACTCATAATGAGCGAGGTTGAAAATATTCTGACCACAGGCTATGCCTTTCCCATCTCCTCGGTTACCCTCAGGCTAAGAGAAGAGCTGCACCTTGAACCTCTCCAGATGAAAGCCATTGAAGATCTTAGAATCTTAAGCTCTAAGACAGGTTTCATCGATAAAATGTTGAAAGCGAAGGAGAATCATATTTGAAAAAGTTTGCTTTCTTCAAGGGCTGCTTCATACCGATCAGGCTTCCCCACTTGGAGAGGGTCAGCGAGATGGTATTCAAAGATTTAGACATTGAACTGGTGAAGCTAGACGATTTCAGCTGCTGTCCAGAACCCATAGGATTTGGGCTCAACGATAAACTGACATGGCTAACCCTAGCGGCTAGAAACATAGCTATAGCTGAAGAGAAAGGATTAGATATTCTGACGATCTGCAACGGCTGTTACTATACGTTAAAGCAAACCGACTCAGTTTTAAAAGGGAACAAAGAATTGAAGGATAAAGTAAACGATATAATGAGAGATACTGGACACCGATTCGAAGGAGCCTTTGAAATCAAACATTTTGTCCACGCTATACTCGAAGATATAGGCTTAGAGAAGCTGGGCGAAAAGGTGAAACACCCTTTAAAAGAGATTAAAGTCGCATGCCATACAGGGTGCCACTTAATCAGCCCCGTCGAGATTTTCCGATTCGATGATCAATACGACCCAGTCATTCTAGAGAGGATGGTCTCAGCTCTTGGAGCCTCCGTCTCAGATTACGATCTTAAAACCCTGTGCTGCGGCTGGACACTATCGAATTATGGGTCAAAAGCCTCAGCCTCGAACCTAATAAGAGATAAGCTGAAGAGCATGAAAAAGACTCAAGCCGACTGCATCACTGTGACTTGCCCTCAATGCTTCTATCAATTCGATACAGGCCAGGCTGTGGCTTCTAGGAGCTATAGCCTTGGATTCAGTCTCCCGGTTTTATTCTACCCTCAGCTCCTCGGTTTAGCACTGGGTTATAAGCTAGACGAGGTCTTCTATGAGCGCCACAGAGTGAAGTCTTCAGCCTTTGAAGCCAAGTTAGAGGAGATGCTTGAATGAAAATACCGACGGTCTGCCCCTACTGTGGAGTAGGATGTCTCCTCTCCCTTCAGGTACTCGATGGAAAGGTTAAAAAAGTGACCCCCTTGAACATAGGTCCTGGAGAGGGTAAGCTATGCATTAAAGGGTGGAGCGCCCATGAGTTCATCCATCATCCTGACCGCCTAACTAAACCCCTCATAAGAAAGAATGGAGGATTTATAGAAACTGGTTGGCGGAAGGCATTAACCCTCATCTCGAGGAGCCTCCTCGAGGCTAAAGAAGAGTACGGAGGAAACTCTGTAGCCCTTCTATCTTCCTCTAAGTCGACGAATGAGGAGAACTATCTTCTACAAAAGTTTGCTCGGACTGTTATAGGGACAAACAACATAGACAACTGTGCTAGGCTCTGCCACGCCAGCACTATCGAGGGATTGATGAAGTCTTTTGGTAGTGGAGCAATGACAAACTCACAGGAGGATATTGAAGACGCGGATGTTATCTTCGTTATAGGCTCCAATACTTCTGAGCAACACCCCCTTATAGCTCGGAGGATAATAAAAGCTGTGAAGAAGGGGAGCAGCCTCATTTTAGCTGATCCTAGAAGTATAGACTTAAAGGCTTACGCAACCATCCATTTGAACCTCTATCCAGGCACGGATGTAGCCCTCATTAACGCGTTTATGAATGTTATAATCTTTGAAGGTCTTCAAGATACACATTTCATCAAATCAAGGACGGAGGGCTTTCATGAGCTCGAGAAGCTAGTAGCCAAATATACTCCAGAATATGCTGCAAGGATTACAGGAGTCGACGCCAAACTTATCTCTAATGCTGCTAAGATTTATGCCAAGGCGGATAAAGCCTCGATAATCTTCTCTATGGGCATAACCCAGCATACGACGGGTGTGAACAACGTCGTTTCATTAGCGAATCTAGCCATGCTCTGCGGAAACATTGGTAGACCAGGGACTGGAGTTAACCCCCTTAGAGGTCAGAACAATGTTCAAGGCTCATGCGACATGGGCGCCCTGCCGGATTTCCTCCCAGGATATCGAAGAGTCTCAGATGTTGAAGCGAGGAAGACTTTCGAGGAGAGGTGGGGGGTGAAATGTCCGGATGGGAGAGGCTTGACTTTGATTGAGATGATAAACGAGTGTGGTGGAAAAATCAAAGCCATGTATATCATGGGTGAGAACCCTTTGATGACGGATCCAGATTTAAACCACGTGAAGAAGCAGTTGGAGAAGCTTGATTTCCTGGCAGTGTCAGAGCTTTTTCCCTCGGAGACGACTGAAGTAGCTGATGTAATCCTCCCAGCAGCGAGTTTCGCTGAAAAAGATGGCACATATACGGCTACTGATCGGAGAATCCAAAGGATAAGAAAGGCGGTAGAACCAGTTGGAGAATCTCAGCCTGATTGGATGATCATATCACAGCTCTCCAAGATCATGGGTTACCTTATGCCCTATACTAGCCCAGCCAATGTCATGGAGGAGATCGCTGAACTCGTCCCCATATATGGTGGAGTAAGCTACGAGCGCCTAGATAAGGGAGCATTGAAGTGGCCTTGCATAGATGAAAATCACCCTGGAACCAGCATTTTACATGTCGAACGATTCACGAGGGGTAGAGGCAGATTCGTCACTGTTGATTATAATCCTCCTTCAGAGGTTCCTGATGAAGAATATCCATTCATTCTTACCACGGGGAGACTGCTCTTCCATTGGCACGGTGGAACCATGACTAGGCGCTCGAAGACGCTAATAGACCAGGTTAATGAAGCTTACATCGAGATCAATCCTTCAGATGCGAATCTTCTGAGAATATTTGACGGAGAAAAAGTTAAAGTGAAGAGCAAGCGGGGAGAGATCACTCTCAAAGCGTCAATAACAGAACGTGTAAAGGAGGGGGTTGTCTTCATACCCTTCCACTTCGCCGAGGCTGCTGCCAATCATCTCACAAACTCGGCTCTCGATCCTGAAGCAAAGATCCCAGAGTTTAAAGTGTGCGCTGTCAAGATTGAAAAACCAAGTGATTTTGAAAGTTTTCCTAAAACCTAGTCTCTCATTTCGCATTTAAAACGTACTCTATGAAGGATGATTGATTGTTTGCCTTATAATTTCTACTATAAAGAATCGAAATTGTTGTTACTCGATATCTTTTCGAATCTTTCGAAATCCCTAACAATAATTTAAGAAGAGGTGTTTCGAGAGGCTAGGAAAAACTAATGATATTAACCTATGTTACGATGCCTCTTTGCTTAGGGTATCTCTCATACTCTCGGTTGTCAATGATCTCCTTCAAATGTTGAGCAACCTGCCAGACCTCGTGGTAGCTTACATATAATGGGACGGGTGCTAATCTTATGATGTTCGGAGGTCTGAAGTCTGGTATGACTCCTCTCGCCTTCAATGCCTCGCTTATCCTGTATGCTTCTTCGTGACCCACTCCGACATGGCCTCCTCTCCTCTCAGGTTCTCGAGGCGTCACTATGGAGTAGTTGTAAGGCTCCCAGCTCAGCATCTCGTCTATCAGGGACATGAGATAGCCTGTTATTTTCAGAGACTTCTCCCGTATCTTCTCGATCCCTGCCTCAAGCATTATCCTAAGAGAACCTTCGATAGGTGCTGTGCTAAGCATGAATGTTGTCCCAATCTGCCAAGCGGAGGCATCCTTAGCAGGGTCGAATGCTTTATCCATGTTAAACATGGTGGACCGATCGTTACCGAACCAGCCGGCTAATCCTGGCCGTTCGCCGAAATGTCTCTTGTTGACATAGAGGCTTGCCGTAGCCCCAGGTCCGCCATTCATATACTTGTAGTTGCACCAGAAGGCGAAATCTACTCCCCACTTATCGAAGTAGTGTGGTACAACTCCAACAGAATGGCTGCAGTCAAATCCGATTATAATGCCTCTTTCATGAGCCTCCCTTGTGAGCCTCTCCATGTCTAGAAGCTGGCCGCTCCTGTAGAGGACGCTAGGCAGAACGGCTACACTTATCTCTTCACTCATCGCGTCTATTACATCATCCTCGTCAATGATGTGTCCATCTCTGCTCTCGACGAGGACGAGGTCTCTACGAGAATTTCCCCCCTTAAGCCTTATCTGAGCGTCGATGGCGTAAAGGTCACTAGGGAAATTCAACACGTCAGCAAGTATTTTCCTTCTCTCCCCCTCAGGCTTAAAGAATGTGGCGACTAGGGTATGCAAGTTAACGGTTGTCGAGCCTGAGACGACAACCTCCTCCGGTTCAGCTCCAACTAGCCTAGACTCTAGTCTTCCAAGATGCTCTGCATAACTTATCCAGGGAGGGTTTCCTCTACTCCAGCCTCCGATCCCCAGAGTCTTCCATTCATCGAGTACTCTTAGAAGAGTCTCCTCAGCGTCTTTGGATAAAAGACCAAGAGAATTTCCGTCCATGTAGATGGAGCCAGGGATCTGGTAGAACCTGCTTCGAAACTCTGCTAGAGGATCAAATGAATCGAGTTTGAGAGCAAACTCTTCACTACTACTAAAATCCTTTCTATCCATCTCTTCTCCTAGGAAATAAGATCTCTAATCTAAAAAACATATGGATGAAGAGTTTTATTGTTTAGAGCCTATGGATCATTCAAACATCTTCTAACGCCATCAAATATTTAGTGAAGAAGTTAATTTAATAGATGTCCTACGCGGTTCTAGTCTATGGATCGATAGGAAGTGGGAAGACCCTCACCTGTCTTTCGCTAGTTGAAAGACTCCGCTTCAAAGGTATAACTTTTGGCGGTCTTATAAGTATTCGATCTTATCAAGAGGGGAAATTAAAAGGATATGATGGATTAGATGTTGTATCGGGAGAAATGAAGCCTCTAGCCCGTCTCGGGAATGGTGCGCCTAATACAGGATGGTTTAGCTTCGGTGGTTTGAAATATGTTTTTTCTATTCAAGGCTTCAACTGGGCGAACGATGTTCTTATCAGAACCGTTGAGTCCGAATACCCTCCTAGCATAGTTTTCATTGACGAGTATGGTAGATTGGAGAAGGCTGGCTTAGGCATCTATCCAGGTGTTTTAAAGATTCTGGAGAGATTAGGTTCTGAGGGAATCCTAATCTTTACTTGTCGAGATGATATCGTCGATGTTTTGGAGGGGCTTCTCAAAGGCAAAGTCGATGTCATCTATAAGTTTAAGCCTGAAGAGTTCGATTCTCTCTGGAATGCTATCCAAAAACTTTTGTCTCACTCGCTGAATAGTTGAATGGTTCACGGGAGACTCATCTTTTCAGATACTCATACGCTGACAAGAGATGCACTTTAGTAATATGTAGAAGCTCCTCGACCTCAACATATTCGTCAATGGTTCCCATACCATGGTTCGTCGGCCCATAATAGTAGCTGGGGATGCCTAATCTACGCCAGAACTTTAAGTCTGAGCCTCCCAAACTTATTATCGGCTTAGGGTCAACGCCTAAAATACGAGCGTTCCTACGTATTATCTTCACCATATCTCCGTCAGGGGGACTCCATAGCGGAGGATCGTATCTAACGTCCTCGATTTTAGCTTCAGGATAACTCTCTATTATGCTTTGAATGTGGGGCATGACTTCATTTATACTCAAGCCTGGAGGCAGGCGAATGTCAGCTTCAAAGGTGCAGCTCCTAGGTATCATGTTGTTTTTTTATTCCTCCGTTTATTACGCCAAAGTTTACGGATATGTTAGACATTACGTTAAATCCCCCTGATCCTAGGGCTATCTCAGCTTCTTGTCTCCCCTCTTTCAAGGTCTCAGCAAGGGTTTTAGGATGCTTTACAGGCAGGTTTTTTAAGTTTTCAAGATCTGAGATAATTTTAGCTGCTATTTTTATAGGGTTTGAGCTGAGATGAGTATAGGCACCGTGGGCTCCCGGAGCATGGATGGAGACTTTAAACCATAGAATCCCTTTTTCCCCGAAGCGGATTGTATGTGGGCTGCTTGGCTCAGCGTTTATACAACAATCCCCTCTGACTTCAGGAATGTTTTCGATAAGCCAGCCTGAGCCAAGCCGTCCGCCGGTTTCTTCATCGCTCACAACAGTTAGAGTTATGCTGCCAGATAGTTTTTCACTTAATTCACTGAGTATAATAAATGTGTAAACTAAGGCGGTTACGCCAGCCTTCATGTCGCATGCTCCACGTCCATATATTCTTCCATTCTCAAGAACGCCGCTCCAAGGATCATGTTTCCATGCCTCGGTGTCGCTGACTGGGAAAACATCGACGTGCCCATTTAGTGTAAGGTTTCTGCCCGGTTTTTCGAATTCTATCTTGGATACAATATTAGGCTTCTCTTTATCTGGCCTCAGGATCCTATGCTCTATCTCTCTTTCTTCAAGAAATTTGCTTACATAGGAGATGGCTTCCCTCGTGTCCCCCGGGGGGTTAGAGCTCTTTTTCTTGATTAGACCTTGGAGAAAATCTATTATCTCTTCTCCATCTGATTCAACCCTTTCCAATAATTGCTTCTTCATTGACAAATTATCTTCTACATATTCCTTTAACTTTATAAAAGCAGTATGTGCTTTTTTCGGAGCTTATACGATTTTCGTTAGTGACTTCTCATAATCTGAAACAATATATTTCTTTCCTTTCTGAATAATCTTGTGCCCTTCTTTCTCTAGAAGCTTCATTTGTCCTTCAGCCCCTCCAGGATACTTCTCATTTAATACTCCTCCAGATTTAAGAGTGCGCCAGTAGGGAGTAATGCTTTCTTTACCATGTATTCTCATTTCTTCAGCAGCGTTAGCTGCAATCCAAGCGAAGATGCTTGTAGTCATAGGACATCCAATAGTGGCGCCATGCTTTTTAGCGAGTGCTTCTCGAACCTCGGTAATTGTGATGAGCTTGCCTTCAGGGACTCTTCGCATAATTTCGTCAACCTCTCTGGGTGCAGGGATTACTACAGTCCCAGAGCCCAATTTCCTGCGCATCTTATCGGTTATCTCCTCTACTCGAGGGAGATCCTTATCATCCATGAGCTTTTCAGTCCAGCTCTTCTTAGAAGTCATATAATCCTTGATGAAAACTCAATATAGCCTTAAAAGCTTTTTAAGGAATAATTTGCAAAAAAAGCCTCAAACTCAAATTTATTTTTGGAGGGTTCTTCCTTAATTTTCTGATACTTTTATCTATTTTCTTTTTGCCTATCCTTCCAGCTTTTATACGGAGTCTCCAATCTTTTTTCCCAAGGGATATAACCTGGTTTTAGATCATCATCTTTTTTAAATGGGCCTTCATAGGGTGCTTTTATATACTCCCTCAACTCATTAGGTGGAGCCTCTGTAAACATCTTCTTGCCTCTCTCCTTCCAGAGTTCTAGAACCTGACATAAAGTAGGAACCTGCTCCGAAGGTATAGATAGACAAATCTCAGTAGGATCGACACCCATAGTTCCGAAGACTCCGTGGCATCCCAAAGTATAATGAGGTTCACCTGAAAGATATGCGGCAACCCAGCTTGAAGAACATGTCCCTGGACCTGTTTCTCCTTCCACGCCTTTACCTGTGAAGTACATTAGGGCTCGACAAGCCATAGTTAACTGCCTCGGGTTCCCGATTATGGTAACAACGTCAGGGTCGAATGGGCATTCGCTCAGAGGCGCTATGCCAAAATACTTTATGATAGGTGGCACGATCCAGTAGCTTTGATTAAGGCTTCTTATACTCGCTGTAGGGCTTCCGAATATTCCTAAACGTGCTTCTGATCCTGATGAAGGGTCCGTTCTGGAATGAGTGAGCCCAGCGATCAACCTATCCTCGACATCTGTTAAACCTATATAAGCATCGCCATTACATACAGGGGGATCCGGTCTGCTGTATATTCCGTCGAGAATGTAAACCTCCTTTCTAAACCTTGCTCTCTGCATAAATTGGCAGTGAACTAGCTTTAAATCACCTTTATAGATGTATTTCTCTAAGTATGAAGGCATAGAACCCTCAGGGAACCATGATAAAGCTATAGGATCGCCGTAAAGTTTTAATTCTTCTATCAAAAACTCTCCCTGCCTTTTTAAAGGCCAAGTATACCATTTTCTTTTATATATGTCCCAATTATAACTGTCCATATTTAATCATAAGCGTTGAATACTTAATACTTTTTAAAACCCTGAATTGATAATGAAAAATTAGAATATAAATAAGATCATAAACCTTTTTGTTAGATTATATATCTTAATAGAAATGCTCGATCTCGATGATATAACCTTCCGGGTCTTCTAATAAGAATGTTCTGATGTTTAGCTCCTTATTATCCCTTGGCTCAGTCAAGGTTTTGACATTCTTTCCTTTTAAATATCGATACCATGAGTCCACATCAGAGACTACCAGTGTAACCATCACAGGCTTAATGGGATTAGGTCTATGATAACCTCTTTTTCCGTCGACTAAGCCTACATGAGCATTTTCACATACTTTGAATATCTTAGCCCACCCTTGGTCTATGACTAGTTCAAGTCCTAATATTTCCTCATAAAACTTGGTAGCTCGCTCAAGGTCATTGTAATAGAGGAAAGTTATCAATCCTTCAATAGGTTTAGACATGACATTAATGCTAGACATATACCTATTTATTTTTGGCGGGCCTGACTCGGTCTAAACCCTCGTTTAAATTCCTCACATTGAAAACAGTGATTCAAAACTGTAAAAAGGGCAAAACCAAAGTGCATATCTCTTACATCCTATCATAAAATTTTAAGATTTTCTATTGAAAAAAGATTATCAGCTCTGAATCGTTTGAACTTAAACGGGCTACTAAAACCGCTCAATTCTACGCGCTATTTCTCTGCGAATTTTGTGATTTAAATATGCTCTTGCATTTTTCACATTCACATTTAACAGTGCGACCGCTTGTGACGTTTCTTTTTATAGTCCATTCTAAAAGAGGTGTAATCGATTCTCTAAGTTCTACACCTTCCTTTGTAAGCGAATACTCGACGCGTGGTGGTATCTCAGCAAAAAACTCTCTTTCGATCAAGCCTTCTGCTTGTAGCTGTTTAAGCCTGTCCGAAAGAGTTCTTGGGCTAACGCCATGCAATTCATCCATAAGTCTGTTGAACCTTAACCTTCCGTAAATACCAATCGCATTGATGATAAGAAGAGCCCATTTCTTGTTGATAGAACCCATGAAATCTTCAAGAGGGCAAAAACAATAACTGTCACCTTCGTTGTTCACAATTACTTACCCTTTTAATATCAAATATGTAAATATACACTTTGTCATTTAAATACTATACTTTTCATAGTTACTTATCAAAGACGTTCACGCTGTGTATGGAGGAAAAATTCTTGGAAGATAGGGCTAGGGAAATTGAAAGCATAATAAAGAGATGGGATGAGCATGCTGAGAGATATGATGAGTGGTACAAGACTTTTCATGGAGCCGTTGAACATTATGTGGATTGGGAACTACTAAAAGGACATCTTCCCCAAGACAAAGACGTTAAGATATTGGATGCTGCAGGGGGCACTGGGAGAATAACGCTTCATTTGGCGAAGATGGGTTACTCGGTTACTTTATGTGATATTTCTCCTGGAATGCTAAATGTAGCAAGACGGAAACTACTCAAAGCAAGAGTCTTAGACAAGGTAAAGATTTGTGAATGTGATGTTCGCGAACTCCGTTTTGCCGATGAGAGTTTTGATTTTGTCCTTTGTTGGGATGGAATGGCAGAAGCTGCGAAAGAACTTATTCGAGTAACAAAGAAAGGAGGAACAGTTTCGATTTTTCTTGTGAATAGGTATGGTGTTGCTATTAGGAAATTTAGCGAAGATGCTATTTCTGCTCTTGCTTTACTTAGGTCAAAATTGAGCCATGTCTCAGATGAGGGAGAGAAGTACAAGGCCTTTAACGTTGAAGAGGCTACAGAATTTTTTAAAAAGGAAGGAGTCAAGGTTATTGAGATATATGCTGTTTGCGGTATGTTGGATTTACTCTCTATTCCCAAAGAAATTCAAGAATCTCGCAGTTGGGATACGAAGTTCTTCGACCAAGTGACCGAGATGCTATTAAGACTGAGTAAGGAACCTTCGGTCAAAGGATTATCAAAACATTTGGTTTTATATGGGAAGCGAATTTAAGAATGCAAAGTAATCTATGACGCAGAATTGTGCTATAAATCCGCTATTTTAAACCAGTGTTTGAACCTGTTTACTTTTGGCGGGCCCGGTGGGATTTGAACCCACGACCTCAGACTTAGGAGGTCTGCGCCCTATCCTAACTGGGCAACGGGCCCACATAATCTTAGGGATTATTCTACACATTTTTAAGAGTAGCTGTCAAGGAGTGAATAGATTTTTGAATTAAAGAGATTTAAGGATACATTGTTGACAAAATTTTTAAGAGTAGAGTCGAGTTTATGACTCTTGGCGGGGGTACCCGAGACTGGCCAAAGGGGCGGGACTTAAGATCCGTTGTCTCGGAGGGGAGATCCCGTAGCTTAGGCTTTCGTGGGTTCGAGTCCCACCCCCCGCACCTACACCTACCTTGAACCCCCCTCATTTTCGCTTCCTGAACAGCATAAGGTTTTCAGGCGTAGTGCAAACGAACTCGAACCCTGCCTCCACCAGCTTGCATGCTTCGTCAGCATTCTTAGCAATCTGCGATACATACTCGTCGCTTTGAAAGTCGACTAGGTGCGTGTAGACTAGAGTGTTCTCTATCCGCTTATGTCCGAGCAGGTGCATCACGTGTAGAATGTCCCTTGTTTTATGGTACTCCATCGTTGCCTTGAAGTGCCTGAGCGTCTTGAAGGTTATCTGGTTTATCCTAGGATTATTCAACTTCCAAGCCACGCTTTTTCTCTGGTGTCTGTAGTTCTGCGCGAAGTGTTCGAGCAATCCAGTATTGTATATGTAGGCGCTCCTCCTCGGCAGCCTGTTTAACATAGAGAGCAATTTATTCGATAATTTCAGTGTTCTCGGATTGCTGCCTTTCTCAGGGGTTATTCTAACCGTCCCCTTTTCAAAGTCTACATCCATCCACTTGAGACTCCACGCCTCGCCAGGTCTCGCCAGCAGACGCCTACGATCTAAACCGTTCGCTTCCAGATATCTCCGCTCTCCCTCAAGAAGCCTGTGTTTACCCCCAATCTTGTCAATTAACCTTAAATCTTTGGATAGTTTCGCGCAGTATTAAACAAGCTTCCCCGCTTCAGTAATATCCTTTTGATGGGGGTTACCGCGCCCAAGAGCTAAATCTTTCTCTTCCTCAAAAATCTTCTTCCTCTCTCCTAAGGCTGCCTCTATATCCTTCTTTCCCAGACCGTTTCTTACACACTCGAGGAAAACCTCGAGATACTCGATTCTCCTTACCATCGGAATGGCTCCAAGTTGAAACACTCTAACTTCAGACATCTCTCCACCTCCTGCAGAGAAATCGGTAGTCTTCTAGCACCTTCGAGGAATCATCATAAGGACTCACACGATCGGCGAGAACTTCTATTCTTTCGAGAAGCATATTCAAACCTGTGACTAGAGACTTGTCATTAAAATTCCGCAGTATATATTCAGGCGGGGAGGAACCTGGTTCCACTATCCTTATCCCATAAGCCAATCTATAGCGCCAAGCACTATCCGCCACTGGAAAAGTGGAGAGAAAAATACCCTTAATGGACAAGTTTTGTTTCTCGTCTAGGGCGTGGAGATAATCCATGATCTTCGCATTAAAATAGTAGAGATAATCTTTCGCCGCAGACTGCGTGTTCTTATACTCAACCACGAAAATTGAGTTTTTATGTCTAAACGAAGCGTCAAACTGGTGGAGGTTTCCGGAGCGTGTGGGAAGCTCCAGAGTCATCCTCGGAGGATTAGGGTCAAACCCCACTTCCCTTGCGAAGCTATAGATCTCCTCATCAGCCTCGTCTTCAAACTTATGCCCTTCCCTGATCCTATCCTTCGCTTCTTCTTTCGACTTCAAGAAGCATAGCTCGTAAAGCCTACAGAAAAGTGAGCCAACCAGATCATCGGACATTGGAATAGACCAGCTATTATTTTTCAAGTTGAACTCAATCTTCATCGGAGATAAATTTTAGTATTAAAAACATGTTTAGCTATAATTGAAAATCTCCTGGGGTTTAGATAAGATGGGTGAAAGAATTTTTGAGCAATATTTGAAAGATAGGTTGCCTAGGGAAGATGACAAGCAGCTCTTCGACGAATTATACAAGATATTTCGGGAAGGAGGTCAGGAAGCCCTCGTTAAACACCTAAAAAATATCATCTCCCAGCTGGAGCGGTGAAAAATGCCCTATAGAATAAGATCAATACGCCTTCAAGGCATAAGAGGTTTCAACAAGCCTGAAGAGTTTACATTTTCCGACGGCGTAACCGTGCTATTTGGAGAGAACGGCTCAGGCAAGAGCAGTGTACTCCAATCCATCGAATGGGCTATCACCGGTAACATGGCTTACATGAAGGGGGGAGACTTTGCCAGAGAGGATGCGATTGTCAACTTGTTCGCCAAATCGAAGAAGGCCTACGTCGAAGTTATGCTCAAAGACGATGCTGAACCTATAAACCTGAAAAGGATTCGAAACATGAGCTCTAGAACTACTTCAGGGAAACAACCGCTTGAAGTTAAAGTTGGAGAAAAAAAATTTGAGGAAGATGAGGCGGAGACCGAGCTGGAACGACTCCTGAACATCAGTTTCGAGGAATTCCCCCGTAGCAAATACCTCCACCAGGAGACTCTCAGAGACATCCTGCAAGCAAAACCTGAAGAACGTAGCCAAGCTATAGAAAAACTTCTCGGAATCTATGAAGTCCGAGAATTTTCAAAGGCTCTTGACATGGATTCTCAAATAAATAAATCCATGAAGCGACTAACAGAAACAATCGAAGCCCTACAACGAGATAAAATTCAGTTTCTCATCAACTTAAGGAGAGATCTTGAAAAGACGAAGAGAAGCCTCTTGGATAAAGGATACTCTGAGGATGATATTACATACGTAGTTGTGCTATCCGCTCTAAATCAAGTGCAGGTGGATATAGGTAGACTCGCGAAAATCTACCAATATGAATGTAAGCCGTTTGAAAATATTGAACCAAACGCTGAAACCCTCTCAGATGCTTATTCCTCTGTCTTGGATCAAATTAATTACCTTGACAGGGCGAGACTTGAGATGTTAACCAAGATCGATTCTCGAAAGAATAGGCTCCTGAATTTTTCGGAGCGTTACAGTGACGTCTATTCAAGATTTCAGGGGATCAAAGACATCGACATAACTTCTATCTCCTCCCGGATGAGAGAAATAGATGATGCGCTTGGTGAAATAAATGTTAAAATCAGGGATATTACGCAGAAAATCAACACTCTTCCTCACAGGAAGTCATTATATGAGACCGCGAGAGAACGCCTAGAGGAAAAAAGGAGTGAGCTAAATCTAGTTCTTGAAAGGCATGGTACCATCATAGATATCGAAAAAAAGATTCAGGATGGTGAAAAAAAGATAGAGGAGATTGCGAAGGAGATTGAGAGACTCGGTAGCCAGCAGCGTCTAGTAAGCATAGCGATAAGTCATTTGGAAGAAACTAAAGTCGATAGATGCCCAGTATGTTCTCAAGAGATCAATAACGAACAACTAGTAAAGGAACTCAAGAAAAAAGTTGAGGAAGATACTGCTCGAAGAATAAAACATTTGGAGGAAACAGGGAAGGGTATTAAAGCAGATCGAATTGCTCTTGAAGAAGCCTTGAAGACACATAAGAGTCTAGCCAATCTGATAAAAGGTCTAGAGGCTGATCTTAGCAAAGCAAAAGAAGAATTGATTAGGTTAGTCCCAGATCTCGAAGACCTTGAAAAGGTCATGAAAAAATGGGGCGACGAGATAGCAGAGCTTTCAAATAAAGAAACAGATCTAAAAAGAGAGAAGACTGATCTCCAAGAAACCCTCAAAAGATTTACTCAACTACACGATCAGTTTAATGAACTCCAAAAGAGTTTACAGAAAGAAACCTCCTCAGAAGTAGAAGGGGCTACACTAATATTAAAAGTTGAGCAGCTTGCCTCCAATCTTAACAGTGAAATAGAGGTTTATCGAGATTCTTCTCCCATAGATTCTCTCAGAAAAACACTTGCATCTCTTGGAGACATCATAACATATCTCAGAGAAGAGGAGCGGCTTCGTGCTGCCGAGAAAGAGTTACCAACTGTACAGGAGCAGATCAAAGATTTAGAGGCTAGAAAGAATAGTCTACAATCACTTGCCGCATCCCTCTATTCAATACGGCAAATCACCCTCAAATACGAGAAAGAAGCATCAATCATGCAATTAAAACAACTCGAAGATGAAATCAACCAGTATTATAATAGAATCTCAGGACACCCCCACTTCACTAGATTAAAGGTTGTAATAGAGAAGGAGGACCCGTTGATCTTCTCCTTCAGGGCTACGAGCGGTTTAGAAGATACGTATATCACCACTCGATTCAGCACATCACAGCTCAACATAGCCGCCTTAAGCATCTTCATGTCCAACAGCTCACAACAGGCTGGAAAACTCCCTCTAATGCTTCTAGACGACCCTACACAAAACATGGACCCAGCTCATAAAGAGTCTTTGGCTAAGATAATCGCAACTCTATCTCCTAAGCACCAGGTCATTGTATCAACTGAAGATGTGGAAACCCTTAGATTCCTTGAAAAACACTGCAGAGATATTAAGATATATGAACTGAAAAATTGGACCTTGGATGGTCCTGAAATTAAACACACTTAGACGAGACATGAATTCTACGATTCTCAGAGAAGAAGCTCTAAGAACTGTGCAGGAAATCAAAGATACCATATCAACTATTAAAAAGCTTGAGTCCGAAATAGAGGTGATAGAAAATCTGATTCTTGAACTCGACGAGGGTAAAAAACTTAATGAAGACTATTTAAACTCCCTAGGATTATCCCCACTGCCTAAAATCGTTTTGAAATTAAGGTTAAAAGGACTTGAAACAGCGAAAAAATCCTCAGTTATCGAACAAAAATCCAAGCTCAAAACGAAAAAGGGTATTCTCGAGGATCTTATCAAATGCCCTACCTGTAATGGAATGGGAAACATTACAGAAAGAACATATGATAGAAGTGATGGAAGAATAACTCAAATAATTAAGACCAATATTTGCATAGAATGTAAAGGAACAGGTAAATCAGAACTAAGTGACTATATCATGGATCTTATCAAGTTATTGGACCTTAAGTTATTCTAATAAGATACATTATTTAAATATCCTTTTGCAAAGTGCTCTGAAAGAGATCTGGATTGAGGCTTAATCTCTTCCCCATTCTTGACAGATTGGTGGTGAGGTTTCTGACTGGCAAGGACTTGAATCACTGAAAAAGCTCAGATTGTTAACATTGGGATTATGACACTAGACGTTGCCAGAGCAGACCTCATTAGAAACAATGAGATATTTCTTGCACTGCATGAACAGCTGGCGGACTTGCCCATTCAACTGACGGCTGTCCGCATGTATGACATTTTATGCTGGACAACAGAGAAATGGGTCATCTTAGGGAAGAGGAAAGCTCCATATGGTATAGCAATGATTCCAGAGGAAGCTATACCCCAAAAAAGCTTTACGATAGTTAAACCTTCATCTGAAGCCAAGACCGGCTTTGTTGTTTACGAGGACCTTGAAAAGGCTTCAGGTCCTAAGGTTCACAACGCGGATTGCATATATTACCGAAAATGGCTTTCAAGACCTACAACCACAACGAAATGGCATGGCCCCTACAAAACTTATGATGATGCTTGGAGGAAATGCCAGCAAATCGCTCATAAAACAAGATTTGAACCATCATTCCATACCTGTATCAAATTAACCGAAAATACTGAAATGATTTTTTAATAAATATCAGTTGCTCCTGCTGCATAATATCTGAAAATTGATTACACCTGAAAAAAGGGAACCTAGGCGGGAGACATCTCCACTCCGAGATGGGTTCCACTGCGACCCAGACTTCCAAACCGTCAAACCGCCGGACATTGTAAGGACGCTAGTCCAGACCCTCTCAAAGAGGGGCGGTAAGATCCAGCCGTGCACACCGTTTTACACAGCCCTGAGGCCCAACAAATCCCAGCCTATCAAAATCTCCGACCCCGTCTCTGGCTGCATACGGACCAACCTCCGACTTAAAGGCAGACCTCCTTTCTCGCTCAGAAGACTATATTTCAATGAAAAGCATCTGAGCGCAGCAGATAAAAAAGGGGCTACACATCAAGGCATATTACTGGGAGAGAGGTGAGGGATAGGCGTATACGTCTTTAAAACGCGGACGGCTTCCCGCTAGGGCGCCCCCGCTCTCCGCTTGTCAGTATAGCTTTAGTTGCCTACCCCGAAAGAGTTATCGAAAAGGGTATATTAAAATCGTTATATGGAATAATTCACCAGATCCTCACATAAAAGTAAAATTCATCCTATTTTCTGCCAAGTATTTTTAATACATAGATTTATACAGGCTCAACGCTCTCTTTAAAGCCCTTGACGAGGCCGCTGATGCTGCGGCCAGAGACGCCCTCCACAGCAGCTCTGCTCTTATGCTTATTGAATCCATCAACCGTCTTCTGATCCACCTCTCTCCCAAGAACATGAGATGGATGCTTCATAGCATAATTAAAGGTCAGCTCAGGATACCCGTTTCCTATCCCATAGTCTAATGCGTTGTGAAGGAGCTCGAGGAATTTCCGGATCAAGCCGCGCTTCAAGTAGCACATGAACTCCCAGCAGCTCCGGCTCCACGGGATACGTCCCGTAAGGAGACTCACCCACCCTGAAGTGTCTGAAATACTCCTCCGCTAAACGTATCGCTGAATCGCCCCTCGTATCGAGGATCATGACACCTATCCTGTGGATCGTATCTAACGGCGCTATCTCAGTCACATCCTGAGCAGCTGGAACTTTAAGGATCGTCTCCGAGTTTGGGTGCAATGTTACAAATATGGTGGCATATCCTGAAGATGCTCGAATGATGCTCTTCATCTCGAGGGCGCTACTGTTATTTTTGTGGAGACCGATCCTTTTATATTTCGTGTAACGATAATTTACTGTGAGGTAATGATTGTTACATGAAATATGAGCTGGGACCGTGGGAGGCTGAACTCCTATTCACCTTGGAACGAGAAGGTAGAACGGTCTTCGCACTTGACGAAGCTAAGAAGATAATGAACTGCTCCGAAGAAGTACTTAGGAAAATCCTACATAGACTCACGCTGAAGGGCAGGGTGCAGCGCATAAAGAGAGGGTATTACATCCTAATCCCGGCAAGGGCGGGATACCAGACAAGCTGGACCGAACACGTCTTCTCTTTCATAGACAAGATTCTCGACGAGTATTATGTCAGCTACTGGACCGCTTTGAACTACTGGCAGATGACTGAGCAAATTCCACATACCATTTTTATAGCCACCCGAAAAAGAAGGAGAGACTTCACATACAACAAAATAGTTCCAATCCATTTCGTAGCGGTTAGCCCGCACAAGTTCTTCGGATGGACCATAGAAAAAATAGGAGATGTTGAGTTCCACATCTCAGATAGGGAGAAGACGATCGTGGACTCGTTGGACCAGCCTCATTATGCCGGAGGAATCTCTGAAGTAGCTAAAGGACTCAAAACCAACCTCAACTGGGAGAAAATGGCAATATACGCCGATAAGCTTCGGAATAACAGCGTGCAGAAAAGACTAGGACACCTGATTGAAATCTTGGAGTTAAATGTAAGCGAAGAGGTTCTAGAGCGGCTCAGAGGTTCCATCAAAGCTGGTTATTCGTGGCTCGATCCTACGGCTCCTAAAAAGATTTTGAAAAACGATTCAAAGTGGAGGTTGAAGATCAATATTCAATCAGAGGATATTAGGGGCGCATGAGCCCTGATAGATGACGTATTTCTTCGGAGAATCTCCATAGAAGAGCAAGTTCCCTTAGGAACTATAGAGAAAGACTTTGCCATATCGTGCGCCCTGCTCCTCATATCCAAGAGCGGATTGAAGGATCATTTAATATTCAAGGGTGGAACCGCCATAAAGAAGATCTATTACCCTGAAGCACGCTTTTCAGAAGACATGGATTTCACCATCCGCTCCCTCGACGAAAACGAGACCATATCCTCGTTGAAGGAACTTTTCAGCGAATGTGTAGTAGACTCTATATCTTTTAAAGGAGCTTACGAAGAACGGTTCTCACAAACTGGAAGAAGACTCCGTCTCCCTTTTACGGGTCCGCTTCGATACAGGAACAGCATCAGGATCGACCTCTCCTTCAGAGACGACATAATTCTGGAAGTGAAAGAGTACCCTACTCCCTCAAAGTATGGTGACTATATCTTATCCAGCGTCTACGCGATCGAGTTTGTGGAGATAATAGCTGAGAAACTTAGGGCTCTTATAGATAGGGGATACCCCAGAGACTATTACGATGTTTCAGCCCATATAGACCAGATACAGGACAAGGCCTTCCTAAAGGAACTGACAAAAAGAAAATGTCGCCTCATAGGCATCAAGTATGAACCTTCGAAGATATTTAATGAGGAAGTTCTCGCCAGAGTTGAATCGGCGTGGAGAACCCAATTAGAACACCTAGTTCCACACTACACCGATTTTAAAACCATTCTACCAGGACTCAGAACCAAATTAGCATTTTTGTAATCTAAGGGAAGCTAATAGATATTAGCCTATTCTGGTTTACCAACACAAAAAGCTAGAATCAAAATCGATTTCCTCTCAATACAATCTCAAAAGAAGACATCATTATGAACTTCTAATCAGTCACTCTGATAATGTAAAATAAAAAAAGGGGATTTTGCGGGAGATATCTCCCATTCATGGATAGCTCGAATCCTACCCTCCGCATTATGATAATCAGAACGGGGCAAGTTTAGGAACTTGAAGCAAATTAAATCGAATTTATAAAATATTCAGGCGATATAAATTATTACGATGATCTTAGACGAGTCCAGAGAACAAGAGTATTTGAAATGGTATCAAGTTGCCAGGGAGGCATTACCTAATTTAATCCCTACTTTAACAGATGATGAGATAAAAGAGCACATCTCAATGAAAGACTGGCTGATTTTCCCCTTGCCGACCGAAGAAGGGAAACTGCAAGCGGTGAACCGCCCCGATCCACACATTGACATAACTCTACGAGATCCCGGAAAAATTAGAATAGGAATAAGATGCAACACGGTCAAGAGCGTTGAAAAGCTGAAGAATATATTAGAAAGTCATCATCTAAAAGAAAAAACACAGCTTATCCAGCAAATGAGATCTCTTGATGATGGATATCATACTCAGATCATAAGTAAAAAGAAAGAGTACAATCTCGCACAGGCGCCTAAACATGAAACTCTTTTTGATGCAAAAAGTAACACAATAGAAGAAGCAAAGATAGAGCAGATATTTAACCTGGTGGATGAGATAAGGAAGCGAGGAATAGATAAAAAGAGTGAACAAGGCTTGGGCTTTCTTCCCGAAGCTCCTGTTATTGATCTGGTCGTTGTATCTCTGCCTCTGGATGAAGAAGCTTTCCGTTCAGCTTTAGCCAAGATTGGGCCGATCTTCGAGATCTGCCGTCGAGTCAAGACTCGATCTGAAATAAATTTTAAGAGAAAGAGAGCCGAAAAGGTGAAAACAAAGGCTCGGTTTGAGGGGTATATCTGTCATAACTGCCAGACGAAATTCCCCATGGATGGTAAGCCTAGATTTTGTCCCAATTGCGGAACTTATATATCAAACCTTTATTAAAATAATTTAAAATCACAAATTATTAGGATCTAAACATGTGACTAGCATAAGAGGAGGAAGAGCCAGAGGGGTATCAGTATCGTTTTTCCTTGGAGGTCCAGCCTCTCCTTGGTGACAACGAGGCTTAGGGGTGGTTCGTGACTCTCATTGAACATGTTTAATCCCTTCATGTCCTTTTCGTCAAAGGAGTCTCGGTACTTCACCTCAACTGGAACGGGCTTCTGAAGGAGTTCCATAACTATATCCACCTCGCATCCCTGGCTTTTCCAGTAGAATAACTGCAACTCATAGGAAGGTTCAAGATTGAACTTCAGTCGCTTGCAGTGGTCCGCGACGACGCCCTCAACGACCCTCCCTAGCTCAGCTGGGTTACGTAAGAGGTATTCATTCATGGCTCCAACGGCGACGTTTCGTATTCCTGGGTCGTTGATGTAGATCTTCTTTTCCCTGCGTGACCGCTTAACCAGGCTACGACTATAATATTCGGACTCACAGATTAGAAATGCAGTTTTGAGATAGAAGAGGTAAGCCTTCAAGGTTTCCCGCCTTAGGTCCAAGGTTCGAGCAAGCCTTGAGTAGTTGAACCTCTGGCAGCACTCTCTTGCGAGTATCGATATCAGTTCTTCGAAAGCCACGGGATCCCTGATCTTGAAAGTCCTTACGATATCCTTGTATATGGTCAAGTTGAAGTAGTTTCTAAGTGTCTCTGAGGCTCTAGGCAAATCTTCCATGGAGACTATCTCTGGATATCCACCCTTGATTAGATAGGACTGTAAAAAAAGATGTATTCGGTCGATGTCCCCTGCCAAAGCGTTTGCGTTCTCCCTTAGCGAGGAGTAGAAGATTGTCACATCACCCTCTTCCACGGCTTTCAAAAGCGCATCCTTCAGCCTCCAATTCACGTGATTGAACCGCCGCTCGAAGTCCTCCTCTTTCATGTGGAACCTCACGGTCTCAAGGAACTTCATGGGCATTACGATCTGAGGGCTGAGTCTTCCAACGAGAGATTCAGCACCTCCAGTGAGAATGTTAACGCTGGAAGATCCTGAAACATAGAACTTGGCCTTGTACCCAAGATCGAACCACCTCTTCAGCACCTGATCCCAACCGACCAGAGATTGAACCTCATCCAGAAAGATATATACAGAATTCTTAATCTCAGAGAAGGGCTCTTTGAGAACATTCTTCGCGTAGAGATCGAATATCGTTCTCAACGAGTCGGCATTTATCTTCAGATAGGGGTCGTCGAGAGAGATGTACATCGCTCTCTCGGGTCCAACCTTACCGATTACGTAATCAATGAGCTGATACATCAGCGTGGTCTTGCCAACCCTTCTGGCGCCAACGACCGCAACAATTTCAGGCCTGTAAAGAGTTTTCAGAAGCATGTAGTAGTCTCGTCTTTTAAACTCCTGTGCCTTAGCCTCAGGTACTCGACCAGTCGTCCACCAAGGATTATGCACATAAAGTATCCTCAGCCGTTCTGTTTCATCGACCTCAGTAAAACTTTGAGATTCAGGCACTGACATCTTTTATTCGTTTATTATAACCATCAAATTACTTAAAAATTTGATGATTATATTAGTCAAGTTTATTATTAAAATTGCCGATTATAATAGACAAATATTTTCTTGCAAATATATAATAAAAAAAGGGGATTTTGCGGGGGAAATCTCCACACTCTTGTTGGTTCGAATCCCACCCCCCGCACCTCAGAACTAGCCTCTGCTAATTATTGTTTTAATTTTCCAATCTTCTGGAAATGTGTTATTCTCCTCGAATCATTTCGACAGTCGATGTAAGCGTTCCCGATATTAATCTCAGGGGGATACCTTAACTCAAATTTGATTATACTGTGTTCCTCAACGGGTAATGAGACTATGATCACTATGCCTTTATAATCGACTGACGAGATTGGGGTCCAGAAAGCCCCTCTAAAGATTTCGGTTTTTCCCACCTTAACTGTAAACGGTTCTCCGTAGACCCCAATCCTTAATTTTTTGATCTTTTCAATCCCGCTATCTGCAAGCCTAATACTGTAATCGCTTGCATTATACCATAAGATGTCTTCATCAACGATTATAGGCTCATTTTTTTCTCTCAAGATAGATGCTAAACTTTTCTTCAGAAGAGGAAGAGAACCATAAACTAACTAGAATTATGCTTATCCACAGAACCTCTACTGAGCCAACTATTTTTCTCCACATAAACAATTAACTATATTTTGAGAATTATATTTAAATTAGAATAATCGCTTTTTTGGATTTAAAATGAAGGAGATCCAAAACGTAGAGTTAACCGGATACGTCTATGATGAGAAAGGACGTGCAGTTGCGGGGGTTAAGGTATATTGCGACGGTGTTGAATCAACAACTCTTTTCGATGGTTCGTTCAGATTTGTAAACCTGTCGCCAGGTTTGCACGTGCTTAGTGTCCAGCTTGAAGGTTATGGAGTAGTTGAAAAAAGGATCGAGACTGGAGAAGGCGAAGTTTTAAAAGTAGATTTGCAGTTAACACCTCAGACTGGCAAAGGAAAGATCTATGGATATGTTTTCGATGCTGAAACAGCTGAACATATAAAAGAGGAGGGAGTGGTTTTTATAGTAAGGCATACATATAATCTTTCTACCTCCATCGACCCTAGAACAGGATATTACGAGTTCAATAACTTGCCTGCAGGAAATTATAAAATTGGAATATCAACATTAAACTACCACGATGAAATTAAATTCATCAATATTAAAGAGGCTGAAGAGAAGCGTGAAGACTTTCACTGTATAAAAAAAGAGGAAATAGAACCTCTTTGGGGTTGACCTACATGTTGGCCTTTAATATCGTGTTAGACCGATGTCCTCCCTCTCTGCAAACTTGTCAAGCTCGATTGTAGCTAGATCTTCCAAGCCTGGAGGAATATACGACCGGAGTCTCTCCTCGAATATGACTTTTATATAATGGCGGCATTTTTCGCAGTAGTCTATTTCAAACTCAGGATATTCTTCCAAGGAGATGAATCCTAGAGTATTTGGGTCAACATTCCCACAATGGGTGCATAAGAAGAGATCCACGAGGTATTCAGCTCCACAGTAAGAACATACCAAATATTTTTTCCTGTTTCTCATCTTTGCAACATGTGTTGTACGTCCACAAATAGGGCAATCAGACTGAAGCCAATTCTCCTTTAAACCCTTCTCGAGGCGTCTCGCCAACTCTTCGAAGAATGGCTGTAGCGGAGTACTGAGTATGAAGAGAAGGAGCGATGAGTCGACTCCTAGTTTGTTTCCTTGAACCCTAAACCATTCGGCATCCGAGCTCAAAATCGCCTTTAAAACTTCGTCTCCCGAGAAGTTAAGCTCTAATTCTCTTAGGAGGGGTTGGAGAGAATCTTTGTAAAAAGAGTTTTCCATGAGAACTCTTGCAATTTCTCCCGCAATCTTCAGAATATCAACCTTAAACATAGGAGCATCGAGAAACATGATAGTTGGCGTCTTCTCAGAGAGTACTTTATCTCGAATCGAATTTATCTCCTCTTCAGATAAATTAATCCCATTACTTCTCAAATACTCTTCAACGGGTAATAGCGTTTTCAACAAAGATTTTTGCAACTGAATCAAGCCACTATTCCGGGTTACCTCTATAGCTTTCAAATCTATTTCAGATAGACGTTCCTGTATACTCGGTCTCGCCAAAAGCACACCTCTTATATGGTTAACCTATCAATTTGAAAAGGGTTTCCTTAATTCGATCATAAAATAAAATGAGTTTTCAAATGAAGATTTTTATTTTTTAGAAGAGACATATTCTATTTTCTTTTAAAAACTAATTTAACTCGATAGTTTAGATTACTCGAGAAAATTATTAATACTTCTTACTGTTGAAGGTGTAAAGGAGTGTCGGTAATGCCAAATAATGAGGGTTCTCTTAAGACGAATAGAAGAGACTTTTTAAAGCTCTGCGCTTCTGTTCCTATCCTCTTAAGCCTGAGGGACGTTGCTTCTGAGCCTCTTTTAGGGCCTAAACTTTTCTCAGCAACTATTGGAGAACAAAAACTACGCGAATACAAGAGGGGGAGAAGAGTTCCATCCATATGCGTCTACTGTGCTGGAGGGTGTGGAGTTGTTCTCACATCAGTCGGAGGAAAGATAATTGAAGCAGAGGGGGATCCTCTTCACCCTATTAACCGTGGATCGACTTGCAGCAAACTAGCCGCATATCTGCAGCTCGTAAACAGTGATCGACGCTTAACGAGGCCTCTCAAGAGGACTAACCCTCTAAAGGGTGTAGACCAGGATCCAGGATGGGTTCCCATAACTTGGGAAGAGGCATTAGAAAAAATCGCTGAAAAAATAGTGGAGGCTGCTGCAACACAGAAATATGTTCATGAGGAGGCTATAGGAGATAAGACTGTCCAGAACTATTATCATGTTGGTAAAGATTCTCCAATAATGTGGCATGGATCCTCGTATTGGAGTAATGAGGAGTGTTACCTCGCTAAAAAGATGATGTCTATCCTTGGTTCTTTGAACGTGGAGCATCAGGCAAGGAAATGTCACGCCTCGACTGTTGTTGCGCTTGCTAACACTTTCGGGTTTGGAGCTATGACGAACCACATTATTGACGCAAAGAACTCGAAGAGTTTCCTAATCATGAGTAATCCCGCTGAAAGTCATACTATGGAGTTCAAATGGGTGATGGAGGCTAAAGATAATGGCGCAGTAATCATAAACCTCGATCCAAGGTTCAACAGGACGTCATCAAAGGCCGATATCTACGCGAGATATAGATCAGGTGCAGAAGCAGCTCTCTTCATGGGATTAAACTATATCCTTCTCTACGAGATGCCTCAATACATTGACACCAAATTCCTTGAAACAAGAACCAATGCTCCATATGACTATGATGGAAATCTCCTATCCGATTGGATGACGAATCCTAATTCGATTTTCAACATATTCAAAAACCATGTTAAAAAATATACCCCTGAAGAGGTTGAAAGGATAGCGGGGATTAAGGCAGAAAAGTTGAGAGAAGTTGCAAAAGCCTTTTTCTCCAATAAGCCTGGAAACATCTATTACGCTATGGGTAGCACGCAGCATACTAATGCAGTTCAAGCTATAAGGGCTCAGGCAATATTACAGCTTCTCTTAGGAAATATCGGGGTTCCAGGCGGGGGTATAAACGCCCTCAGGGGTATAAGTAATGTACAAGGATCCACGGATATGAATCTACTGTCCCACCTAATTATGGGGTACAGATCTCCCCCAAGGAGTCTAGCAGACGTAAGACGATACCAAAAATGGAAGAATTCTGATCCAGCGAACAGGCCGGGTGGAGTGGCTGAAGGGGTTAAATATCAACCAGCTAACAAGACTGAGGAACGTTTCGATGATAGACACTTTCCAACTTGGAAACAGCTAGAATACAACTGGGGAATAAAGATAGGTACTTATCCTGGTATTGACCCTGACAATGAGCCTGTCATCTGTGATCTGCCTATCGGCACAGGAAATCCAACTCAACAGTTGTTCAGAGCGATTCTAGATGGCAAGATTAAGGTCGCCATCATTGTAGGAGAGAATAACGCTGTTTCGAACCCGAACGCTATTCTAATTAAGGAAGCGCTCAGTAAACCGGGTGTATTCGTAGTAGTAAACGAGATCTTCGAAACCGAGACCGCCCACTTCGCCGACATCCTTCTACCTGGAACAACGAGGGCTGAGCGTAATGGGAGCGTGACAAACACGGGCAGATGGGTTCAATGGCACTATAAGGCTGCAGAGCCTCCTGGAGAGTGTAGAGATGAGCTCTGGTTCGTCACACAGCTATTCAAGATCATCAGAGCTAAAGGCTTGAAGATCCCTTCTGAACTCTCTCCTTACGAAGTGAAGGGTAACCCTGATTTAACATGGCCTACACCATACAAGGGGGAGATTGGGGAGACTCCTGAAGCTGTTTATAAGGAGTTCGGACACCCCACCCTATGGTCGCATGCACTTTATAGGAGCTCTTGGGATGGAAACCTACACCCTGAGTTAGGCGGGGTCTTAGCTAAGAGACGTAATCCAGAACCTGTTAGTGAGCAGGATAAGCGCTATGGATATTTCAAGAACTGGGGTTGGAGCTGGATGCTGAACCAGAGGGTTCTTTATAATGTTAATGAGGACCCTCCAGGGGTCAAGACATTTTTCGTTTGGTGGGCACATAATGAAAAAATCTGGCTTGGCTTAGATCGCGCAGCAATATGGTCTCTTCCACTAAGAGATGCATCAAAGCCTGAATGGAATCCCCTCCGCTGGGGATTACCCCTTCACAACGAGCCTCTAGAAAGCCCTGATGAGGAGCTTGCTAAAGAGTATCCAACAATGTGGGATAAACGATTTGAAGTAAACGTAGGATCGCCTAAAGATTATCCATACGTTATGACCACCTTCAGACTAGCTGAACATATGCAAGCAGGAGCGATGACACGGAACCTTCCGTGGCTTGTTGAGGCTCAGCCTGAGATGTTCGTTGAGATTAGTCCAAAGCTTGCGGAGGAGATCGGGGTCAAGATTGGGGACTACGTCAAGGTCAAAACCGCGAGGAATCCAGAGGGGATAAGGATTAAAGTAAACATAACTGAAAGGATATCCCCCTTAAGAGTCAATGGTAGAGAAATTCATGTTGTAGGCATGCCTTGGCACTGGGGTTTCAAGGGTCTCAGCACTGGTCCTAGCGCAAATGATATTACTATTGATGCTGTAGACGTCTCCGCTAATATTCCTGAGTATAAGACCTGTCTATGCAATGTGGTTAAGGATTAGGAGGGAAAAGAATGGCTAAAGCGGTCCTTGTTGATTTGAGGAGATGTATAGGCTGCAGATCTTGTCAGGTGGCTTGCAAAAGATGGAACGAGCGCAAGACCACTAAAACTGTGCTCAACCCTGATCCAAAGCTGGAGTGGACGAATCCACCTCAACTCTCTCCTGAAACCTATACTTTCGTTAGGTTTGTAAAATCCGGATCAGGAGACTCTCTTAAATGGCATTTCGCTAAGATACAATGCAACCATTGTATTGACCCACATTGTGTTAATGGTTGTCCAACTACAGCTCTGGAAAAAACTGAAGAGGGTCCAGTTATCTATAGAAAAGAACTGTGCATTGGCTGCAAATACTGTGTAAACACATGCCCGTTCGGCGTCCCTCAGTGGGATGATAAGAATAAGATCATCGAGAAGTGTACCTTCTGCTCGGAGAGGCTTAAGGAAGGAATTGAACCAGCGTGTGTACAGGCGTGCCCAACAGACACACTCGTGTTAATGGATCTCGATGAAGCAAAGATGAAAGCAAGCGAAGCAGAGTCCAAAGGCTTATACACTTATGGTCTCAGAGAAGTTGGAGGAACATCTTGGATCTACGTATCTGATGTTCCCTTCAGTGAGCTTGGTTTCCCTGAGCATACCTCTGAGCCCCCGAAAGTTCAGCAGTTCAGCTTATTAACAAAGTTCGTAGGAACAGGAATTTTAGTGAGTGGAGCTTTATTGGCTGCCATAAAATTATATGCTCAGAGAAGGGAGGCTGTAGCAAAGGCTGAGGAGGGTGAATAAGAATGACTGAGCTATCATGGGGGATTCTCCTCGTAGCCTATCTTTTTGTCGGAGGTATGGCTGGAGGCTCTTATCTGGTTGCAGCATTAGCAGACTTATTCGGTAAAGGTAGATACCGCGTTCTTTCAAAGTCTGGTACCTACATTAGCCTTCTATTAATACTAGTCGGGCTCGTTCTGCTCGTCCTAGATTTAGGTCGTTTCGAAGTTGATCCTCTTAGCCCATTAAACGCGTATATTAACTTCCCGAATTCCATAATGTCTATTGGAACATGGATAGTTACGGGATTCATGATGGTCTCTTTACTAACATCGATTCTATGGTTCTTCAACGGCAGCAGTATCATAAGGAAGCTTCTAGAGATCGTTGGAATAGCTTTAGGCGGATCAACAGCAACTTATACGGGATTACTTCTCGCTTTCTCAAGAGGTAGAGCTCTCTGGAATACCCCGTTCCTTCCATGGCTATTCATCGTTTCAGGAGTCTTGACTGGTCTAGCGTTAACGTTTTTGTTTATCCCGATCGTCGCTAAGCTCATTCCTCGATTCTTCGAAGATTTCAAGGAGCTGTTTGATAATAGAAAGGAGTTCGTTAAAATGCTTCGTATTGGGCAGAGATACTTGGTTTCAATTATTGCTATAGAACTCGTCTTAGTCGTCCTCGAGCTCGTGTTAACCAATATCTACTCTGAGATGCAACATGCAGGATTGTCGATGGAGTTCATAGTCTATTTGATAGCTGGATTAATCTTTCCACTCGGAGTTGGGGTCTCTATTGAGAATCTGAAGTTCCTGAAAAACGAGAGAACAGCTCTAATAATATCGGTAGTTGGGCTCTTATCGATTCTTTTCGGAGGATTCCTGCTCAGATATATCCTTCTGACCGCGGGACAAGTGGTAGGCTAAACCTCGCTTCTTTCCAAAATCTATTTTTTTAAATTTTTGTTTATGAATAAATATTTTCATCTAGAAATGACTAAATTTTTCTGGGTTGGTTGGTCATCTTGGCAGAGAGAGTAAACACAGCAATAATTGCCTCAGTAACTAGATTTAGCGAGATGAATTCTTAAACTACAACAAAAATTGGGGTATTCAATTTTTCAACCCAACTTTAATATGTTCAACAATCCTAAAATTTTATCACCCTTTTCTTTAACAAAGTTTTTAAAATAGAGGAAAAAATAGTATAGCGACCGTAATGTTCGGCCTTGGAACTGGAGAGCTCTTAATCATATTCTTCATAATACTCCTCTTATTCGGTGGGAAGAAGCTACCTGAACTAGCTAGATCTCTAGGTTCTGCAGTTAGAGAATTCAACAAATCTAGCAGAGAGGAATCAGCGGAGAAAGCCTATGAAGGAAGCGACGAAGATAAAGAGAGAGAAGCTATACTAGAAGCCGCTAAAGCTATGGGAATAAAGACCGAAGGTAAAAGCCTTAAAGAAATAGCGGAAGAAATAGCTAAGGTCGCCGAAAAAAAAGTTCAGACGACCTAACCCCTCTTCAAGGTGGGGTTAGATGTCCGTTGAATCCGAGCTACCAATCTGGGATCATTTAGACGAACTTGCGAAAAGACTGCGCAGGATCCTATTCTCAGTAATGATCTCTACCATAATCATCGTCTCTATACCAAGCGACTTTTCACAGATCATCAGATTAGACTTTAAAGACTATCGCCCCTTGATCTCTCTAGTTATAACTTCGATAGAGGATCATTTTCTGCCTCAAGGTGTTACTCTCATAGCGCTGAACTGGCTTGACACTTTCACCGTTTACATAGTCGTAGGCGTCGTCATGGGAACACTGATATCTCTACCCCTTATCGCATTCGAGTTATACAAGTTCATAAATCCCGCACTCTACTCGCATGAAAGAAGAATGGTGCTTAGCTTCACTTTAGCCTTCTCAGCTTTATTTTCAATAGGCGCATTATACGCTTACTTCATACTGCTTCCAATAACGTTCAACGTATTATTGAGGTTTGTCTATGGAACTGGCGTCTCGCCTCTATTCTCTATCCTAGACTTCTTCAATTTAGTTGCATTCAGCATACTTGGATCAGGGCTCTTCTACACCCTTCCTCTAATCGTATTCATATTAGTGAGGATCAATCTTCTTGAAGTGGAGACTCTGCGTGAGAATAGAAGGAAGGTTTTTATAGGTTTGGTGGTGATGACAGCGATAATTACACCGGATCCAACTCCTTTGAGCATGTTATTAATGTCTATCCCTTTTTACCTTCTTTACGAGACTACTATACAGGTAATTGGTAGAATAGTGAAGAATAAGAAACGAGAAGAAATCATAGCTGAGGGACTGAAAGCATCTAAAAGATTATTGGCGATAGAAAAGGAGATACAGTTCTAAGAAAAACACGTAGCCTAAATAGAAATCTAAATGAGAGCGTGCTACCTACGTTTTATAACAAATAGAACAAATCTCGAACATTAAATTCATCAAATACGTGAAAAATAGGATTTGCGATTAGCCTCTTTTCTTACCATAAGGGCATACGTAAACGCATAATCCGCAATTAATATCTCCAAAGATGGAGATCCGATTATCCGTATATTCTTCGCAAAGCTTAGCCTTGAATCTGGCTTCCCTCGGCTCAGCTGGGTTGAATGCCGCTCCAGTAAATGCCTGAGTCGGGCAAACATCAACACATCT
>JAGTQU010000011.1:9915-53181 GCA_018396695.1 Candidatus Bathyarchaeota archaeon | reverse complement strand
TTAGGTCTAACCGCGAAAGATTGCCCTGCACCTATCCTCTGACAGGCGACCTCAAGAGCGAGCTCAATTATAGAACCCTTCTCAGATAATGTTCTCAGAGAAGGCATAACTGAAACTACTCCGAAAACATTGGAGATGATACCAACGGAATCGAATGAGGCGTTTTCAACGTAAATTCTGCCGAACCTACATAATACAGCCGCCCCATTATAACCGTTCCGCCTAAGATGATAAGATATATTAGATGCTAGCCTCCTCTCTAGGCTCCTGCGAACGTAGTCACTCTTCAGTGCCAACTCCCCATAAGCGACGAGTATAGTCTCTACAGCCATTGCAGTAATAAAAAGAAGAGACCGATTTAAGCGATGTGAAAAAGTATTAAAGGAAGAACACCTTGAATCTCTTCAGGTGAAGTTAGTGTCATCATTCTGGGATGAATGGTTCAAAGCTTGGGATGAATGGTCAAAAAAAATGAGAGTTAGAAGAACACCCTTCTTTTTTCCAGATATAGATAAAATGGTAGAAGAAATGGAGAAAGAAATGGCAGATATTATGAAAAATATGGATAAAATCGTGCCAAGAGACATGGTTAGAGAGTTCCAGCTACCTAATGGTACTGTGAGAAGAGAGTACGGTCCCTTTGTATATGGTTACTCGATGAAAATTGGACCTGATGGTAAACCTATAATCACGGAATTTGGCAATATGAAACCTGCATTCGAAAGGGAAGGTAGACCTCCGCTAGATTTACAGGATCAAAGGGAGCCGCTAGTGGATATCGTTGATGAAGGGGATACGATCAGGATTATTGCAGAACTTCCAGGAGTTGAAAAAAATGATATTAAACTCTATGCAACATCTAAATCCCTAACTATAAGCGTAGACACCCCGCAAAGAAAGTATTACAAAGAGTTGGAACTCCCGTCCGAGGTTGACGAGTCCTCAGCTCGGTCAACATATAAGAATGGTATTTTGGAAACAATTTTGAAAAAGAGACAGAAAACTACTGGAAGAAAGATTGACATAGAGTAACCCTAATTTTTTATCAAAATCGAGAAAACCCTAATTAATACCGCTTGGGCTTAATGATATTTAGCCGATGATGTGAAGGCATTAGAGCGAGAAATGAGCGATCAGAGTTAAACTGAGGCCACTACTAGGCTTAGTTAAGCCTGGTAGTAAGTGATTTAACCTTTCAAGTCTTTTAAAAAACAATAGGAATATGAAGCCTCAGCTTTTAACTTTCTTTACTAATCCTATCCTCAAAACCATATCTTCGATTTCGAACTCTTTTACATAGGCTCCTTTCGGTGGTTCTCCTTTGATTAAAGCAGCTGAGAGGGTTTCTGCAGAGATTAGTTCATGTTGAGTCTCGAATACCGACTCTAGCTCTGCTTCACCAGAGTAGTATGTCTCGATTGTATCCTCTATGTTAAAGTTCGCTTCTTTCCTGAGAGATTGTATTCTCCTGATTATGTCTCTGGCGAGCCCTTCACTCTCCAAATCTTCAGAGATGGCAGTACTCACGCCTACGAGTATGTCCTCCTCCATGACAGAGTACCCGTCTAATGGGACTTCGTTTATGCTGACCTCTTCCGAGAGGATCTCTATAGAGGAATCTTCAATTTGCAGAGTTATTGATCGTCCTGAGGAGAGTCTCTCGATATCTTCGCTTGACATTGTCTCCAGTTTCTCGACAATTTTTTGATATATTCTACCATGTTTCCTACCCAATAGGCGCGGAATCGGCTTAACTTCGTGTTTTATGAGAGTATTTCTATCGGAGGAGAACCTCAGCTCCTTAACATTAAGCTCGTCCTTTATGATGTCGCTTAGCTTCTTCAAGCTATCTATCTTGCTAGGATAAATAATTACAGCCTCGCTCAAGGGTTGGCGGAGTTTTATTCCAACTCTGTTGCGTGCAGCTCTCCCGAGACCAGCAACCTTTATAGCTAAATCCATGTCTTCGATGAGATCCTCTTTAATTAACCGGGCATCCGCTACCGGCCAGTCGTTCAGATGGACGCTTTCTGGAGAGCCTAGTTCGGCGTTCCTAACCATTTTCTGATAGATGGCCTCAGTTATAAAGGGAATTATGGGGGCTAATAGGATAATCAGCTTCTTCAGACAAGTATATAGGGTCGAGTAGGCAGCATCCTTATCGTCGTCAGCCTCGCTCTTCCAGAACCTCCTCCTACTCCTCCGAACATACCATTTTGAGAGTAGATCTAAAAACTGCCAGGTTTCCACAGTCACTGAATACACATCATAGTTGTCCAGAGCTTTTGTCACTTCCTCTACTAGTCTGTTAAGCTTAGAGATGATCCATTCATCCAAGATGGATAGCTTCTTAGGCTCCTGCTTAGGAACCCACCCGTCCAGTTCAGCATATATGGCAAAGAAGTTGTAAACGTTGAGTAAAGGTATAAAGAAGTCTCGCTTAACCTCTGCAGCTCTTTTATACCCGAACAACATATCGTTTTCAGGCTTGGTGGTACAGTACATCCATCTCATGACGTCTGAGCTCATCGTCTCAGCGGCGTCATCGAACCAGATGGCATTTCCCCAGCTTTTATGCATCTCTCTACCGTCTTCTGCGAGGACGCTTCCGTGACCCAGACAAGTCTTAAAGGGTGTCTGCCTTGAGAGTATCGTGCTCATGGCTAGCATAGAGTAGAACCAGTTTCTAAACTGTCCTGGGAATGACTCCGTGATGAAATCTGCGGGGAACCATTTTCTCCAGTAGTCAGGGTCATCCCGGTATCTGAGAGTTGAGAAAGCAACTATCCCAGCATCTAGCCATGGGTTACCTACATCAGGTATTCTTGAGGCAGTTCGGCCACACTTCTCGCATTTGATCTTAACGGCGTCTATATACGGTCTGTGAGGAGAATGGCCTTCAAAGGTCTCCCATCCTTCGATTGCCCTCTCTCTCAGCTCTCTTTCATCCCCGATTACGTCGAACCATCCGCATTCTGAGCAGACCCATATTGGTAGAGCGAGACCCCAGAACCTTTTCTTTGAGATCATCCAATCCTCCATGTTTCGAAGCCAATCCAACTCCCGTTTTAACCCGAATTCTGGGATCCATCTGACCTGCGATGCTGAGTCCATTATCTGATACCGGAGGTTTTTCTCCTTCTCTTCAGGCGTGATCTCCTCGTAGGATTTATCGAGTTTTTCACCCATGGAGACGAACCATTCTTCAACGTGCCTGAAGACTAATTCACTTCCGCAACGCCAACAGACAGGGTACCTGTGCGTATAATCCTCGATTCGAAATACAAGTCCCTTTCTTTCAAGATCTTCGAATAATGGCTTCGCAGATTCGAAAACGTGTGTACCTGAGAGAGCGCCGAAACCTGAGGTGAATACGCCAAACTCGTCGAGAGGTGCAATAACTGGTAGCCCGTATTTTTTGCCTAGCATCAGATCCTCTTTACCTGCACCTGGGGCGATGTGGACTAACCCCGTCCCTTCGTTCTCTCCTATGCCCTCCCATAGGATCACTCTGTGGGCTTCAGGGGCCCTGAGCTTCTTCGGGAGATCTAGCTCGTCAAACGGCCCAGTGTATCGCCATCCTTCCATTTGGATGCCTTTGAACTCTTCTAGTATTTCGAAGCTCTTTTCTCGGAAGACTTCTCCTAGACGGCTTTTTAGAAGGTAGTATACTTCTCCGTCCAATCTTATTTTTACGTATGTAAAGTCTGGATGGACGGCTACTGCAACGTTCGAGGTGAGTGTCCAAGGCGTCGTCGTCCATATGAGTAGATGCCCTTCTTTCTCACGCAGCGGGAATTTAACATATATGCTGGGGTGAGTTATCTCTCTATAGCCCTCTGTAACTATCTCGTGTTGGCTGATGCCTGTGCTGCACCTCGGGCACCATGGCATAGAGTCTGCGCCCTTGTAGATCCAGCCTTTCTCATGGCAGATCTTCAGGGCTTTCCAAATCATATAATTATTTTCATCGGAGAGGGTGAAATAGCTTCCACCAAATGCGAAGGATCCTAGCCGCCCGATTATCTGCTCAGGCCTCCCCTTTACTGAGCCTCTTGGGCTTCGATATACTATCTCTTCTTCTGGATTTTCTAAAGCCTTTGAAAGCTTTCTAAGCTCTTCAGGATCATCCCAATCCATCCACATACCGAGGCGGATAGACTGCTCGGTTTGAATCGCCGCATAGTTTAAAACCCTCTGCTTGCAACGCTTAACGAACTCTGCTATTCCGTAAGCTTCGATATCTCGCTTAGATTCGAAACCAAGTTCTTTCTCAACTTCCACTTCGACCCATAATCCTTGGCAATCAAACCCGTTCTGGTATCTTTCATCAAATCCTTTCAGAGCCCAGTATCTTTGCCAGACGTCCTTGTATGTGCGTCCCCATGCATGATGAACGCCCATAGGATTATTCGCTGTTATTGGACCGTCTATAAAGCTCCATCGATTTCCTCCTATATTCTTGGCTCTTCTCTTTTCAAATATCTCGTTCTCTTTCCAGAACTTTAGAATCTCATGCTCAATTTTAGGGAGCTCGATATTCATGTCAAACTGCTTGAACGTTTCTCTTCATCCTCCAATCATTGTCAGGAAAGCTTCTATTGAAGCATCTTTTTATGGGGTTAAATTTTATGATCACTGGACAATAGGAGCACCAAAGGAAGGAGGTCATCGTTCAAATAAAAAATTATAGGTTAAAATGAATTTTAGGATTTGTTGATACTTCCTTGGAATGGGTTTTAAATAGTTGACGTTATTCATGAATTCTTAATTGGAGGCTTTAAATGGTTAAACCATTCATTATAGGAACTGTCAATGCTCGAGACTTTTTGCATATTGGAAAGGAGATCTTAAGAAGAGGAGGTTCAGCGTTAGACGCCGTCGAAGCAACGGTTAATGCAGTTGAGAATAATCCCATGGATACTAGTGTGGGTCTCGGAGGGATTCCGAATATGCTGGGGGTTGTGCAGCTGGACGCGTCAATAATGGATGGGCGCACTCTGAAGACGGGTGCGGTTGCGGCAGTTGAAAACTATGTTAACGTAATATCGATAGCTAGGAAGGTGATGGAGAACTCTCCACATGTGCTTCTCGTCGGTAAAGGCGCTGAGCTCTTCGCCGAGATGATGGGCTTTAAGAAAAGTGAACTTCTTACAGAGAAGAGTAGAACAATCTACAAAGCGTTTTTGGAAGATTCTTTGGATAAGCTTGATGAGAGATTCAGCGAAAAAGGATACATTATCGATTACATCAAGAACTTCGATCTGAGAGAGTGGTATAGCAAACTAGCAGACGATTATCATGGAACAGTTAATGTGATGGCGATGGATGATCGAGGAGACGTATGTTCAGGGGTTTCTACAAGTGGTACTGCATTGAAGTTTCCGGGTCGGGTTGGAGACTCACCGATCATAGGTGCAGGAAACTACTGTGATAACCGTGTTGGAGCCGCAGCCTGTACTGGTCGAGGAGAGTTGGCTATCAGGCTCTCCACTGCTCGGACAATAGTCAGCTATATGGATAATGGGTTGAAGGTAAAAGATGCGTGCATCAAAGCAATGAGGGATATCAATTCCCTTAAAGAGCTGGGTGGCATGAACTGTTTAGCCTTTGATAAACATGGAGAAACCTTTTCAGCATCCACGACCAGAGTATCGGTTCACTACTATATGGATGTTGACTCGGACGAACCGGAAGAGAGACAAGGAGAGACTGTGAGGGATTAGCAATAGTTGTCGAGTTTTTCTGATTTCTTCAATCTCTTTCGAAACTAGACTCCAATAGAACAACTTATATTTATTGAGATGGACGAATTGGATTTTAATTGATTTATAATGTTCCTTTAAAGAAGGAATTGAAAAAGATTGTGTTTGAAGGCATTAAAAGGTTCAATTGATTATGATTAGTTGTATGACTATTAGTATTATGATTAGTATTAGAAGCATCTCAGCCGCCTTTTTGTTTAGCAACTGAGCCTTTTCAATTTGCTTGAAGTCTACTAGCCTCATTATGAGAACTGAGGTTGAAAGATTGTAGAGGAAGATTATATATATGGATAGCATCATCCGATCGGCGAGTGTAAGATAACCTGTGGATGGGATCCCTCCGATTAAGGCTAGATGAAACGTCGACGCGGATAGCAAGGTTGTAACCCCTAAACTTATCCTTTGGGAAAAATTCTGAGGAGAGATGAAGAAGGTTAGGAGAGATATGGTGGTGATGACTGAGACTGGTAGGACGCTCTTTATGAAGGATGAGAAGAAAGGGCGCTGAACCTCAAGGTTTAGGACAAAGTTGGAGAACGTAGTGCCGCTGAAACGGTGTTCAACAATCTGTAAATCAAATCTCTTAATATCCCATCCAACAATGTTAATCTCCGAGTCTATGCTGGAATCTGGGTCGACTTCGTATATGAGATAGGTAGTGTTCATGTTCTTATGCTCGATTGAGATGACTAGGTTTTGAGACTCGAAAGGATAGTGAGAGAAGTCAAAAGTTTTCACGAAGTCTCCTTTAACACGATATTCTAGGAAACCTTCCGTCTCATTCTCATATATGAGCTCTTTCGAGGGGACACCGTTTAAAAATTCGAAAGCTTTAACATCGTTGAGACTTATCTCAGCGGGGTCAAAGATGAACCATAGATAGAAGTCAAGTTTATAACTGTTCGATTGTAGGTCGATTTTCTCAACGTTTGCAAGTCTTACTCCTATCATAACGGTCGCTGGCTTCTCAGGTAGTTGAGCATTCGTGTTCACGCATAGAATAAATACGAGGATTAAACTTAGCAAGGGTAAAAACATAACCTTCAGCCTCATCCTGTATCACCTTAATTTTATTCGGAGAAGTCGAAAAGACTGAAAAAGCTTTCGTTCCCTTTATTCTGCAAAACGATATTAAGAATGGTGCCGCGAGAGTGATTTGAACACTCGACACCCCGGTCTTCAGCATCGCCCTCCGTGGAGATAAGCCAACGGAGTCGGGCGCTCTCCCAGGCTGAGCTATCGCGGCTAACGAATTTAGGATCCCGGTTTTTTATTTAAAGCTTATCCAAAAATTCCTGAAGCAAAGAAGCTTGCGGATCATACTTAATACTATAAAAGACTAATTTCAATTCATGTTTAAGCCTATCTTAGAGAAACTGTCAGATGAAGTTTCAGGCTTGTCTGCTTTTAACTTCGTCTCAGAAATAACACGTTACCACAGGATACAGGCGAGTCCAGGGATCAGATCTGCGGCTAACCAAACTTTAACTCGTCTTGGAGACTTTGGTCTTAAAACCGAATTAAGTGAATATCCAGCGGATGAGAACATCTTTTTCTGGAGTAACCAGATGTTTCCGGAATGGGTATGCAGAGACGCTGAATTAAGGCTTATCGAGCCTAAAGATGAGGCGCGTTGCCTTGCAAGATGGATGGAATCCAAATTCAGCGTGATCCAGAGGAGCCATCCTACGCCTAATGAGTGCTGCAGAGCCGAAGTTATCATTCTAGAAAACGGCGAGGAAGAAGCCGACTACGAGGGATTAGACGTTGAAGGAAAGATGGTTATTACAAACGGGGATGTAATGCGCGTCCATGAACTCGCTGTAGAGCGGAGAAATGCGATTGGAATAATATTCGATGGGATGCGGACGTTCCCACCGGTTCGTAAAGAAGGAGATATCGACGACGCCCTCCAATACACAAGCTTTTGGTGGACGGGATCAGAGAGACCCTGCTTCGGATTCGTCCTCTCTCCAAGGACGGGCAGATGGCTTAGAAGCTTAGTGAAAAAAGTGAATAAGAAAGACGGGTTTGTTAAAGTCTGGGCGAAGATTGATTCGAGCTTCAAAAAGGGAAATATTGAAAATGCTAGCGCATCAATTTTAGGCGAAACTGATGAAGAGGTTCTGGTTGTTGCTCACATATGCCATCCGGAACACTCTGCAAATGACAACGCTTCAGGAGTTGGAGCCGCAATGGAAGCTGCAAGAGCCTTACAGAGACTCATAGATACAGGTAGCCTCAGAAAGCCGAAGCGGACAATAAAGTTCCTATTCGTCCCGGAGATGACGGGGACGTATGCTTGGCTCTCTGAAAATGAATATCGCATTCCAAAGGTCATTGCTGCCTTGAACCTAGATATGGTCGGAGAGAACCAGAACCTGTGCGGAAGCTCACTGAACATTGAGAAAACCCCTGAATCAACGCAATCTTTCGTTAACGTGTTGCTGGAGAAAATCCTCGAAGAGGTTAAAGGCGAGGCTAAAAACTTGGCGGGGACCTCAAGCTATCCACTGTTTAGATCCTCGGTTACCCTATTCTCAGGAGGGAGCGACCATTACATACTCTCCGACCCATCTGTAGGCATACCTTGCCCCATGCTCAACCAGTGGCCAGATAAGTTCTACCATACGAGTTTTGATACTATAGATAAAGTTGACCCTGAAATGCTGAAGAGAGTTGCCCTCATCACTGCCACATATGCCTATTTTATTGCTGACATGGGGCTTGAAGAGGCATCATGGTTGATGAGTGAAGCAGCGTTACACTATAAGCGAGAGGTCTTGTCTTCGACGGAAAGATTCTCCTCGGAGGTTTTACGCAAAGCAGAGGTCAGCAGTGACCCCTCTGAAAAGCTGGCTGAAGCCTTAAGCCTTCTCGAGAAGAAGGAGAAGTATTTCAGTAAAAGGGGATTAGAGCTGATAAAAAGTTTTGAGAAGGTGGGTGGAGACAACCCGATATTCAAAAAGTTTGAAGAGCGTCTAATGGAAGATCTGAACGAAGCTATAAGCAAAAGTATAAGACTGGCAGAGGAGACCCTTGCGAATTACGCTCTTTTGAGAAACATGCCGTTGAAGCCGAAGAAAATACAGGAACCGAGCTTGCTAGATAGGGAGGCAGAGAAAATGATACCTGTAAGACTTTACCGAGGACCGCCGGCGACGAGATACTGGTTGAATAGGCTCGACGAGAAAGATAGGGAATCATCATGGAAAATGAGAAAAGACTACGGGCAAGACCAAGTTTTGTCGACTTTAGCTCTTTACTGGACCGATGGAAAGAGAAACCTCCTCGAAATATCGGAGCTAGTGAATCTAGAAGCCGGGAGAACGAATCTAGAGTATTTGATGAAGTATTTCAAACTATTAGAAAAGATGGGACTAATCAAAACCCGAACGGAATCCGTGTTAGAGAGATGATGCGAAAAAGTCTCTTAGACGTTTTTTAATCGGCTCCCCCATAGCATAAACCGCGTGACCTACTCCTGGAAAAACCTCTAAAGTCACATCTCCTGCAGCTTTCCTCAAAGCCTCCGCTAACGGTATTGCATGGGTTCGAGCAGGGATATTCTCATCTTCCGCCCCATGAAAAATAGCTGTCTTTGGGAGTTTACTCCCTTTCTTTAATCTTTGAAGCTTCGGTAAAGGGTCATAAGGCTTTATCGTCTTTATAGCGTCTTCATCGCTAGTCTCCTCAGGTAATCCAAAGGCGTCTAGGAGGGCCTTCCTAAACTTCTGCTCTCTTATTATGGCTTCTAGACTACTGACCGCTTGTATTACGGCGACAGCCTTAATACGGTTAGCCATCGGTCCAGCAATAGAGTTCCAAACGAGTGCTCTCCTAGACCCCCCTCCAATCAATCCCACTCGACCCGGGTCTATCGAAGGGCTCTCGATTAGAGCTTTAAACAATGCATAATTTGATTCAACTGATTTTTGGTTGCCCCAATGGTCTCCGCCAGCGTGAGAGCCGACTATAGCACATCCTACACCATCCATTACTGCTTTTAGGTAACTCTTCTTCAAAGGGTCGTCAAGCCAGTCGGCTTCTCCCTCCCTCACATAACCCCTCGCACCATGGTGGTGAATGATGACAGGAATCTTCCCTTGCTTCTTGAACTTTGGCGGGGTCCATATGTAGCACCATTCTCCACCAGTCTTGAAGAATAGCTTATTCTCCCCGTCGCTGAGCTTCGGTAACAACAAGATCATACTCTAAACGTATTTAGCTCCTAATTACATTTATCATAAGAAATCCTTTGTTAATTATTCTAAAAACAAAAATATAAAAAAGGAGATACTATTCATCAACAAGCATATAGGATTCAACGTAGAAACCAAGAATAGGGCCGGTGGTCTAGTGGTATGACACCTCCTTGACGTGGAGGCGGTCGCCGGTTCGATCCCGGCCCGGCCCACCATTATTTTAAGCTTACTATTAATAAACATAAAAGTTTAATTTTCGAAACAAAACATATATGAACATATTTTATGTTTAATCTAAAGTATCTATTTTCTCTAGTTCTTTAATATACTCTTCATCTAATCTATGTTCTTTAGCACCTTTTATCATGAGGCTCAGATACTTTTTTGTAGGTTTGTATGGACCCCTCGGATTCGTGGTTCTATACGTTGCAGCCTTTACTGGCCTGCCTTGTTCATCGACTACGATTACTGTCTGTCTAAAGTATATTCCTTCATGCGTCCCCTCCACTTTGTCAAGCACGATCATTTCCTCGTCTGGGACATCATAGACGACGCCTCGGACGATTTTGCCAATCGCTGGTTCTATCCCAGTCGCTCCTCCATTGTAAGTTCTGGAAAGAAAGTTGAACTGCACCTCCCAATTTGGAAGAATAGCCTTACCTACGATTCGAGCATTAGGGCAGTATTTCTTCAAAGTCTCAAAATCAAGAAACGAACCGTATGAAAAATACAACATAAAGCAGTCAATAATACTTGCAGTAATTAAGGTTTTACCTCATAGTAGGAAGAGGCTGTTTTAAGCATCGGTTTACGTAGATCCCACCCTAAGGTTAACTAAACTTTTATGATTAGTTTTCTATTCCTCTTTCCAGTACTCCTCGGGATTCCCCATTTTACCGTATCCAAGATGTTCATCCATCCAGACCCAGAGCCTGTTCAGACGAGGAATATTTCTGATGAACCACTTTACCATGCTATGAGTCAGCCCCTTAGGTTTGGTGAAGCTGCAGACTCTGAAGCATATCGCGCATCCTGAACCAACTCTATTCCAGTAGTCGAAACACGCCTCTTCATCCGAATACCATTTCAAGGCGCCCGGATTGTTAGCTTTACATTTACCTTCCCATGTTCGTGGTCCAAAAGGGATGGCTTTGCTGGGGCAATGCTTAGCACATTTTTTACAGACTTCACAGAACTCTATTATGCCTTGGGATGCTTGCGGGCTTATCTTTAGAGGGAGGTCTGTGAAGATTTTACAGATCCTTACTAAGGGTCCTTGTTTCCATGTGATGAGCCGACCATGGCGCCCTGCGTGGCCGAGACCAGCTTGAATAGCTATAGGGACGCTTAAGGCAGTATCATTTCCCATCGGGATGGCGTGGTATCCTATCCCTCTTATGAATTCAGCTACTTGCCCTGCCAAAATGTGCATACGGCTGTACCCCATATTACTTGTTATGTCTAGGACTGTTGGCGCAAAACTGTTCTCTTTTAACTCCATTGGAACTGTCATAGCCACCACCCATCTGTGGCTTCTAGGGATGACGGCTTTCTTATTCGTCACATATCCCTCTTCAACGTCTTCGAATACGATCTCTCTCCAATCGGAGCTGTGGCTGTAAACCCATCTCTCATCTAATTCGCAGAACCCGACATCTAAAGCACCAAAATATTTAGCTACCTTAGACACAATCCTTGAAGCCTCTTCAGGTGAGCCCTTCCATCTCTCAAAAATGTTTTGATTCCTATTAATGAGAGGTTTCCATGAATAGAAGCCTGTGTTCATGCCTCCTTTCTGGTTTGGGATGGTTTCGTATAACCCTGCAGCATCTTTGAAAGCGTAATCTAACAAAGAATATCCGTAAACTTTTTTGTTGATTCGCTTCGCCCTCTCCTCATCCGAGTCGTAGCTGAAAGGTACGCCTCCTTTTCTGCGATGCAACTCAAAGGCAGTATTTCTCTGATCAAATCGCTTATAATTTCCTTTTATAGGATATAGTTCGTCGAATCTTGGTCTAGCCATTTTTCAAACCTTCAAACACAGTTCTAGATTTGTAAAACCAATGGAAGTCTTTGTAAGTATAAAACTTGCTGGTTTAATCCTTTTAGATAAATATCCCTCCCAGCTTTTAAAATGTAAGAAATTAAAAATCTCATATAGGCCATTCTTCGAGATTATACGCCATCTCCCAGAACATAAACTCATACTTACTACTTATGATATATCTACGCCTCATTAAGTCGAGCTCTGCCTCTCCAGCTTTCTCCGCTAGAGCGTCAAGCATGGTTCTTCTCCTATAAACTAATTCTGAATACTCTTTCCCCCAGTATGTTGAAGCCCATCTCTCATATATCGGATTCCTCCTCAAGTTAATCGATGATTTTAACCTCTCACCTATCTCCATATAGCTCTGGACGCATGGCATTATACTTGCCATAAATCCTCCAACAGAATCAGCATACGCCGAAGCTAGTAGGTGACGGGTATAAGCATAGTTCGTCGGAGAAGGTTTGGCTTCTCTAAGCTCGCTTGGAGACATTCCAAGCATATTAGCTAACTCTTCCTCCGATTCTACCTCAACATTGACAGTATTGTATAGAAACTCTGAAAACTGTTTCAGCTCTTTTTGGTCTTCGACTTTGCTCCCGCTGACTGCGAGGGCTCTGCAAAACTCGTGGAGGAAGATGTAGTCCTGCCGAATATAGAATTTGAACTTCTCTAAAGGCAAAGTACCATCTGACAACTCTAATATGAATGGGTGGTGAAATATGGCTTGCCAGATCCTGTCAGCTTCTCTCCTCAAAACATCTGAGAAACTCATGAGATCACCTGAGTTTATGGTAGTCTCTGAGCTATTTTCAACGCTTTCTCCACGACGTTTGTAGCACTCGTTCCTAATACCAAAATCATCGGCTCTTTACCTACATCGCCTAGATGGTAGACGATATCCACGACTCTCCCCGCCTTCTCGATAGCGGTTTTAACTCCCCATGGTATAGTCGCCCCTTCGACATTCTTAACCTCTTCAGGCTCCTTAGTGCGATCGTAAAACGATACCTTGTAGCCTATCTCCTCCGCCGCTTTGAGAGCTTCAAGAGAGTATCTAATGTTGAGGATAGACCTAAACGAAGAGTCGATCTTCATCAAAGCTAGAACCGCGCTTGAGACGTGTTTGGATGCTCCAAATCTTGGAGGGGAACTCGCTTTGACGGATCCACCAAGATTCACAATTCTCCCAGGGATCGCGGCGACTTCAGACCGATCCGTAGCATATGGGAGAGCCATTGCAAGATTCATCTGGACTTCAGGCACGATCCGAGGCGTATGCGGATTGGACTCTAAGATCCTGATTGCCTTATCCATCTCTTCTAAAACATCGTATCTTTGAGCCTTATTCTCCAGCCAAGCCATCGGGTTGACTGGACCATGACCTTTTCCAATGGAGAGCCCAAAAGTTATAGCTTTGATGATGAACTTCTTCGCTACTTCCACAGCTTCTATTAGCTCTTTACCCTTAGCCAGCTCCGCTGCTATGGCTGAAGAAAAAGTGCATCCTGTTCCATGATCGGTTCTAGATTCTATGTAGGAACCGCTGAAGCTTTTGAAGGATCCATTCCAGTATAGAATGTCAATGCATTCTCCATGAGTCGGCATATGCCCTCCCTTAACTATCACTGCGTCAGGACCTAGTTCTGAGAGTTTCTTTGCGACCCTTCTCGCATCATCTAGGTTTATTATCTCAGTCTCTGCTAGGTACTCGGCTTCTCTTCTATTCGGAGTTATGACTGTTGCTATGGGGATTATCTCTCTCTTAACAGCTTCGACCGCTTCAGGCTTGAGCAGGATTGCCCCGCTCTTAGCTATCATTACGGGGTCGACGACGATAGGGAACTCTCCTTTTTTCAGTTCCTCTGCAACAGCAGTGACGATCTCCTCAGAATGTAACATACCTGTTTTTACAGCGTCTACCCCAATATCTTCCATCACAACCCTAATCTGCGACCTGATCACGTCGACAGGCACATCGTGAATCTTCTCCACTCCAACAGTGTTTTGAGCTGTGATAGCGGTCACAGCGCTCATTCCATGGACTCCGAGAGATGCAAAAGTCTTTAAATCGGCTTGAATGCCGGCTCCCCCGCCGGAGTCTGATCCTGCTATCGTTAATGCTCTAGGTATCATAAGGTTTAACCGAAAAGAGAAGTGTATATTCGGTTTTTTAAGAAAAGCGGTTCAAGGGCATAGTTTAAGGCTTCCATCTAGGTAAAAAGGGGTAAAGATCAATGTTACTGTTTTAGAGAGAAATCCTAAGCGTAACCTCTTGAATTATTGCAAGTGTTTTGAACGATCCGACAGAGCCTATTTTCTGATGGTTTGTTTAAATATACTTGAGCAGTGAGTCAGGATGCGCGCTCTTTATCCTCTCGTATCTTAAACACAGTCTCCATAGAATGGTTAACCCCACAATCCAGAAAACGCCTGTTGAGAGTAGATCAAGCTGAAAGGGCGGTCTAGTCATCCATACTGGTCTTAGACGATAAAACCATAAATGGGCGAGGTAGAAGAATAAGGGGACTCTTCCAAAGGAGAGTATCACACCAGCTATGCCCTTTTCGAATCCTTTCCAGCGCTGAAGAGCTAGCCCGAGGGCTAATAAAAATGACATTCCGCCTAAAGTCCAGAGAATGAAGGCAAGATCTGGTGGATACTTTGATACGAAAAGCCAATCCTCAAGCGTTTCTCCAGTCCTTGGGACAAGATTGCCGAATCCGTTGAAAAGCCTTACAATAAACCAGGCGCTAAGTAAACCCGCACCAGCTCCGACAAGACTAGCTATGAGCTTGATTGTATTAGACCAATCATAAGTTAATAGAAAGGTGCCAAAGCACCATCCGAGACCCATAACACCTATCCAAGGGATTATGGGGTATAGTCCTTCATATGGATACCTCTGAAAGCTTGGTTCGTGTAGGATGACTCGCAAATAGTAACCTGCAGGATTTGTGTCTGGTATCCAACTAAGATTTAGGAAAGGATGAGCCACTATTATCAGTATTGAAACAGTAAGAATAGCTAGAGTCGGCAATCGACGATAGAAACTAAATATAATAAAACATAATCCTATACACGATATCACCCCAAAATATAGAGGTGAAGCACCAAATGCAGGTGACTCTACAAAGACAGCGAGCAGAATCAAGACTACACCCCTCTTGAAAATGTGGTATGAAATCTCTTTTTGTTTAGCACCAGTCGATAATCTTTTATGCGTAGACAATGCCAGTGATGTACCCGCTAAAAATATGAATATTGGGGCACAATAATGCGTTATGAACCTTAAAAGAAACTGGGTGAAGTCAGGATAGACTGTTCGATTGCCCAGCAACCCTTCGCTGCCTCGATGACCAGGATTCCAGAATCCTGAAACGTGATCCCATGCCATGAGAACCATTGCAATACCACGAGTGAAGTCTATAAAGGGAAGCCTAGTTAGCAAAAATTTACTATTTTTCTGCTCTCCGATACTTGACACGTTTATAGGTTTTGTAAAGTGGGAATAAAGCTTTTGACGGACTTCATGGGTTAGATGAATTCTATCTCGGATAAGTTTGCCTTAAAAACATGACATATACTTATTTTAAGATTGATAGTTCTAGTTTATTATAACTTGGTATTTTTTTCTTTTATTAATTCTTTCTTATTTTAATATATTAATGATTTTTAGTTATGAATTTCATAGAATTAGAAAGAATTATCAAACATATTCTGCAGTTTGCTAATTATTATCTACCTAAGATGTCTTTTAAAACAGTCAGCATCGAGTCTATATCCTCAAGCTCTATGTATCCCATGTTTCCAATCCTGAAGGTTTTCTCCCTCAGCGTTCCGTATCCTTGAGCGAGCTCGTAGCCGCTCTCCCGCATCTTAGCGTAGATTTCAGTTCCCTTCATGTTTTGGGGGGCATTGACACAGCTCACTGTAGGACTCTCGAATCCTCTCTTCGGGAAGGTTAATAAGCCAATCTTCTCCAATCCTCTCCTTATTCTCTCATTCCTTTTCTTATAGAGGTCGAAGTATTGCGCTTTACCCCCCTTTTCTTCAATCATCCTTAACACTCGATTAAGCCCTGCTATCTGAGGAATTACAGACGTTACCGGCGTCCCCACTCTCCGCTTCTGATCCTTCTCCCAGATCTTGAAATCGAAGTAGTATCCCTTATTGACCGCTGCTTCTGATCGTTTCAAAGCTTCAGCGCTTACACTTCCCATCGCGAGACCTGGAGGCACTCCGAAGCATTTCTGGGAACTCGTGAAACATACGTCGATACCCCATTCATCGACTTTTATCTCGGTACCCCCCATGGAGCTTACAGCATCGACGAAGGCCATCTTACCATGCTCTTTAGCAATAGAGACTAGGTCTTTGAGAGGATTTATTACTCCAGTGCTAGTCTCATTATGCGTGATGGCTACTGCCTCGACTTCTCGATGGGTCTTAAGCGCGTCCTCCAAAACCTCTGGAAGGATAGGGTCGCCAAGCCTTGATTCAAGTTTCTCTACTATTCTACCATTCGAGACTGCAACCTCTGCGAACCTCTGACCGAAATCACCGTTTATGCAGCATAGAATCCTCTCCTTGACGCAGTTTCTGATACATGCCTCCATGAAACCTGTCCCAGTGCTTGAGAAGAGGAATACTTCATTCTCCGTTTCTAAGAACCTCTTCAGCCTCTCTACGGTGTCATAGTGGAGATCGATGTATTCTCTACTCCTATGGCTATACATTTGACGACCCATCTCCTGGAGAACCTCAGGATAACAAGCTACTGGGCCGACCGTGAAAAGCTTCAAAACTAATCACCTTGATTTCCATATGGTTAGAAGGGTTAAAAAAGTTGATTATACGCTGATATAAACCATGGTAAAAGATTTGAAGGGGGAAAAGGCTGAAAAATTTATCATAGATATTTTAAGATCGGCTGGTAAGCCTCTCACAACGCGTGAGATCCAGCAGGAGACTGAGAAGAGGCTAGTGAGATGCCCTGACTCGACTATAGTTTTTCTAACCAAACTCAGGAATAAGGGATCGATCAGAGGAGAACTCTCAGCTTCGAAAAGGGGCTGGATTTGGTGGGTTGAAAGCTAGGTCCAAGATACGACTTTATCAGATTTTTCCAAAACATCTAGGAGCCCTGAGTAATCTATTGATTTGACCTCCTGAGATGAGTCTTCACCCTTTAGATCTGTTTTTAAGAGGTAAATTGAATCTGCGAATTCGGTTGGACAGTTGTTCAGACAGAGTTCATCTTTTAAGAAGACTAGGATTATCTCATTCCCTTTTGTTTTCATTCTCTCAGCCAGGTTGAAAACAGTCTTCGATCCGCTATATGATCCGATTAAGAATACTACTAACGTTTTTATCACCTCAAAAAGCTATTATAATCTTGCATTCGATCATCATCTCTACAAGTTGTTCTGTGTCAATGGGAGAAGGTTTCAGGTCAAGATCCTCAAGTTTCAATCCTCTTTCAATCATAGACTCTGAAAGAACGTGGATCCCTATAAGACTTGATATAGTGCTCAAATAGTCAAGGATAACTCCGCCTGAGTTTCCATGAAGGAGGCATTCAACTCCATCATCAATGAAAACGATGCGAGGTATATGATCCATTCCAATCATAGCTGCTGCTAATCGCAACCCTTCCTCGACTCTAGTTCCCACGTCTATTCTACTCTTGATCATGATCAAAGTATCCATCCCTTTCACCTGATGAAGATCACACGGTCGCTTCGCTCTAGGAGCTCAACCAGCTCGCTCAAACTACTCGTCTTCAACTCTAGATGGTTTGATGCATCAAAACCACTTTCTCTAAGGCTCGTCTGGCAGGCTAGAAGTCTAATCCCTTCAAGTGCTTCCAAATCTTCAAACTTCTCAAGCTGGATGAGTTTAACGCCTTGAGAGTAGAGGAAGACTATTAACTCATGGCGCCTAGAGAGAGTTTCTTTAGAAAATTCGTAAATTTTGTCCAAGGATTTTTCATTCAAAACCACGATAGTTATTAACAAAAACTATCCCCTTCCAATTCCTTTCTTTAGACGGAAAGTTAAGAATCTTAGCTTATATCCGAACCCTAAGAGTATTGTGTTCTAAACTTTTTAACGCTTATTCTAAAACCTAGTATTATATCCATTTGATGCTTAGGATTTGTATAGCCATGTATCGGATACTTGCCTTTCAGGTGAGCCGTTTAAAGCTTCTCTCATACGCCTTTATAGGGGTCTTATTAGGAGTCCTGTTGAGTTTACCTGTCTTAAACATAGAGTTCTCAGCCTCTCCCTCGTCTTCTTCTAAAATCTTAAACAGGTTCTCTTCTGAACACGAGTTGAAGGCTTTCGTCAACAATGCTTCTCGAGAGGTAATGCCTTACTATAAGTTTAGAGGCTGGAGTAATTCGTTCGGAGTAACTGCCGAGCATTCTATTGACACGCTAAAGTCGATTGATTTCTCAGGCACCAATATTCAAGTTGAAGGGGTTGATGAGGCTGACAAAGTTAAGACTGATGGGAGACACATCTACCTGGCTGTTCGAGACTCAATCGTGATCGTTGAGGCTTACCCGCCTGAGGAAGCCAAGATATCTTCGATAATACCGTTAAACGAATCCACGGGAAACATTTTCATAAATGGAGATAAGCTCATTGTTATAGTGTTTCATGAAGAGGTGATCCCATTTCCAATAGGCATCAAATCTATGCCAAGAATCTTCTACGAACCCTCGACGACTGTAGAGATCTTTGACATTTCAAATAGGAATAGCCCTAGGCTTGAGCGAAGAATCGATTTCGACGGATTCTATGTCGAATCTAGAATGATAGGAGATTATGTATACCTAATCTCTAATATGCCTGTTTTCTCAAACTCAACCTATGTAACTCTGCCTAAAATAAAGACGGATGACTTGACTGTTGAGATCCCCGCGTCGACCATACATTACGTAAACTCAACCGATAACGCATACAACTACATTAACGTATTCGCATTAAACGTCAAGGATTCGAAGAAACCGATCTCCCATGAAACAATTTTGACAGGTTCTGCGAATGACATCTACGTTTCTATGAACTCTATCTACATAACGGTTCCAAAAGCCGAAAGAGGATTATCCCATAGAGAAGAGACACTTATATTCAAGTTGGAGATCGATGATGACAAAATCGAGCCCGCAGCCGAAGGAGTAGTCCCAGGATGGGTTTTAAACCAGTTTTCAATGGACGAGCATGAAGACTATTTTAGGATCGCGACCACCACAAGTAATCAATGGCCTAGAACGGGGTTAAAGAACAATGTCTATGCGCTGGACTCTAGTCTAGAAGTCGTTGGAAAGCTTGAAGGCCTCGCTCCTGGGGAGGAGATCTACTCGGCTAGATTTATGGGTTCACGATGTTACCTTGTCACTTTTAAAAAAGTGGATCCATTATTCGTTATCGACGTTTCAGACCCTTCAAATCCGTCAGTTCTCGGAAAATTGAAGATTCCTGGCTACTCTGACTATCTCCATCCTTACGATGAGACGCATTTGATAGGTTTAGGGAAAGAGACTGTCGAAGCAGAGGATGGGGACTTTGCTTGGTATCAAGGAGTCAAAATATCTTTATTTGATGTCAGCGATGTCTCAAAGCCTCGGGAAATCGCAAAGTATGAGATAGGCGATCGTGGCACCGACTCGCCTGCTCTCACGGATCACAAAGCTTTCCTATTCAGTAAATCGAAGAACCTCCTCGTTATTCCAGTATTAGAGGCTAAGATAGATCCAGATATCTATCCTGAAGGGGTTCCTCCAAATGCTTATGGCGAGTTCATCTTCCAAGGAGCTTACGTGTTCAGCATCTCCCCCTCAAAAGGCATAGAACTTAGAGGTAAAATCACACATGATGAAGAACTCGACTACATCTCTAGGAGTTTTCTATACTTTGATTCTCCATACTTTGTGAAGAGGTCTCTCTACATTGAAGATACATTATATACGATATCTGATAAAATTATCAAAATGAATGACCTAAATACCCTCCAAGAAATAAATGAAGTAGAGCTATCAAAGCATACTTAACGCCTCTCCAACCTACTCTATTTTTGAAACCATGAAACCAATTTAAGGGTGAAAGGATTCTAGATTTACCGAAAGAAGATGAGTGCAAACCCTCTCAACCGCCAGATAAAGAATGCGGGAAAAGTTCTCCTAAAAGGGATCTCAAATCAGGTGTCTGATTACTCCACTAGGCTGAAGCCGCTCAAAGATTTTTTCGGCGAGTTTCTGATACGCCTCATAAGAACTTCTTTCAGCCACGAAGAGGCTCTCAGCGCGGCGGAAAGGTTCTTCGGATCTTCCAAAGTCTCTTTCGCCGCCATCGACGGAACAGAGTATACTAACAAAATATTCGACATAGTCGTGTTTTTCGGAGGAGCCTATGCTGCTAGAGGTACAGTTGATTTCAGCTATGATCCGCCTAAAGTAGATTACTTAGACAGGCTGATGGATAAAGGAATTGGAGTCTCCTCATGCATACCGATGTATGTTAATCAAATAGTTGAAGTCGACGAGAGATATCTGGAGACAGGGGAGGGTAGAAGCTTAACAGCGGATAAAATACTTGATGACGAGGCGATCGTAAATAACTCCGAGATTGCGAACTGGATAATGACTTTTAGCGAGTTCTACCTAGCCTATAAACTTGCGTCCTCTGAGAATCCTCCACGCATAATTTTCGTGGATAGAAGCCTACTCACCATGGTGAGTAGTCTCATATATGACACTAGAAGGAGGAAGATTTGGCGCTCCTCTGCCTTGATCGGGTTAAAAATCGGCGGGGAAGAGATCGATGAAGTCGATCTCTTATATAACCGTCACAGGATTATAAACAAGGATCTCGGAATACCTTCTCCGAGGGGGGATTATCTCCGCTATGCTCTTGCTTACAAAGTTGAGGAGAAAGGTCCCTTAAGCCTTGAAGACATATTCCGAGAACTTGGCATAGACACCGTTGAGAGGAAGAGAAGGGCTTCAAGTCTTTTAGAGAAATCTGTGTCTGAAGGCTTTCTTGAGAGAGAAGATGATCAGTACAGGGTTTCTTCAAGATATCGTAATTCTTGGAACCGTGTTAAGAAAGCAGTCGAATATTTAGGGAGGCAAATATTCGAAGAGCCGGCGGGTAATAACCCGATGCAGGTGGAGATTAGCGAGGAAACCAAATGGTTGACAAGCCTAGACCTCGCGTTTTTGACACTCTTCTCCATAAACGCATTGATTGAAGAGTGCTGGACGCATAGAATTATGCTCATAGGGATCACTAAGGATACAACTGCTCGAGACTTCAAGAATCACCTCATACCGGTTTGTATAAATGAGGATGTTTGGGATCCTCCTTCATCTTTAAATCACCTTGAGAAAGCACCGAACACAGATAGGATTCTTCTTCAATATCTTAGCTCTTTGAATCACGAGAGTCTCAAAGTTCCATGGTCACTGATCGAATACGACTCGGCTTTTAGAATGATAATCCCTGAACTCGATAAACGAAGGAAAGGATATGTAAGCGGCGCTGTGAGAAACCGGATAATATATGAGAAGCTCTTTCTGAAAAGCTATATCCAGCTCGCGGAGGCTTCCACCGATCCTCAACTGAGGAGTAATGTGCTGTTCATAGATAGACTCGTATACCCTGAATTTGATTTAAGACCAGATACTGTAATGAAGTTTCTACATCAATATGGGAGTGCTGAGGAGCCCGTTGAAGTCATCCTTTATCGCCACCGATATATAGAGAATAGGATACAGACTCTCATAATGCTGATGCTGAAAGAGATGTCGAAGTCGAGCATCCCTGAGGTTTTCGGCCATAATATGCCCCTCTTCATAGCTGACAAGATAGCGAAGTGGAATTGCGAGGAGATGCGCAGGATCATCGACTCCAGCAGAGTCTGGATCTCAAATAACCGCAATCTTAGACGACATCTCTTCTACATGAGCACCTTTAGAGACAGGAGGAGCGAACTTGAGCAGAGTAGAAAAGCATCTTAAAGAATTTTTCACAGATTTTGATGGGATCTTCGACGCTAAACTTGGACGAGTCTCATTAACACCGATGGCGGTTGATGAGAGCCTAGGGACTTCCTCGCCATACCTCTGCACAGTCAAGGCGAGATACGATAGAACGCTTTTGAGAATGTTGGATGATGGAATGCTTCTAGCTGTAAGCAACTTCAAATCTAAACCAGACTTTCAATGTTACACGCTTCTAGAAGTCATCAGATTCTGGCCAGTTCACTTCGGCCTTTCAGCTGTTAGGGATTATCAGTACTATCCTATTCAGTTTGAGGTTATCGAACAGTCTGTTGAAGATTGGGATACTGATGACAAAACGACGATGATGATCCAGCTCTCATGTATTCCGGTCAATTACGATATCTATTTTGAAGAGTCTAATCTGAGGTTTGTGAAGGGTTTCTCTTATCCGATTGTTGGAAGCCGCGTCTATATCCTGAATCATGAGCTCATAATGAAGATGTATAACCAGAGGGTTCTGGAACGCATAGGGTTCAAACAGGGTAAAACATGCTCTGATGCTAGGATAGATCCACGGCTAGGAACGATAAAAATGTTCGAGGCTATAGGACACAAAATCCCATTCTACATAGACTTTGATACACTGGTTCGATATCATTTCGGCATATTCGCGTTCACTGGCGGTGGAAAGAGTAATCTGCTTTCAAATATTCTACGCCGTCTACTCCTCCACAATGAGGATGTTAAAATTATAATATTTGACATTAGCTGCGAGTATCCTTTCCTTCTCATGGACGTGTTCTCGGACCCTGAGATTTCATCCATGATTATCTTCGAGAACGAGATAAAAAACGAGGATGAATTCAACAACTCCGTCGTCAAGCCTAGAAAATATGAGGACGATGGAAGAGTCAGGGAAGGGTTTAGGAAGATCTTTTCCCTCAACAGAGTCTCCTTTCTCCGAAGAAGCAGGCTCCAGACTCCTCAATTTTCCGAGTTTTTAAATGATGTCGAGACTCTGAAAAATGAAAACATGAGGAACCCGAATTACGTTGAGGCTCTTCGAGTCATAGAGGAAACAGTTCTAAGCTATATGGAGGAGAATGGTCTAAGGGAAGAAGACCCTCTGACTGAGGATCTAGTTGAAGAAATCATATCGGACGCTGGTAGGATCGTTGAAGAGTATAAAATACATGAGAAGAGCGCTCTCTACGGATGGTTCAACTCTCGCATCAAGATGAGGGACTATTTCAAAATCTCTGAACGAAAGAGAAGCGGGATCTCGATTGAAGATGTTGAGAATGCTGTAAAGGCGGGTTACAGGCTCATCTGCTTCTCCATAAGCGAGCCTACGACTCTAAAGCAGGCGGTGATCGATCTAACGCATAATATATTAATCAACCGTAAAAGAGAGTTTACCGTGAAACCCTATGTCTTATTCGTCTTCGACGAGGCTCAAGAATTCGTTTCCGCTCCAAGCAATTTGAAAGGGATCGATAAGACCTGTAGCGAAGAAGTTGAGCGCCTCCTTAGACAGGGAAGGAAATACGGATTAGGAGGATGTGTTGCAACTCAGCGGATAGCCTACTTGAACACGAATGCACTTCAGCAGCTTCACACATACTTCATCTCAACCCTTCCACGCCCTTATGATAGAGGGTTGATAAGCAATACTTTCATGATAGACAAGTCTATATTGGAGAAGACTCTGGAATTCATTCCAGGAGAGTGGCTAGTCTCCAGTTACATAGCTACAGGAATGGAGAATGTGCCGATCTTCATAACCGCGGATAATGCTGAGGAGGAGATAGAGAAATATCTAAGAAAGATCGAGAAAGTTTGAAGAAAAATAGGAACAAATATTCTATTTAGATACGCGTCCTAAATGAAATCAAGGAATGGGAGGAGCTTAGACTTTAAGATGGCGTTTTCGAAACATATTGAAAAAGGAATAGAAGAACATCATTTTCTATACGTACTCTTGTAATGTGAGGTTGCCATCTAGTAACCTGTGAATGCTTCTTTCTGGTATTTTTTCCTGATCTCGGAGTCGGCTATTTTCGCAATCATTGATCTCGAAACGTAGACAAACTTAACTCCCTTCAGTTCAGCTAATTCAGAGGATTTCTGATCTTGAGTTATCAATACCAAATCTTGCTTTCTAGCGTACTCAACAATATCCTTGTCCTTTGATCCTTTTAATCCAGCCTCTTGAGCAGTCTGCACCTCCCATCCGAAGATCTCGAGATGCTCTTTCAAACCCGCAAACATCTCGTCCAAAAGAAGCCTCATCTCATTTAGTCTCCAGACGCTTTTACTCCTAAACTCTCACAGCTTTAAGATATCCAATCCCTGAGCCTGTAACTTTCACTTTTACGAATACACCTAAAGGCAAATTCTCCTTCAATACAATAGTCTTATACGAGCAGTTTCTCCCAATAGCCTCTCCTACCTCTCCTACTTCGTCAATCAAAGCTTCCCCCTCCCAACCTATCCATTTAAACCCTTTCTCTTTTGAGATGCGCCTCCATAACTTGCTCATCTCCCGAGACCTTCTCTTCGTCTCTCTACCATGTATCTGCCCCTCCATCTTTTCAGCCTCTGTCCCAGGTCTAGGCCAGAACCTTGAGATGTTTAAAACGTCAGGCTTAACCTCATCTATAAGATGGAGGGAGTCACGAAATTGGTCTTCCGTCTCTCCAGGAAAACCGCATATGATGTCGGTTGAAAGGCTTAAACCCGGTATCTTCCTTCGAAACTCGTATACGATCTCTCTAAAATCGTCTACAGTGTAGTTTCTCCGCATCTTCTCAAGGATCTCATCGTTACCTGACTGGACGGGGAGATGTAAAAATTTGAATATTTTCTCAGATTCATAGACTTTGATTAAATCTTCTAGTATTTGCTTAGCATGATTTGGAGTCATCATCCCGACTCTGATATAGAATTTCCCTTCAATTTTGCATAAATTTCGCAGAACATCAGGAAGTTTGTAACCATTCCAGTCGTATGAGGCTGTGTCCTCAGCAGTCACCCAAATCTCTTTACACCCCTCCCTTATAGCTCTCTTTGCATCTGCAACTATACCTTGAATTGGAAATGAATGGAGGCGTCCTCTAGCATACTTCACTATACAGTAGCTGCAATATCCTAGACATCCGGTAGAGATTGGAGCAATATGGATAGTAGGGTTTTTTCTAACCCTGTTTTGAAAGACTTTATCTATCGGGCCTCCATCGATGGCTTCAATTCTCTTACCACGGAGTGTATCATTTAAAACTTCTATAATGTTTAGAAAATTGTTTGGTCCAACCATCGAGGCTTTAGGAGCTACCTCTCTAACAAGCTCCGCCTCCACTTTTGGCATGCAGCCTGCGACTATAAGAGGTTTCCCTAAACCGTTTAACTCTCGCAGTCTTTTACAAATCTTAACTTCTGTAGGGGTCTTCACAGTACATGTAAGGACTATAGCAACGTCAGAATCCTCTAAAGACCCAGAGATAGTGTGCCCTTCCTGATTCAACTTACCCATAATTATCTCCGAGTCAGCCAGGTTCGCGCTGCATCCGAAGATTTCGATGAAGATTTTCGCCAATCTGATACATTTATCTCGTGGCTTATTCTTCCCAATAAATGCTTTCTTGAAACCATTTTTCTAATCTTTTGGTATGTTAAATGGTTCGAAGGATCGAATTTTTTTAGCCTTTAACCACTCTTTTTTAAGGTGTTAATGGTTCGAAAATAATTATGCCTATTATAGAAAAGTGTTACTAATGAGGTTTCTCTCAAACTGAAATTAATCTTTTAGCGAATTTTTAAACGAGACCTAAGATGTTGAATAAGTAACCAATCGTGAAAATTGCATAAAGATTTAAAAAATTAATAACAATTGCAATAAAATTTTATATTATAAATGCAAACAATTAATCTCACCACCATCTTATAAGTTATAAAGAGTTTAGAATCTAAGCTTGATTGATTAAGTTTGTAATGCGGCAGGGTGCAAGTTTTGAATGAAAAAGTTTTAATCTTTCAGGAGAAGGAAGAATCCCCGGCAGATGACGGTTTAAACTTAACTTTATTATTAAAAAAGGCTCAGAAAAGACTTCATGAGAGCATTTTTTCCGAGTTTAATCTGTACAATATGGAGCCGTTCTCAGAGCCTGAGGGCTCAATAAGTATAGACTTCAATCTTTTCCAAATGGAAGAAATCTAAAAACAAGAAACTGATTAATTTTACACTTTGAATTCAGGTTTAGAAAAATATAGAGTGTTAAGTAGCTTTTTTCCTGGTTTTAAAGTTCATCTAGGCGGGCTTACGGAAGCCCAGATCGTTACCAGCACTAATGTCATTACTGCTCCAGCAATCCCCGTTAGGAACCATTCAGCCTGTAGTAGCTCTGGGAATATTTGTATTAACACGGGAAAGATCTTCTTATATGTGAAGTAAGCTAGAACTCCTCCAAAGAAGCCTAGAAACGTGAACACGGATAAAACCTTCAATCTTCCACTCATATTATTCCGCCTGAATTTTCATAAGCCTGAAAGTTACATTTTAGTATGCTGAACAAATATTTGCTTAATTTATGCAAATTTTAATGGAGAAAATACGCTTTTTTAAACATATCGTTAACAAACCCATTTTTGTCTCGACTTGTTGTTACAAAAACTTGGAAAAAGTGATATCAGTTTGAACATAAAAAAACCTTGAATCATTATTTCTGAAAAGCAACGAGATATTCCTACTCCTAAAGTTAGTATATGCCGAGGTGTTTGGTAAATGGATTCATTCGCCACTAGATGGGAACGGACTGACAATGCCTCACTAAGCACCAAGGTCAAAGAAGCAGTCAGACCTCCAGGCCCTCTCAAGCCAAGGTTAGATGCAGCTATTAAGAGAATAGACCTTCAAATTCAAAGACTCGACCAAGCTTCGAATCGTTTCAATGAACGAGATAAAGCAATATTCAACAGGATAGTCGATGCATACTCTAAGCATGATACAGCCCGCGCAAGTGTACTGGCAAACGAGCTTGCAGAGATACGTAAAATGGAGAAAATGATAATGCATGCCAGACTCGCCCTAGAGCAGATAACCTTGAGGTTAAAGACGGTCACTGAGCTGGGAGATGTTGCTGTGACTTTGCTCCCAGTTGTGGGAGTTATAAGAGACATCAAAACAGGCATATCTACAGTATCTCCACAAGCAGAGAAAGAGTTAGGAGAGATCGGAAACCTCCTAAGTGGCATAGTTGTCGATGCAGGAGCTGTGACAGGTTCAACGATAAACTTTGAATCAGCTAACGAGGACTCTCAGAAAATAATTGAAGAGGCAGCAGCCATCGCTGAGCAGCGTATGAAAGAGACGTTCCCTGACCTGCCTGGAAAGGCAAGGATAGGAGAAGCCGTTACAGATAGGATATAGAAGGAGGCAGCAGCCATGAGTTGCCTCTACATCTTTACCTCCTTTTTTAAATTCAATTCAACTTCGCTTGGAGACGATTTGAATGAATTAGGATTCATCTGTACATCTAGATCTTTTGCTCAAAACTAATTTTCAAGAGGTGGCATCTATGGAAGAGATAAACGCCCAAGAATCCTTCAACTCTGAAAAAATAGGGGAGCTAAGGATCCAAAGCGCGAAGTTAGAACAGATAATATTCAAATTAAAAAATAGAGATAGAACCCTCTTTAAAATGTGTGAGGAAGCTGTAAGGAAAACCGATAAACTCCGAGCGCAGATGTATGCAAATGAGATAGCCAAGATTAGGGAGCTGATAAAAACGATAACCCAAAGCCAGCTTGCCATTGAATGTGTTCTCATTAGGCTTGAAAGCTTCATTGAGCTTCATAGTCTAATCAGCGAGCTTAAACCTGTATCTAAGATGATCCAGAGCGTTTCAGGAGACGTTTCTAGAGTTATGCCAGGCATAGCTTCGGAGGTACAGCAGTTAAACTGCCTTGTCAGCGATACGCTGATGGAGACCAAGGTTGACTTCAGCCAACCAGCCTTAGAGTCGCTTTATAACTCTTCAAGTGAGAGTGGAGAGGTGATACTTAAAGAAGTATCTGAACAGTTAGAGAAGATGATTGTTGACAATCTCCCGGTTCCGCCTTCGATCCCGATTAACGTCCCCTCGAAAGTATCAACTCAGAAGATAGTTGCCGAAGCAATACCTGTAAGCCATGAAGCCGGGATCAGAAAGGAAAGCTTCAAGCCTGTCGTAATCTCTCAAACTAATAGTCCTAATGTAGTCATCGATGATTTTCTGCAAGTTACAGAGGAATTACATGCGAAAACCAAGGCTAAACTGGAGGAATGTATGGTTTGAGTGTATCTCAACAACTTGAGCAAATGGCTATGCAATATGCGGCCGAAGCCGTGCGCCTAGACCAGATGGGTGAGACAGATAAAGCTGCAGAGTATTATAAAAAAGCCATAGATGCCCTATCGAAACTTGTTAAACTATACCCTGATTACGGGTTGAATAGAGTCTACATCGAAAGAGTTATGACTTACAAGGAACGAGTCAAACTGCTCCAAGAAGGTTATATGGAAAGCTCAATCCATGAAGAAAAAATAATTCGAACGCATGAAGAGCAAAAAGAGGATTCTGAAGAGAAGCCGAACCCTGATAAACCTAATATAAAATGGGATGAGGTCGCAGGGTTAAACGATGCGAAGATCGCAATTAAGGAAGCCATAGTCTTCCCCGTAAAAAGACCCGATCTATTTCCCCTTGGCTGGCCGAGAGGGATCTTGCTTTTCGGTCCCCCTGGTTGCGGTAAGACGCTGTTAGCTGCAGCCGTAGCCACAGAGATCGAAGCCGACTTCGTAATGGTTGACGCGGCCTCCATAATGTCTAAATGGCTCGGGGTCGCTGAGCAAAATGTAGCGAGACTATTCGCTGAGGCTAGGAAAGCTTGTGAGAAGCGTCCATCCATAATATTCATCGACGAGGTTGACTCCTTGTTTGGCACACATGACCAAGAGGTTGGAGGAGAGGTCAGGATGCGTAACCAATTTTTGAAGGAGATGGATGGTATCATGGATAAGGGTAAAAACTATCACCTTTACGTAATAGCTGCAACAAACAAGCCTTGGGACCTGGATTGGGCTTTCATCAGGAGGTTCCAGAAGAGGATAATGGTTCCCTTGCCTGACTTCGAGACCCGCCTCGAGATATTCAAACTATATACGACAAAAATGGAACTCTCAAGAGACGTGGATTACAGGGAGCTTGCAAGCATAACTGAAGGATTCTCTGGAAGCGATATACGAGACATATGCCAGTCAGTACGTTTAAACGTCATCAGAGAACTATTCGAATCTGGCTTAGCCTACGATCAGAATTCCCAACCAAGATCTGTTAGCATGAATGACTTCCTCAATATTCTGAGAGTGCGTCGGCCGAGCGTCTCCAAAGAGATGGTGGCTTCATACGAGAAATGGTATGAAAACTTTAAAGCGCTTTAAGGTGAGTTTTTTGAAGAATAATGAGAATATTAAAGAGCTCGTCAACGCCGTCAAGGAGTTAAGCACCTCTTACAGTGAGATATACTCGCTTATGAAGGGTACAGTAAATAGTGTTCGCGAGTTTAGAAGTCTTGTAGGAGAGGAGCAAGGTGGCTCAAAATCGGGTCTAGTAAAGCTAGGGATCGCGCTTATTTTGTTTCCTGATCCAATAATCTCAGATATCATAGGAACTGGACTTATAGCGGCAGGCTTAGCCTACTCAAAGATTAAACCCCCGCCAATATATATAAGAGACGTGTATTCGAACATTGAAAATGAACTAGATACTATTATGAAGGGAGTCTAATTCAAATTTTAACTTCGAAAAAATTTTTTCTAAGATGGTGATTCCTCTACCATGAACGAGAGTATTCCCTTTTTTTATAGCTTTTAAAATATCCTCTGCCTCCACAGAATCTGTTTCAACTATCGTAAAAGCCCGTCCAACAGCTTCTAAAAAATGTGCGTCGCTCCCACCTATCCGTGGGAGTTTAAACCTATCCGCCAGCGAAGACCCCCTTTTAAAATTCCAATCATAAAGGAAATGAGACGCGTTCGCAATTTCCACAGCATCGAACCTTGCTTTTGAAAACTCAGATTCCTTTAAAGAGGATCGAAACATCGAAAAAGGGTGCGCTAGGGCAGCGAATCCACCTTGCAAATGAATCAGTTCAACAGTTTCTTTAACAGATAAATTCGGTGGGATGGTTTCATAAACATTGAATGCAAGTATGTGGGCACCTTTGGCTGTGACCTCCATGCCAGGGAGAATTGTAATCTCTTCACTTTTAACCTCAATTCGTGAGATTAATTTATCATGATCAGTTATAGCAAACCCATCTATACCTATCGACTTGCAGAATCTAATAATATCCTTTATTCTCAAGCGGCAGTCGTAACTATTACTCGTATGTACATGTAGGTCAAGCCGCAGCCTCAAGATGCGCACCATTATAGTTTAGCCTTTAGCGGTTGAAACCCTCTCCAATGTGATTCTGGAGAGTTCTTCGATCTCCTCTTCGGATATCTGTTTGAATAATGGTTTCGGGTCTCCAAGCTTGATCCCGGTCTCCAATGGTTTTAGGACTTCTGACAAAAGCTTGTTCCTTTCAACTCTTCCGAAAAGTTGCTTATGAAGCTTATCCGCCTTCTCGGGCATTATAGGCTCGATCAGGATCTGCAAAGCTTTTGCTATCCAGAGGCAGTTATATGTCACTTGTCTGGCTCTATTAGGATCCGTCTTAACAAGTCGCCAAGGCTCGTTCTCTTGAAGATACTTATTCCCAAAAGCAGCAAGAGATAATATAGCATCAGAGATCTTCTTAAACTCGTAGATGTCAAGACCCTCCCTAATCTCGCGTATGACGGCTTCAACCTCAGCCACAACATCTGGTTCAACCTCCCCCTGAGGAACATGCCCGTAGTTTTTCTTTGCGAAGAGTATTGTTCTATATAGGAAGTTTCCGAGGGTCCCTACAAGCTCCTTATTCAGCTTCTCTCCGAAGCTGCTCCATGAAAAGTCCAAGTCTCGAGTATGACCTGTGTAAGACGCTATATAGTATCTCAGAGCGTCAGGATCCAAACCTTTATCCAAATAGTCTTCCTTCACCCAGAGAACGTAGCCCCTACTCTTCGAGAATTTATGTCCTTCAACTCTCACCATCCCTGAAGCAACGACCGCGTATGGAAGATTATATCCCGCGCCTTTAAGCATCGATGGCCAGAAGAGGCAGTGATGATAGATTATATCTCCACCGATGAAATGAATGAGGTATCCAGATCCCTTCCAGAAATATTCCCAGTCGCCGTTTTTCTTCATAGCCCACTCCTCGGTGGAGCTTATATATCCGATCGGGGCATCAACCCAGACGTAAAGCACTAGATTTGGTTCCCCTGGGAACTCTACCCCCCAATCTAGGTTTCGAGTAATATTCCAGTCTCGAAGACCTTTCTCAAGCCACTGGAGAGCATAGTTTCGAGCATTCTCAGTTCCATCCATCTGCTTGAGATATTCTCTAAGGAACTCTTCGAACGCAGTTAGCTTCATAAAATAGTGGCGGGTCTCCCTCATCTCAGGCTTGGTTCCACAGATCACGCATCTAGGATCTAGAAGTTCCCCAGGCTCAAGATAGCGTCCACAACCTTGATCACATTCGTCTCCTCTTGCAATGGCTCCGCAGTATGGGCATGTTCCTTTCTGGTACCTGTCTGGTAGAAATCGATTACACGTGGGGCAGTATGGCAATTTGAGTTGTTTCCCATAGATGTAGCCATTTTTTAACAGCTGTAAGATTATCTCCTTTGTTCGATTATGATTGAGTGGATCATCTGTGCTCCCATAATTGTCAAAATCAATGCCTAGCCTTGGGAAAAGTTCAACGAAGTGTTTATGATACTTTTTAACAACCTCCTGTGGAGTTAACCCCTCAGCCTCCGCCTTCACTAAAATAGGGGTTCCATGAGTATCTGAGCCGCATATGAAGACTACTTGCTGACCAAGCTTGCGCAGGAATCTGATGAAGATGTCGGCGGGAACATATGTTCTAAGATGGGCAATGTGGCATGGACCGTTGACGTAGGGAAGACCACAGGTTACGAGGACAGGTCTCGGAAGAGGGAATTTATACTTCAAATCTTTCACAACTTCGAGTTTCAGACACCTCATTTTGTTCCATATTTTTGGATAGCTAATTGAGCTATCCATAGCCTTAACATAATGGACTCGAATAAAAAGATTAACTCTGGAAGAGTTCTGTTTTCAAGCGATTATCTTCAAATACTCTTTCTGAAACTCTTCGATCATCCTCCTCTTCTGGGTCTCAGGCAAGAAGGACGAGGCGACCGCATTTAAGCTTATGTTGAAGAGATCTACGACTGTGAAGCCGAGTTCTCTATTAAGCTGAAGGTACTCCTGATTCATATCTGTTCTAAACATCGAAGGATCATCGCTATTCACTGAAACGCTAAGCCCTTCATCATAAAACCGCCGAATAGGATGTTGGTTTATAGAAGGTACTACACCAGTCTTCACATTACTAACTGGGCAGGCTTCGATAGTTATACCCTGCTTTTTAATGAACCCTAAAAGAGAAGGATCCATTGACACCGAAACCCCGTGACCTATTCGCTCAACACCAAGGTAGTTTATCGCATCCCAGACGCTCTTAGGTCCAGAGACTTCACCCGCGTGGGCTACAAGGTGAAGCCCCATCTCTCCAGCCCTTTTGAAAGCCTCCTTATACGGAGCTGGAGGAAAGCCTCCTTCTGATCCTCCTAGATCTATCGCCACAATGTTTTCGTGTTCTTCCTCGATCAAGTCCAAGACTTTCATCCCTACCTCTGAACCGTAGTTTCTAACCAGGTCGACTCTAATAGTGCATCCTACGCCTAACTCTTCCCGGGCTTTCCTTATCCCTCTATTAAGAGCCTTGATCATTAACCCATGATTGAGGCCTCTTCTAACATGATCGTATGTTGAAAATATTGCTTCAACATGCTTCACATTGCATTGCGCTTCCTTCTCGAGCATTTCATAGACTATACGCTCAAATTGACGTTCATCAGTTATACAATCGTTCACTTTGCTGTAGACGCTTATAAAATGGTCAAAATCCTTGTATTGGAAAAATTGTTCCACCTCTTTAAGGCTGTTAGGGAACTCTACTCCGGCTTCTTCAACGAGCCAGAGAAGAGTCTCAGGTCTGACTGATCCGACGATGTGGATGTGCTGCTCCAGCTTTGGGAGCGCCTTGATCTGGTCTTCAGTTTCCATCCAGATTCACATAATGCTTTTAGAGGTTTAACAGTCTTTGTATAAATATTAATAAACTTTAATCTTCTGATTTGAATATGGTTCTATATAATTTATTGAAGAGCTTATGGAGGATTGGAGGAGAAAGTTAATGAGTAAAAAATACTCAGCCGAGATCGCGGTAATCGGAGGGACAGGCGTCTACGATACTGGGATCCTTGAAGACCAGGAGGAAGTTAAAATCTTCACGCCTTACGGAGCCCCCTCTGATCTCATAACCTTAGGGGAGTATAAGGGGCGTAGAGTAGCATTCATTCCACGCCACGGGAAGGGACATCAGATCCCTCCACACAAGATAAATAATAGAGCCAACATATGGGCGCTGAAGGAGCTTGGGGTTCAACGCATCATAGCATCTTCAGCTGTCGGGAGCTTGAGAGAAGACTATGCTCCTGGAGACTTCGTGTTCACTGATCAATTCATCGACCGAACCAAGAACCGCGCAGACACATTCTATGAGGGGGGACGCATATGCCACATCTCTGCAGCCGATCCAATATGCCCTCAACTGCACAGCTTTTTCATCAACTTCTCTAAAAGGCTCGGACTTAAAGCGCATCCAACAGGAACATACGTCTGCATAGAAGGGCCAAGGTTCTCAACACGCGCCGAATCAAAGCTTTATCGTTCATGGAACGCGGATATAATAGGCATGACCCTCTATCCTGAGTGCATCCTAGCAAGGGAGGCAGAGATCTGCTACATCTCTGTCGGCATGGTGACTGACTATGATGTATGGGCTGAGAAGCCTGTCTCAGCCATGGAGATAATCGATACTATGAACAGGAACGCTGGAAACTTCAAAAAACTGATTATGGAATCGATACCAAATCTACCTAAGGATAGGAGCTGCAAATGTGGAGAAGCCCTTAAAGAGGCTCTCCTCTAGACCTATACTTCAATTCATTAAGGATTTCAGTTATCTTCTCTTCTTCGACTTCGATCTTGAAATCCCTTTTAAGCGTCTCCTTGATTTCTCTCAAATTTTTACACTTGTCAACTACTCGAGGCAGTATATTACACATGTCTTCAACATAATTCCAAGGAAAAATCACCCACCGCCAAGTTATTTCGTCGCCGAAATAGTCTGGAGTGAACTTCGAACCGTTTATATGGCGAAGAGTGGCAGTCCTAACTTCTGAAGGATTCATCGTTTTGACATGTTCTACAGCAAGCATCATGCTCTCCCCCGTATCTGTGATATCGTCTACGACCAAGATCCTCTTCCCTTTAAGATCCATTTGGAAAGAATATTTCAGCTTGGCCTTACCATTAGGAGTAGCCGTAACCCCCCAATGCTCAACTTTTAAGCTAACAAGATCTTTAACTCTTAGAAGGTCGCAGAGAACCCTCGCTAGAACCCAACCTCCTCTCGCCAGCCCTACGATAAGGTCTGGACTATAGTTTGAATATCTTATCTTTTTCGCAACGGTTTTTGAAAGTTTGTAAAAAAGCTCCCAGTCCATAACTTCGCAGTCGAACTTATCCGAAGACACGCGTGATCTTAATCTGAAGCAGATAAATCTTTTTCGAAGATTCTATGGTATGTATGATTATTAAGCTACTACTCGTTTTAATTATGTCGAGTATTGGACCCTTAGTTAGAAGCATTTGCTCTTGAGAATTATCTATTCCGAGAATCAGATCTAAAACAATGCACTCTTTCGTGAATTATTTTAAAGGACTCGGAGCTTAGAATACTTCTGTAATCGAACGGGATGCTTTCATCTTGGATAAGAGTTAAATCATTCTTTCCGAGTATAGTAGAGTCTATATTTAGGTGAGGAGAATTAAATAAGATGGGCTCTAGCGAAGACTACAGGACGCTACTCGATAAGGCTTACTCGAAACTACCTCAACATGTCGAGGCATATGACAGGTTTTCCATACCTCGTCCAGATGTGAGGCAGATAGGTAGGAAGACCGTCATCCTGAATTTCAAGGATATTTGCGACCAGTTGAGACGGGATCCAGACCATCTTTTAAAATTCCTGACTGGGGAGATGGCTACTCTCGCAACCTTCGACGGAACCAAGGCAGTCTTTCAGGGGAAGTTCGGGTTGGAGAGCGTATTGAATCTACTCAAGATATATACTGAAAAATACGTTATATGCCCTGTCTGTAAAAGACCGGATACGCATCTTGAGCGCCAGAAGCGGCTTTGGTTCATGGAGTGTGAAGCTTGCGGAGCTCGGTCTTCAATAGGTACAGGCTGATGAAACCTTGGAAGTATATGTCAAAACTATGAAGCATGGGAGGGATACTATCGTAGCGGTTTGTGATGCAGAGCTTCTAGGAAAGACTCTTCAGGGCGGTCGTGTATCCTTTAAAGTTAATGAAAGATTCTATGGCGGGATCCAAGCAAGCATCGAGGAAGCTATCGAAGCGATTCGAAAGTCTACTATTTCAAACCTCGTCGGTAAGAAGATCGTCGAAGCCGCTATCAAGCATAAAATAGTAAACGAGTCATCAGTCATCTACTTTGGAGATGTACCTCACACTCAGATAGTAATCCTGTGAAAAAGCTTCCAAGCCCTCAAAATCTTCTTTTATAAAGAGCTGATCATTCTATGTAGGAGAGTCTTATGGGAGACTATAAGATCAAAGACATAACCTTAGCTGATAAGGGCGAGCTTCTAATCGAATGGGCTTCAGACCATATGCCTGTTCTAAGCCAGATCAGAGAGAGGTTCAGCAGAGAGAAGCCTTTAGACAACGTGAAGATAGGTGCTTGCCTACATGCAACGAAAGAAACCGCCGTTCTGGTGAGGGCTCTAGAGGCTGGAGGGGCACAGGTCTCCCTCTGTGGCTCGAATCCACTATCAACCCAAGACGAAGTCGTAGCGGCGTTAGCTGAAAACGGGACGAACGTGTATGCTTGGAGAGGTCAGACAACGGAAGAGTATTACTGGTGTATAAACAAGGTTCTGGAGTGCAGACCCGCGTTAACTATGGATGATGGGGCTGATCTGGTAAGCACGATCCATTCAAAACGGACAGACTTGCTCACGAATATTAAGGGTGGTTCAGAGGAGACGACGACCGGTGTGATAAGACTCAGAGCTATGGCGGTTGAAAAAGCCCTCAAGTATCCTATAGTAGCCGTCAACGACGCTTACACTAAGCATCTTTTCGATAATCGTTACGGCACGGGTCAGAGCACGATTGACGGGATTCTAAGAGCCACTTCTGTTCTTTTAGCTGGGAAGAGGTTCGTCGTCTGCGGCTACGGCTGGGTGGGGCGAGGGATAGCTATAAGGGCGAAGGGTATGGGGGCTGACGTCATCGTAACCGAGGTAAACCCTCTGAGGGCTCTTGAAGCCGTGATGGACGGGTTCAGAGTGATGCCGATCAAGGAGGCTTCAAAGGTTGGAGACATCTTTGTGACGGCTACAGGGAATATTAATGTCATATCAGGGGAGCATATCCGGCTCATGAAGAACGGAACTATCCTAGCGAACTCAGGACACTTTAACGTAGAGATAAACATACCCGCCTTAGAGAAGATGGCGAATTCGAAAAAGCTTGTTAGAGACAATATGGAGGAGTATAAGCTCAGAGACGGTCGAAGCATCTACCTATTGGCAGAAGGGAGGCTCGTGAACCTAGCTGCAGCTGAAGGACATCCCAGCGAGGTTATGGATCTAAGCTTCGCAGATCAAGCTCTAGTTGCAGAGTACCTATGGAAGAGCGAGAGGTTAGAGCCTCAGGTTTATCGAGTTCCTGAGGAGATCGACTCCATGGTGGCTGCCCTGAAGCTTAAAAGCATGGGAGTCGAAATAGACAATCTCACAGAGGAGCAGGAGAAGTATATCAAGTCTTGGAGAGAGGGGACCACCTAGAATCTTATTCAGCTTCTACCTAAAGGATATACAGGCTTCTATCTGTTTTTGTGAGTAACTTATATCCTTTTTCTGTGACTACTATAGTATCCTCCACTTGTAATCCTCCCAATCCAAGTTCGAGGAGAGGAATGTCAATATTCAAGACCATGCCTTCGAGGAGTCGCTCATCGTTTCCTTTTTCGATTAGAGGCTTCTCATTGCATTCTATTCCAAGCCCATGCCCGAAAGAAATGCACGGTGGTTTGAATCCCCCTGAGCTTAGCTCTTTCTCGGCAACAGAATAGAGCTCAGAGAGAAGAGCCCCAGGTTTCACCTTTTCTAAAACTTTCTCTTGAGCCTTAAGGACTATGTTCCACCTTTTCTTAACCATAGGCTGAGCGTTACCGATGACGGCGGTCCTAGAAATGTTCGAGTGGTAGTGTCTCCACGAGCATCCTAGAATCAACCTTATCAAGTCGCCTCTGTGGGCTTCGAACGGCGACGGTATAGGATTAGGGTAGGCGCTCCTCTCCCTAAATCCTATAAGGTTGTAGGTCACTCTCCCCCCGTCGTAAGCTACAGAGTACTCAAACATGCTTGCCAAGTCGAGCTCGGAGATGTCGGATCGAGCTATCTCTAAAGCATCCTCCATCGACTTCTCCGTAATCTCCGTCGCTCTCTCGATCACCTCTATCTCATCTTTCGTTTTAATTTTTCTAATCTCTCTTAGAAGATCCGCACCATCAACTATTTTAGCGTCTGGAAGCTTGTTTTTGAGCATCTCATAGAACTGAGGGGTTCTCGTCATCTCTACTGCCAAGACCCCTTTACCTAATTTTTTATCAGTTATGTTCTTCAATAGGGCGTCGAAGGGATCATCGAATCTACTAGCTTCGGCGTAAAACCTAGCGAGTCTCTGCGTCTCTTCAGAGCCGGTCCCCGATTCAGGGATCTTTAGGTTAGGTTGCCCGAAGAACCATACGTCCTTAATCCAAGTCCCACTATCTAGGACTAGGTCGGCTTCGGAGATCGGCGCGATCAGAGATGGCTCATCGTTCAAAGGCAGCAAAGCATAAGCTTGAACCCCGCATTGAAGTTGGCGCGCCAAGCTCCAGTAGTCAGAAACATAATAAACGTTTTCAAGCGACGAGGCTATGATAGCATCTACTTCCCAACTTTTCATCAATTCGTAGGCTCGATTCTTATTTAGCGGCATATTCTTACGGAGTAGAATTTTACACATTCTATTTTTAAGACAAACGGATTAGAAGCGCATTAACTGAAGAATTTTTATCGAATCTGAATAAGATAGAGATATGAAATTTTGAAAAAATCATATTAATATTCAATTTAAATGATTTTCAATTTTCCTCTAAAAATAGCGTCATGATGAATGCTATTGACAATGCTTTGCATAGCCGGTAGTAGAAGCAGAAAACATCACTTAGTCTCCTTCAACATCCCTAGTCTATTTACGGCAGCTGGACTATAAATCGGCGAGTAATATTCCATTCTCTTTACAGTTGTCCTGAACAGTTCATTTCTATTTTCTTATGTTGGATAAAGCCTCATCGTAGGCGAGAAAGCTGGTCAAATTAAATGCGACGGTACACATAGTTCTCTCAGCACAAGCCTATTTTCGCAAGGGCGCTGATGTTAAATAACTTGTCTACACTGTTTAATACGAAGTATTTATGTCAAATATTATTTCATCCGATGAGCTTGGAATAGATCTTATCCTATTGAATGGGAAAATCATAACACTTGATCCTTGGGGTACCATAGCTGAAGCGGTAGCAGTTCGCGACGGAAGAATTGTGAAAGTAGGCTCAACTGACGAGATCAAGTGCTTAGCAGGAAGCCGTACACGAGTCATAGACCTCCGTGGGAAGACCCTACTCCCCGGCTTCATAGACAGTCATGAGCACTGCATCTCGAAGGGGCTTCAGGCAGACTGGGTGAACTGCGCTACTCCTCCCATGAAAAGTATAGACGACATAATCAAGGCTTTGGCTGAGAAAGCGGCGGAGAAAAAGGAGGGGGAATGGATCATCGGAACATGGTTCGATGACACGAAGCTCAGGGAGAACCGATTCCCGACGAAACATGACCTTGATAGGGCTTCAACAGAGCATCCTATATATTTAGGACGGGCGGGAGGTCATAACGCTGTTGCGAATAGCCTAGCTTTGAAGATCGCTGGAATAAGCAGAGATACTCCCCAGCCAGCCGGGAGTAGAATCGAGAAGGACGAGTCAGGGGAACCAACTGGAAGGCTAGACGAACTAGCCGCTATGAACCTCGTCAGAGGAAAGATACCTTCTCCGAGCCCAGAGGAAGCTACACGAATCATGGTAGAGAACTGGCCTAGGTTAGAGGAGGAGCTGCTTAGCTGGGGGCTGACGACGATACATGAGGCCCACATTAAAGCGCCTGAAGCCCTCGCTTACCAGAAGCTCCTCCGACAAGGCAAGCTCAGATTGAGAGTTGGACTGATGCTCGACGGTATGGCTCCATATAAAGGGTATGCAACGAGCGACCTCTCAAGGCAAGGATTGTGCACAGGTTTCGGCTGGAGCGACAAACTCAGGGTCATCGGGGTGAAGCTGGGTGTGGATGGTGCAATGGGTTCGAAGACTGCTTATCTGAACGAGCCCTACGAGGATGAGCCCGATAATGTCGGAATCTCAAGGGTAACTCTTGAGGAGCTCACTGAGGAGATCGTTAAATGTCATGAAGCAGGACTCAGAGTATGCATCCACGCGATTGGAGACCGGGCTATAGATATGGCCTTAGACTCCCTCGAGGAGGCTACGAAGAGAAAAGACTGGAGAGATCACAGGCATAGAATAGAGCATGCGGGCTTAGTATGGGAGAACCAGCTTGAGAAGATGAGGAGGCTGGGCGTCCATGTTTCCGCCTCCATCGGTTTCTGCTATCCCATTGGCGACAGCCATCTTGAAGCCTTGGGGGAGTGGAGGATGAAAGGATACTATCCTATGAAGAGCTTCCGGAAATACGGCATCGTGGCTGGGGGCAACAGCGACGGATTTGGCAGTAACTGGGCGATAACGGGCATCTACGGATGCGTCACTCGAAAGACGCTTAAAGGCCACATCCTCTCCAAGGAAGAGGCTATACCCGTTATCGACGCGATAAAGGTCTACACGCTGAACGGCGCCTACTTGGAAGGAATGGAGAAGGAGAAGGGTACTATAGAGCCTGGGAAGCTTGCCGACATGATAGTTCTGGACAAAGATGTTCTCACCATCGATCCTGACGAGATTATCGATCTAAAAGTTTTGATGACCATAATCGGAGGAGAAATTGTCTACAGAAGGACTGAATGAAGAAGAGCAGCAGCTTAGGTAGATTAGAGGATAATTTGGAGAAGAATGTAACTCTAAAAACGAAATACGGCTGGAAGTGGTAGACGGAACCCTTTCTCAAGACCTCCCTGCGATTATTAGACCGTTAAATAATGGAGCATAATAAAGAAAATACATAGTATCATAATCCCAAAAGCCTATATGAGGTTACTAGAATAAATGATGCTGGTCTAAACCTATAAGGCTATCCCATCATTCATGAGGGTTAATAACACATATTTCGCACTTCAAATCTTCACGAATTCGTCTATCTTTTTTCCTAGCTCGCCTTCATCGTAAGAGACTCTAGATCTAATCCTGGCTTAAATCGCATAAAAAATGAATTTGGTGGAGAAACATAAATCGATGATAATCATTGGTGGTAAGGCTTAGACTTCTTATGAAATCTTTTTCAATGTTATTCTTGATGCTGCTCCTCGAGACTTGATAAAGCCTCTAAGTTCACCTTTCGCAGCCTTTAACTCTAGATTCGCATCTGCGTAGTCTTTAGTCCCCCAACGAGCATACTCCCTAGGCAACTCGTATACGAAGCTTCCGGATATCTCCCCGTCGATGGCTTTGAAGTCGGTGAGACTCCTAAAGATTCCCTGAGGCTCTCTAACAGAGCCGTGGGTTTGATCCTCGACAACGAGCTCCATGGTATGGAAACCATAAGAATCATGATATTCACCAACCCAGATACCCTTCAGTTCGGCACTTCTATCAATTTCAAGGCTCTCTGGAATATATCTTGGAAGATGTGTGGTCCCAAAGCTAATACTCTTCACGTATCCATCGTCGGCATACTCCAAGGTTAACTCATATCCATCGTATAATGATCCGTGAAGCACAAACCTAGCTTCATCTACACGGTCAAGCAGCACATTGTTATCCATAGTGAGGAAGCCGTTTTGAATATTCAGTGACACCTTATGAGTCTCATCCCCATATAGACCGCAAATCTTCTCCCAGTCTGAAGGGATGAGCTGAAGGTCTGCCCCGAAGAAAGGATTCTCTCCTAAGGCAATCCTGAGCAGAGTAGGTGCTGGAGGTCTCCAACCCGAACCATCCTGAAGGTTACTGAGCCAACAGACACCAACCTTCTCAGAAGGATAAAAACACACGTTATTCGTATAATCAGGCAACCCCCCTGTATGGTTCAGCATCACATGACCATCATGTATACTGTAGAACCAAGTTAAAGCCATCCCGCTCCTCGAGTCTCCCGACGGAGCTTGAAGATGATGCATCTCTCTAATAGTCTCCTCTTTAAGGATACGTCTCCCTTTAAAACTGCCCCCAGACATATTCATGATCAGAAAATTAGCCAAGTCGAGAACGGTCGAGTATAGGCTCCCAGCTGGGTCCTCAGGAAGCGTTCCTAGAATGTAGGGACTAACTGGAATCAGCGGTTTCTCTGGACCCCCATCCCTTTTATAACCTTGAGCTAAATTTTCACGCATCTCCTGAGTCAGGGTGAAGGAGCTCGAATGCATCTCTAAGGGTTTAAGCACGTTCTCAGTAACATATTTATCATATGAGACCCCAGAGAACAACTCTATCAAATATCCGACGATCATATAAGCCGTATTACAATAGGCCCAGGATTGACCTCTAGGTCTGACTGCTCGCGCAGCGGATTCTAAGTACCCCTTCATGGTTTGGGGCTTCTCATCAAATAAGTAAATAGGTGGAACCCTAGTAGGCATACCGCTCCGATGGGTTAGTAGATCTCTAATAGTAGGCTCTTCCCCCTTAACATCCTTAATTTTAACATCTAGATGAGCATTCACCTCATCGTCAAGGAGGAACCTCCCCTTCTCCATCAACTGGAGGAGGCCAACAGTGATAATGGGCTTAGTCACTGAAGCGCACCTGTAGACCGTCTTAGGCTCAGCAGGTATCTTCTTTTCCATATTGGCGTAGCCGAACCCCCTCGCCCAAACCAATCTTCCATCCATTATAACCGATAAACTTGACCCCGGGTGTCTTCTACAAGCCAATTCAGCGGATACGAATCTCTCAATATCTTCGACAGCATGTTTATCCAACATACAGCTCAATACAATAATCTCTAGCGACCAATTTAAAATTAAAACCCTGATCAGGCTTTGACTCGGAAAATAAAAAAGACTATCCTCTGAAAAAAATACGCTAATTTAATAGGATTACATTCCTTTACTTTCCGATTCATTAGCTCCTTTTTTCTTTTTTAGAAAAAAATTCTACTGGAATACACTATATACTCTCAACCTTGAAACTTTTATCTTCCAATTCCAGCTTTATAAGATTTTTATCTGAAACCGTACTCTAAATCCACTAGCTATGCAGTTGTTAACTAGTCGCGGAAAATCGAGTTCTGAAATAAGGCATTTAAACATAAATACTTTTAAAATAACTCCTGATCTTGTTTTTAACCAAACCCACTCAGCGTGGTGTTGATGTGAAATCTGGCTCTAATCAGTTTAGACAGAATAGGTTCTCGAGGAATGCTAGGCTATTTCAAGCAGGGACGTTCATGACCGGTTTAGGCGACGGCGTAATCCTAGTGATTGCTCAGCTTTATCTAATCTCCTTAGGATTTGACAGTTCTGAGTTAGGCGCTATTTTCATGCTGAAATTCACTGGAACCGCATTAATCTCAATTCCTGCAGGCTTCTTAGCTGATAGATATGGAAAAACCAAGATTTTGATCTCTAGCTTCATCCTATTCAG
>JAGTQU010000011.1:0-9906 GCA_018396695.1 Candidatus Bathyarchaeota archaeon | reverse complement strand
ATTTTTTCTCCTCTTTTATAGGGGCTTGGAATTGCTAGGCTTGAGCTTCCTCCTATTCGGCTTAAGCGATGCTGGAACAGTAGTTCTAAACCCCTTATACTCCTCCTTTTTCGAAAGCGGAGAAATGGATAAGGCTTTTGGGCTATTGGGTTTTCTCAACATAATCGCTATATCTATAGGGAGTTTATTTGGCTTCATTCCTCCAACACTTGTTCAAAACTTCGGGTTTACAAGGGAAGCCTCATACTGGCTTCTAATCCTCATAGCAATGATATTCTACTTCACCAGGATGTCGCTATATGTTTTATCTTCAATAAAAATCCCTCAAGAGAAGAGGCCAAGTCAAAAGCTTGGTTTAAGAACGAAAACATTGATTACCAAATTCTCTCTATTCGCCATGTTGAGGGAGGCGGGTTATGCAGCATTCTTCAGTCTTTTCCCCTTCTACGCTAATACTAGATTTGGAGTAGACTCTGATGGCTTGGGGAGTCTATTCTTCCTCTCTTGGATATTCTCCGCGTTATCTAACGTGATAGCTGCAAGAGTCTCAAACAGTTTTGGAGCTTTGAAGACTACAATATTCTCACTTGCCTTATCAGCCTTCCTCTACTTTATGATTTCTTTAGCCCCCAATTTTATTTGGGTGTCGCTCATATTCCTTCTCAGAGTAAGCCTAGCGAACCTGTCTTCCCCCCTAGTATCAAGTCTCTTCATGAGGCTCCTTCCTCCCGAAGAAAAGTCTACAGGGAACAGTTTTAATCTAATGGCAGTTATGGTTGGAAGCGCCATAGGTACATGGTTTGGGGGTAGGTTAATGAGAGAAGTCTCACTCAACTCCCCAATATACATCGGATCAGTGTTGTACTTTCTATGTACCGTATCCTTCTACTTTTTAATAGGAGGACGAGGAGAAAAAATAGATAAATAATAACAGGATTTCTTAGTGGAGTCATATTCCTATTTTTTTGACTCATTGTAAATCTGAATGGCTTCTTTCGGGTTAGCGTCTTCGTGGACGACTGCTCTCACAGCCTTTATCATTGCGACGGGGTAATCGTTCTGCCATATGTTTCTCCCCATCACAACTCCGACAGCCCCAGCTTGGATCGCTTCATATGCCGTCTGCAACGCGTCCATCTCAGTATCCATTTTAGGCCCCCCAGCAATCAACACAGGCACTGGGCATCCTTCCACTACTTTCTCAAATCCTTCACAGTAGTATGTTTTCACTGCCCTGGCTCCAATCTCGGCTGCGATCCTGCAGCAGAGGGAGAGGTATCGACTATCACGCTTCTCAAGCTCCTTCCCAACTGCCGTTACAGCGAAAACTGGGATCCCATAGTCTTCACACTCATCCACAAGTAGCGAAAGGTTCGTCAAGGTCTGATGCTCGTGCGACGTCCCAACGAATATTGATAAAGAGACTGCTGAAGCGTTCAGCCTTAAAGCCTCAATAACTGAAGTTGTAATCGATTCGTTGGAGAGATCAGGGCCAACTATGCTGGTTCCTCCAGACACCCTCAGAATAATCGGCACATTCATCTTAGGATCCATGGAGGCTCGGAGGACCCCCCTCGTCAACATTAGAGCATCCATATATGGCAGGAGAGGTTCAACGGTTTTCCAAGGTTTTTCCAGTCTCCTTGTAGGTCCGAGAAAGTATCCGTGGTCGATAGGCAATACCAGAGACCTACCTGTGCTCGGTTTAATGATTCTTGAAATCCTATTCTTCATTCCCCAATCCATGAGACATCACTATCACTATTCCAAGGAGTTCTTTTAACCCCTTTCGCTTAAGATGCCCGAATCTTCGAGGGTTTTCAACAGATCCTCCTCTTCTTTTTTAGGAAGTGGCATCAAGGGGCGTCTTGGAAAACCAGCGTACCATTTCTTATGATTCATCATAGCCTTTATCGCGGCTATCTGGTTGTGTTCCTTCACTAGAACCTTGTTTATGAAGGAGGCTTTAATCTGCAACTCTCCTGCTTTATCGTAGTCTCCTTCTCTGAAGGCTTTGTAGAGTTCCACGCATATTTCGGGCACGACGTTAGCTATCGCAAGGATCGCTCCCTCTCCTCCAAGCGTCATCGCAGGGAGAAATGTGTCAGCTGATCCCGATAAGACACTTATCCTATCATCGACCAGCCTGATTATCTCCGCTATAAGGCTTACGTCTCCGCTGCTATCTTTGACGCCGATTAGGCTGTCATATTCGGATGAAAGCTTCTCGATCACTTTCGGCTTAACTGAATAGCCTGTAAATTTAGGCACGTTGTATAGGATTACTGGAAGGTCTACGGAACTCATCAGTGTGGCATAGTGTTGAAATATCTCTTCATCCGATGGTTTGAAGAAGTACGGGGTCACAACAAGTGCAGCGTCTGCCCCACACTCTTTCGCATTTTTAGTTAACTCGATAGTCTCCCTGGTTCCAATAGAGCCTGTGCCAGCTATCACGATGGCTCTTCCGTCGACCTCTTCAAGCATCAATTCGATAAGCGTGATCTGCTCTTCTCTAGATAATAGGGCCCCTTCTCCGGTGCTCGCATTTACCACGAACCCTGAGACCCCTTCGTCCAGCCAATTATGAACTAGTCTTCGAAGGGGTGATAGTTCGAGTTCTCCAGCTCGATTGAAGGGAGTAACATTTGGCACTAAAACTCCTTCGACTCTCAAAAGGATCACTAGCATAAAATTAGCTTTTAAATTGATAAAACTGATTATTTTTAAGTCTGAGTTTTATACTTGCGGTTCGAGAGAGATCTCTGATGAATATACCTGACTCTTATCCTCCAGGTGTCCCGGTAACGATAAACTATCCAGAGATACCGCTTTACTATTTTCTTGAGAATTCGGCTAGGAAATTTCCAGACCGTGAAGCCTTGATCTTCTTCGGGAGAAGACTCACTTATTCCGATGTATGGGATGACGCAAGACGGGTGGCGTCTGCTCTTAAAAGAATTGGCGTTTACAAGGGGGATAGAGTAGGATTGCTCATGCCGAACGTGCCTCAATTCGTGATAAGCTATTACGCTGCTCTGCTGGCTGGAGGAGTAGTCGTTGCTATAAACCCGCTGAATCCGCAGAGCGAGATCGAGCGGGAGCTTTCTGAGACTGATGCAAAGACTCTAATCGTTTTAGACATGTTCCTTGAAAAAGTTAAACCTCAGGGGGATGTGAAGATCATAGTAGCCAATCCAAGAACTTACCTACCATCTTGCCTAAAAGTTCTCTACGGTTTAAAAAGGGTAAGCCCCAAAGCCTCTAAAAACTTCATTTCCTTCGAAGAGATAATCAAAGAGAAGCCGTTGGATATATGCGAGCCTATAGATCCAAAAGAAGACCTAGCAGTGATCCAGTATACGAGCGGAACCTCGGGGCTTCCGAAGGGAGTTATGCTCACCCATTTTAGCTTGGTGGCTAATGCTCTTCAAACTTATCACTGGCTGAGAGGGTGGGGCTACAGCAGTAAACCTCAGCCGAGGGGGTGGCCGGTGGTTATCTGCGCGATACCTTTCTTCCACATATACGGAATGACTGTAGGGCTGAATGAGTCGATCCACTTTGGCTCTACTCTGATACTAATACCAGATCCGAAACCAGGGGCTATAATGCAAGCCATAGAGAAATTCAAAGCTACTCACTTTCCAGCGATACCTCAGATGATTAAGGGCATAGTGGAGCATCCTGAGGCTATGAAGTTTAATCTTAGAACCTTGACCAGCTGCGTTTCCGGAGGAGCATCCATCGATTCTAAGCTTGCTGAAAAGTTTGTAGAGATGACAGGTGCTGTCTTCTATCAGGGCTACGGTTTAACTGAGGCTGGACCCGTGACTCACTGCACTACAGTTAAAGGTGAAGTCTATTCTAGAACAGTTGGGCTTCCTTTTCCAGATACAGAGGCTCGGATAGTTGACCTTAGAGAAGGGATCGTAGAACTCCCTCCAGGAGTGGCGGGGGAGGTAATCGTTAAGGGTCCTCAGATAATGAAGGGGTATTGGAGAGACCCCGAATCGACTTCCAAGGTTCTAAAGGATGGGTGGCTCTATACGGGAGATGTAGGCTTCATCGACGAAAAGGGATTCCTATTCATCATTGATCGTAAAGAGGAGGAGATAATCACTTCAGGTCATACTGTCTGGCCGTCTCAGGTAGAGGCTACTTTATCGTCACATCCATTCGTAAGCTCAGCCATAGTCATAGGAGAACCAGACCCCTTGAGATGCGCAACGGATTTGAAGGCTTTCGTGCTGCTGAAAGAAAGCGCAAAAAAAGAGGAGGCAGATAAGGTTTTGAGAGAGTATTGTGAAAAGCATCTTGAAGATTTTCAGATCCCTTCTAAGATAGTGTTCGTGGACGAGCTTCCTTTAACAATAACTGGGAAAGTGGACCGCAGAGCATTGAAGTCTAAAATAAGCGCTACCTCAATGAACATCAGTTAGAATTCTCTTCCTCTCCAGAGTTAAGTAACTTGAGAATAAAAGTGCCTAGTGGGAGAAGCTTTGCTTCCCGGTTTCTTCCTCCTGAACCATATGAGATAAGGTTGAACTCCCTCAGTATGCGGGAGTTCAGTTTCAATGTTGAGACCGGAATCTTATACTCTTCAGATAAGAGCCTAATATGGGAGGTCATTGTTCTTCTATCACGGGCTATCCTCGACAATATTAGAATCTGGTTATCGTTTAACCCTCTGAGGATGAGCCTTCTCAGGTCGTTTAGGTTAGTTTTAGATATTGGAGGTGATGCACGCCCATTACCTTCCCTAAACCGAGGAGAGATTTTTAAATCTACTGGTCAGGTGGAGCTGCCCAAAGGTTTTTTAAACCCTAAATTTCTCACCTAGCCCGCTTACCCAATCAGGGTCTAAGCACTCAAGAACCTTAACAAGAAGCTTCGAAGCCTCTTCTATGTCGCTCATCGACGCAACCTCCACAGGAGAGTGCGAGTACCTCCTCGGAATTAGTATTTCCCCCGTTGGCACTCCAGACTTCGCAAGGTGAATTGAAGATGCGTCTGTGATAGACATCGTGTTCACCTCGGTCTGATACTTGAGCCCTCCTTCATCTGCCATGTCTAATATGAAGTTGTAGACTTGTCTAGAAGCGATCCACCCCATTCCGAACCGATTCGACCTCTCCAAAGCACGTATTGATGGCCCAGCACCTATCTTCAGCCTTGTTTCCTTACTTGTCGTCGCGGGATCCAGACCATAAGTTGTATCTATGACGAAAGCAACATCGGGGTCGATCGAGTAGGCTGCCGTCTTCGCGCCTCTGCATCCTACTTCTTCCTGAACCGTGAAGGCAGCGTATACTGTACCCTTCCATCCTCGCAGCATCCTCAAGGCTTCGATAAGGACTAGACATCCTGTGCGGTTGTCTATTGACGTGGCGGAAAAGCGTTCACACCCAAGCTTAGTGACCCTTTTCTCGAAGGTACATAAGTCTCCAACCCTCACGCCCATTTCAGAGGCTTCCTTAGCATTGTCGGCTCCGATGTCTATCCACATATCACTAACTTTAGTAACCTTCGAAGCCTCCTCCTCGGATAGTAGATGTCGGCTTTTAGCTCCTATAACCCCTGGAATCTTCCCTTTCCTTGAGAGTATGGCTACATGCTGACCTAGGAGCGTCTTCTCGTTAACACCACCGTTGAGCTCGAACCATAATAACCCTTCATCGCTGATGTGCTTAACCACGAATCCTACTTCATCCATATGGGCGTCCAGCATTATCCGAGGGCTGCCGTCACCTTTGATAGCGATTAGATTACCCATACGGTCAACTTTCAAAAAGTCGGCGAATCCTTTCAAACGATGAGATATAAGCTCTCTCACCTCATCCTCCATTCCTGGAGGACCATGGGATAGGACTAGATCCTCTAAATCTCGGTATAGATCAGGCATCTCATTTACCAACTCTACAATTATGAGACTTAATAATTGAAATTTGCTATACTCGAAGGATATGATCTAAAGCTTAAAAATAATCTTCTCAATTTAGCTCAAATAAAGATTGAAAACTATTCAAAATGACGTGTTAAATACATTTATTTTATATCCTCCATACATTCTAGTTTTTCTGATGGTCAGATCTCCAAAGTTTGATGCTTTCGATTTGATAATTAAGGTTCTTAAAGAGCATGAAAAATCTCTTAACAATCTTGTGGAAAGGCTAGGGTCGATTATTGAGAATATGCAGGGTCTAGTTGAAAAGCTTGGAGAAGGAGAACAGGGCAGGGTGGATGAAAAACTCGCGAAAAAAGTGAAAGAACTAGAGATGGAGATAGCTAGATATCGAGCTAGAGAGATAAACTGCATAGATGCCCTGGAGAGACTCTATCCTTTAGAGCCTTTAGAAGAGGTTATCGCCACTAATTAACAACCCATTCTTAACTCTACAATTCAGTATTGTATCCCTTCCTTCATCACAAGCTTAACGGGAGACTTAACTTCTCTTATCTCGTTAACAAAATCAGCTGCATCTATCAACTCTTGAGATGCATACCTGCCAGTCAACACAGCATCCGTTTCACTAGGCAACTCCCTGAGAAGAGCCAATACTTCTGAAGAGTTTAGAAGACCAAAATGGACTGCCAGACATATCTCATCTAGTATCAAGAGGTCAGGCGCGTCCTCTTTCATTATTCTCCTAGAGAATTCAAGAGCCTCTTTCGCTTTCATGATATCTTGCTCCTGTGGAAACCTTATACTTGGCATTGCCTCGCCATTAATCTTAACCTCAGCCTTCGAAGTCTTCAACCATCCTGGAACCCCGAATTGGTATATCTCATAGTAAGGTTTGAGCCTGTCTCTGATCTTATATTCGCCTGTCTTATCCCAATATTTCATGAACTGGATGATGACTACCTTCCGATCATGCCCCACTGATCGAAGCGCTATTCCTAGGGCGCTTGTGGTTTTTCCTCCTCCGGTTCCATAATATAAGTATATATGACCCATCTCTCTACCCACAAACCTGGCAGCTATGTGTTGGAACCCCTCCAGCATATTCTGCCTCAGCGGTTACAAAATCCTTTTCCAACTCAGCGCCAAAGTTTAGAACTTGAGATCCTTTGCTCCCATATCTGTAGACCGTTACCCCTTTGCATTTTAGATCATATGCTAAACGGAACACTTTTTCAACATCTCCAATAGTTGCTTTATTCGGAAGATTCACTGTTTTCGAGACCGCATTCTCAGTGTATTTCTGGAAAGCTGCCTGCATTCTGACATGCCATTCTGGAGAAACTTCATGAGCTGTGACGAAGATGCTTCTCACGTCTTCAGGAACCTCTTCGAATCCCCTCACTGAACCGCTCTTCACGATCTTTTCTAATAGTTCTCCAGTGTAGAAGCCCCTTTCCTTAGCGATCCTTTCGAATAACGGGTTCAACTCGAATAATCTTTCACCCTCGAGGACATGTCTCATGAACGCAACTGCGAATAAAGGCTCGATTCCTGAAGAGCAGCCAGCTATGATGCTTATCGTTCCAGTGGGAGCTATAGTCGTCACTGTAGCGTTTCTCCTTCCTTGGGATATCTTCGCCCAGATGCTATCTACGAAATTCGGGAAGCAGCCTCGTTTTTCCGCTAACTCTTCTGAAGCCTTCACCGCTTCTTCGTTCAGAAACTTCGCTATCCTCTCACCGAATTCTACAGCCTCTTCCGAATCATATTTCATCCCTAGTCTTATTAGAAGCTCTGCAAAACCCATGACGCCGAGACCGATCTTTCTGTTTGCTTTAGTAACCTTTTCAACCTCTTTGATTGGGTAGGGGTTCACGTCTATGACGTTGTCTAGAAAGTGGACTGCTGTATGAATAGTTTTTTTAAACTTCTCCCAATCGAACATATTCTCCTCGTTAACTATTCTCGAAAGATTTATGCTTCCAAGGTTACATGATTCGTAGGGAAGCAGTGGCTGCTCCCCGCACGGATTCGTTGCCTCTATAGAGCCAATCGAAGGGGTGGGATTATGCCTGTTGATCTCATCTATGAAAACGATGCCTGGGTCTCCGCTTTTCCAAGCATTCTCAAGGATAAGATCCCACACCTCCCTCGTTTTTACCCTCTTCACGGTTTCTCCGGTACGAGGGTTCACTAGACTATAATATCCTTCCTTTTCGAGGGTTTCCATGAAGTCATCGGTTAAGGCGACCGATATGTTAAAGTTAGTTAACACGCCTGCCTGAGATTTCGCCGTGATAAACTCGAAGATGTCAGGATGATCAACTCTAAGTATAGCCATCATCGCCCCTCTTCTCCTCCCTCCAGCCTTTATCACATCAGTCGCTACGTCAAATATTCTCATGAAGCTTACAGGACCTGAGGCTACACCCATGGTTGACCTGACGATGTCTCCTGCGGGTCTAAGCCTAGAGAAACTAAACCCGACTCCTCCGCCAGTCTGCTCTATTAGAGCCATATTCTTAAGTGAGGTAAATATCCCGTCTAAGGAATCTTCTACGGGGAGCACGTAGCATGCTGATAATGCAAAACCTGTCCCGGCGCCTGCGTTGAAGAGGGTCGGGGAATTAGGTAAAAATTCTAGTCTACTCATGATTCTGAAGAAGTCTTCTTCAGAATCTTTCTCATCTTCATGGTAAAAGGTATCTGCGAAGGCGATAGCCTTTGCAACTCTTCTGAACATTTGAGACGGTTGCTCAACGACGTCTCCTCTGTCATTTTTTAGCAGATACCTTTTCCTCAGGACTTCTAATGCATTAACGGTAAGCTTAGGCTCTTCACTAATCCCAAGCTCTTTTTTCATTCGTCTAATCTCGTCTTTCTTCTCCCTGTAAGACTGGTATTCCTCGTAGACCTTCCCATAATCTTTCTCTTTCAGGGTCTCTACAACGATGTTCTGAATATCTTCTACAGAAGGGATCTTTCCTCTGAACCTTTCATTCAGCTTTTTTACAACCTCATCCGAGATGCGTTTAGCTTTATCTCCATCTCCGGCGTCTACAGCTATAATGGCTTTATGTACAGCATCCGTAATCTTCTGCTGCTCGAAGTCAACTATCCTACCATCTCTCTTTCGAATCTTTGTGACGACTTCATCCATCAATCATAATTTCTTATAACTTAGTATTAAGGTTGATTCGATGAAATAATATTTTCATTTACTGTTCGAACATTGTTAAGCTATTCATCTCCAAATTATGAGGTCTTATTCGACTCTTCAACTGTCTTTTAGAAGCCCCTTCAATTATAATTGAAAATAGTGATAACTAAAAACAGAGAGGGATTAATCTGTTCCCCTATTTTTTTGAGGAGTCATCTGGTTCCTAGAAGCTGCAAGCATCATCCAACTGAGCGACCAGCATTCCTCTCTAGTCACCAGTACCGCTGCCTTCTCAGATAACCCATCTCTTTCAATAGCAAGCTAAGTCAAGTTCCTCGTTAGCACAGTACCTGAGTCATTGAACAACCCATTTTATAGGCTTTTTTATCCATTTGTAATTCCTGAAGACTTTTCTAAATCTGTATTCTCTAAGCAGATCTGTCTAGTATCACAATGATCGGAGGAACATTTTCGTTTTAGATACTTACCCATGGTTTTTTGGCCTCCAGACCAATGTAGGTTTGCCTTCAACTGATCTTCCATACTTCACTTTTTCCAACCTCTTCATAAGTTCTAGATCTCTAAACGAGTTAAAGCTCTGTGAAGGATCCGTGAAGAAAGTCTGAGATTTCTTAAATCTTTCAATGTAGCCTTTTTATTCGCGTTTAGATCTCTTAATAGAGCTGATGATAGCCAGAAAACCCTGATAGAAACAAAAAGTTCACTAAGAGTTGACTTACGGGAGAACCGGTGGAATAGTTTTCTCTATATTAAAAAAGGGTTGGAATAAAAAAACAACTCAGAGATGGTGAGGCTACTCATCGCACGAGAATATCGA
>JAGTQU010000010.1 GCA_018396695.1 Candidatus Bathyarchaeota archaeon | reverse complement strand
GATAGAAGCCGTCTCCCTGATTCGAAGCGGAGCTTCAAAGGAAGATCTTGAAAACGCCATTCGGGAAGCGGTATCTAATAGGGAGCCCTATTGGAGGAGTTAGATGAGGATAAGAGTAATCTATTTCGCATATTATAAGGAACTTGCAGGAACATCCGATGAGGAGATCTGTCTGGAAAACGATTCGACGGTTGGAAACCTTTTAGAGATTGTTAAAAGGCTTCATAAACCTTTAGAAGCGGAAGGTGAACGCATAATCGTAGCTGTTAACAGTGAGTATGCCAAAGGCGATGCTAGGCTCAACGAGGGTGATCTAATAGCACTTTTCCCACCTGTAAGCGGGGGTTGAGAAATGATAGAGATTACTCAAGAAGATTTCTCAGTCGATGAGATAATAAAAAGTCTCCAGACTCCTAGTGCAGGTGCGGTTGTAACCTTTGTCGGAATCGTGAGGAACGAGTCTAAGGGAAGAGCGATCGAAAAGATCGAGATCGAAGTCTACCGTGAGATGGCTCTAAAGCAGCTTGAGTCCATAAGGGATGAGGCGATCAAGCAATTCGGAGTTGAAAACGTGGCGATCATTCACAGATTCGGAACTTTGAAGACTTCTGAGAGGATCATGATGATCGCCGTAGCAGCGAAGCATAGGAGCGAAGCCTTCCAAGCATGCAGGTATGTTATCGAGAATATTAAGAAGAGGGTTCCCATATGGAAGAAGGAGATTACTGTGGAAGGGGATTTCTGGGTGGAGGAGATGAAGCTATGAGCGGGCGCAAGGAGCCCTTGAAAATGGTTGACATCTCAAAGAAAGGAGTCTCTCACAGAACAGCGGACGCTTATGGAAGGATTGATCTAAAGAGAGAAACGGTTAGAGCGATTAGGGAGGGGATTATTGATAAGGGAGATCCCTTAGCTGTAGCTCAGATAGCCGCCATCTTGGCTGTAAAGAAGACTTCTGAGATCATCCCCCTCTGCCATCAGATTCCAATAACATCGATTAAGGTTGATTTTGACGTTCGGGACGGTTCCATCGAGGTCGGATGCCATGTCGAGGCAGATTACAAAACAGGGGTTGAGATGGAAGCGCTCGTAGGAGTCTCCACAGCGCTTCTACCATCTGGGACATGATTAAATATCTTGAAAAAGATGGGGGGGGGACAATACCCAACGACTTCGATAACCAATATAAGAGTGGTGGAAAAGAGGAAGGAGAGCATATAGATTGGAGGAGCATAGGAGAGACCAAGAGGAGAAGGCGAAAGTAGCGCTGCTGGTTACCAGCGACGTTAGAATACCAGAGACCGATGATTCGGGAAAAATAGCCATACAAATTCTGGAGGAGGCGGGTCATAGAGTAGTAGCTTACATGATCTTGAAAAACGATGCTGAACAGATTAAAGAGGCTTTAAGAAACCTTCTAACGGATAAGGTAATAAACGTCATTATAACGAGTGGAGGCACGGGTGTAAGCCAGAAGGATGTAACTGTCGATGCAGCCTGTTCTCTCATGGAGAAACGCGTCGAAGGCTTCGGAGAGTTCTTTAGAAGGCTCAGCCATGAACAGATAGGTGAGGCTGCAATTCTAAGCCGTGCAACAGCGGGAGTAGCTGCAAAGAAACTGATCTTCTGCCTGCCAGGATCCAAGAACGCTATAAGCCTAGGGTTGAGAAAGGCTATACTCCCAATTCTAGGACATATGCTGTGGGAGGTTAACAGATGAAGCCCTTCAGAAGTTTAATCCCGAGAGCGGAAGCCATGAATATAATCAGCAGTAGCATCACTCCAATTGAACGGGTTGAGAGTATTCTCCTCGAAGATTCGTATGGAAGAATCATAGCGGAGGATGTAATCGCAACCTTCCATGTTCCTCCATTCGACAGGTCTGCCATGGACGGATACGCTGTAAAGGCTCAAGATACTTACGGAGCCTCAAACTTCTCTCCGAAAAAGCTTAAATTTGTAGGAGTCAAGCACGCAGGAGAGTGTTTTGAAGGCGAGGTTGGTCCAGGAGAATGCGTGCAGGTTGCTACTGGAAGCCCCATGCCGAGAGGCGCGGACGCCGTCATCATGGTTGAGGATACTAAGAAGGTGGATGACTACGTCGAGGCTTATCATCCAGTCTACCCTGGAGCCAACGTATCATTTAAAGGGGAAGATATTAAAAAAGGAGATATCGCTGTTCGAAGTGGGGAACATCTTTCTCCCGGAAAGATCGGAGCCATCGTGGCTCTTGGGATCAGCTCAGTCAAAGTCTATGCTAAGCCCATTGTCTCCATCATATCAACAGGATCCGAGGTTAAGTCGCTGGGAAGTAAACTTAAACCTGGCGAGGTGTACGACATCAACTCCTATACGTTAACCGCGATAGTGTCTGCCAACGGTTGTATCCCAAAAAATGAAGGTATTATTCCCGACGACCCTGAAGCTCTTAGAGAAGCTCTACGCCGGGCTGTGCAAAACGACGTAATAGTAATATCTGGGGGGAGCTCCGTAGGAACGAGGGATCTTTTATACGATTTGGTTGAAGAGATGGGTGAAGTAAAGTTTCACGGAGTCCATGTGAAACCTGGTAAACCTACGCTATTCGGCGTCATTAATGAAAAACCCGTTTTCTGTATGCCAGGTAACCCGACATCCTGCCTAAGTAATGCTTACATATTCTTGATACCTGCTCTCCGAAAGATTGCTAGACTTCCAGAGGCTGAACCGAGGACTGTGAAGGCTAAAATTGGGGCAAGAATCGTCGCATCTTCAGGAAGGGAACAGTTTTTAACAGTGAAAATCGAGAATGGGATAGCCTATCCGGTCTTCAAGAAGTCTGGGACAATAACAAGCATGACAAACGCAGAAGGATATATGATACTGCCTATAAACATCGATACGATTGAAGAGGGGGAAGATGTGGAAATTACACTCCTCGAGTAGACTAACTAGGTTGACACTTTCCAAGATAGTAACTCTTCCTGATGAAGACTTTCTCTGGCTTCTAGATTCAAAGCGATTAGCAGAAAGGAGATCGTCGTTTAAATTTCAACATAAATCCGAACAGACCTCCATCATAGTATGATAGAAAATCATCTAAAATAGACAACTGATTTCGAATGTCAGCAACTATTAGAAAAAATCGCTTTAACCTCCAGGCAATATAGATGTTTCAATTAATACGTTACATAATCAAATGAAATTAAAATGGCTAAATAAAACCAATTTATAAGACAGGTTTCATGCATTTAGATGATGGAATCAAACTATAAAGCAGAGCTTTTAACAAGGGAGATAAAGGAGAAGGCATTATCGTCAGGCGCTGAACTAGCCGGGATCGTGTCTGCATCCGATCTAGACGCTCAGCCAAGAATATGGGTTGACTTCTGGGAGTATAAGGCATTTACAAAGAAGACTTCAGACTATCTGGAAAACGCCCGTTCCGCAATCATTCTAGGATATCATGTCTGGGATGACGTGTTCGAGATCGTACTTAAAAAAGAGAGTAGCAGCGAGTACCCTGTAGAGTGGAGAGGGCGGCTTTTCGCCCGAAGAGTCCTCCGATACCTAGAGAGGAAAGGGTATAGAGGAGTTGTAGAGCCTGAGCTCTTATCAAAGAAGAGGATGGCTCAGCTAGGAGGTCTTGGAAACTTCGGAAAAAACACGTTGATAATCAACCCTAAGTATGGTCCATGGATCAGACTCCGTAGCATAATTACCGATGCAGAGCTGGTTCCTGATGAACCCTTCGTCAGGGATCTATGTGGAGATTGCAACCTTTGCATAGAAGCCTGCCCAGTGAGGGCCCTAGCGCCTTACAGGTTAGACCCTAACGTCTGCTTGCTAGGGATCCATCCTAACAAGCGTGGAGAACCTCGGCTCAAAACATTTTACGACAAGTATACGCCTACGTTGACTAAGAATAGCTATCTTATGTGTATGGAATGTCAGAAGGCTTGCCCATATGGTAGAGAGCTGAGAGGGGGATAAAAATACTATAGGTAGAGAACTTATGACAACTTCCGTGAAAAGAATTGGAGGAGAGTATGAAAAATTCTTATCCAATGCTCGCGCCAGGAGCGACGAGCGTGTCCAGCTCCTACACAAGCTAGCTAGGAAAATCTGGAAAGAGAAGCGATGGACTGCTTTAGACTTGCAGGCTAAATGTTCAGAGGCTTGGGAGGAGTTAAGCAGAGAATTGGGGACTAGGGTTTTACCCTTAGTTCCAGTTAAGAAGGATCGACCTATTACAGGTGTTATATTCGGGTCGGGAGGGTTCACTACTGGCGAGTTTCAAGCTGCCCAGTACAAGCTTGTCGAATCCTATGCGCCTAATCCCCCTACAACTCTTCTAGGACTTGTTACTAACAGGTCTGAAGCGCACGGTTGCGGTGCTTCGAGGGCGAGCAGAAGGTTTAACCTCCCTCTAGTTGAGCTTGATTTCTCGGACTGGTATCACGAGAACGTTGACTGTAAAGAGACGAAGCCGATTCAAGCTACTAGATATCTCTACTCTAAAGAGGACCCTAACCGCCCAGATGTCCAAGAGTTGTCAAGGCGTTTTAGCATCCGACAGGAGTTTTTCCATAAGGAGCTGGGTGAGAAGATTGCTGAAACCTTCTCTCACCCCCTCGACATAGCCTCAGCTCGAGGATACAGCTTTCAATTATGTAGTTCAATATTCAAACATCAGGAAAAGCTTCCACACGCTAATGACACTCATCCTGCGGATCTGACTTACGTAGACGCTGAAACTTGTCAAAGAAAGTATACTGGATGGCAGGCTGCTCCGATAAAAAGAATGCTGATTGCAGGGCATAGATTGGTGCGAGGTTCCCTCATCGAGGTTGAATACATGGATAGCTTCGACCAAATCGACAAGCTAGATGAGGGGGCACTACTGGCCATTGGGGAGGGTGTGGAGAAGCCAGCGTTTCCAGTAGAGGAGGACATGATTCAGGAGGCGCTCAAGCTCGTCGACGACTATGTATTCTGCACCCTTGAGCCTACAGGGTTGATACTCGCATGGGGGATAACAGAAGACCCCATCCCAGTTACGTTTCAAAATGATGAAGGGGACCCTATAGTTTTGAAACAGCGTTCAATAGTTGTAGGCAACAAAGTCCGAAGCGGGATCCACGCCTGGGGGAGAAACCTTGAAAAGGACCTTAAAGAACTAGAGGATTTCCTATTCGATAACAGGGACGGCTTTTGAAATCACTAAACTAATCAGACCTTTTAAACCATAACATTCCTATTCGCCCCTCCTCCCCCAAATCCTCTTCGCATGAAATACTGGCTTTCTTAACATAATTATTTTAACCAGATATAGCGAAAGGTTCAGCGGTGCCCGAATTACTCTATTAAATTTTAACTTCTTTATTCATCAAACTAGTTTCGTAGTATTTTAACTAGTCTATTGCCGAAGTAATCCCTTTATAGTTTTGGTAATAATATTTAGTATCCTCCATAGCCAAAAAGTTATTAATCAGGATCCAATTTTAGAAAGTTTTTATTTTAATGGTCTCATTAGATTCTCATATTTAAGAAAGATTTTACAAGAATATACCTTGTAATATTAGATTATGGAGACTTTTGATGTTCTAGTCATAGGCTCAGGCTCCGGGATGCATATCGTTGAGAACGCTCTCATGGAGGATATGACTGTAGCCCTCGTTGAGATGGGTCCTCTAGGAGGAACATGCCTGAACAGAGGATGTATCCCGTCGAAGATGATCATCTATCCTATGGATGTCGTCCAGATGATACGTGGAGCTGAAAAGCTTGGTATAAAAGCCAGGATCGACTCCATTGACTTCAAGTTCATCATGAGACGGATGCGAGAGTTGATTGAGAATGATCGCCACCAAATCGAGGAAGGTGTTGAGAACACGCCTAATCTCAAGCTCTTCAGAGGGAGGGGGGAATTCGTATCGGATTATACTTTGAGTGTCTCTTCAGGTGATCTCGTTAAGGCCGAGAACATTTTCATAGTCTCAGGGGCTAGAACGCTGATCCCTCCAATTAAAGGGTTAGATAAGATCGAATATCTAACCAGCGAGAATATCTGGAACATGGAGGAGCCTCCAAAAAGTATGGTGATAGTTGGAGGCGGATTTGTCGGCGTAGAGTTCGCCCACTTTTTCTCCACCATGGGAGCCGAGGTCACGCTTATCAGCAAAAGCCCAAAGTTGGTGAAGGATGCTGAACCGGAGATTTCTGATCTATTGTTGAAATTGATGAGGCGGAGCATGAAGGTTGAGACAGGGTTAGAAGCCGTCGAAGTGGAGAGGAAAAACAATCTAATAAACATTAAAGCCATTGACACTATTAACGGCAGTGTCAAAACATTCTCTGCGGAAGCCCTCTTCATCGCTTCCGGAAGGAAGCCTAATTCCGATATTATCAGACCAGAAAAGACAGGCGTCGAAACCAATGAGAAGGGCTTCGTAATAGTCGACGACTACTTTAGGACTAGCAAGGAGAGGATATGGTCTTTCGGAGACGTTATAGGGAAAGCCATGTTCAAACATGTTGCTAACTATGAGGCTGAGATCGTCTGGAACAACTTCATTGGAAGAAAGATGCTGAAAGTAGATTACGATAAAATACCTTACGCGGTGTACAGTTACCCTCAGATAGCTTCAGTCGGTTTAACGGAGAAGAAGGCTAAGGAGAGAGGTTATAAATTTCTAGTTGGAGAGTACTATTATAAGGATACTGCTAGAGGCGCAGCGATGGCTGTTGAAGACGGCTTCGTCAAAGTCCTAATCGACGAGAATACACGGAAGCTACTCGGATGCCATATTATTGGTCCGTATGCGCCTGAGATCATCCAGGAAGCTATCACTGTGATGAATTGTGAAGGCGGAACATATTTTCCAATAGTCCGTTCGATGCATATTCACCCATGTATGTCTGAAGTCTTACAGTTTGCCTTTACCAACCTTCACAGGCATGAACATTAGCGATAGAGAGCCTATAGAAAAAAATGTTGAGCCTCTAAATGGCTATATCTCTTCCTTTACAGTTGTGAAGAAGTCGTGGTGCTCCTCTTCATCTTCAAGTATATCTCTGAAGATATGAGCAGTCGTAACATCTCCCTCTTTTAGAGCCATTTCATTGATCTCTTTGTATAGCTCGATCGCTTGCTCCTCAGCCTTTATGTCGTTATCAAACATTTCTTCAAGGGTTTTTCCCACATTAATCGGAGCAGGTTTAGTCGTTGGTGGAATATTCCCCAGATACCATAAGCGCTCAGCTATCTTCTCAGCATGCTTCATCTCAGTTATAGCGATCTTCTCAAGCTCACCACTCACCGTGAATCCTTTAATACCGCTCCATTGAACATGCTGCCACATGTACTGTATAGCAACTTGAAGCTCCCTAGCGATAGCGTTATTCAGCATCTCTAAAAGTTCCTTCGAAACCATAGATATCAGTAATATTAATGATTAAGAACATTATAAAATTTTACTTAAAATATTAAGCTAAACAAAACTCTTGCCTTTAATATTCCAACTTAAAAGTTATAAACTAATTTTTACGTAACAAGATTTTAGGATGAAAAAGTATACTCTGCTATCCTTCTAGAATTTTTAGGAGAGCTTCCTCAAGGCTCATCCCTTCTGGAGGATTCTCAACGATCTCGCCTAACTTCTCCCCTTTCTTACTAAAGACCAGGATTAAGGGTATCTTGACCACATTGAACTCTCGGACCTCTGGAGGTGATGGCGGAATCCTCCACCTCTCTTTAGGGTTTAAGGGATCACGGATCAGGTGACCGAAGACTCTCGCCTCAATTCCCGCCTCTTTAGATATCTTTGCTAATCTTGGGAGATTGTTAGCGCAGTCTGGACACCACTCCGCTGAGAATACTACGATGAAAGCATCTTTAGCATACTTCTTTAAACCTTCGATAATCTTTTCCTCTATCTGGTAGTCTTTCCTAGCTTTAGCGAAAACCTGATTATCGCTTGGGATTGATGCCAGATAGCTTTCAAGCTTCTCCGAATTCTTCCTCAACCGAGAGATGTCATACATTTTGGTTAATGATCCATTCGTATCTTTAATCTCTTATAAACTCATCTGAAATACATTCTCTTACCTGTGAGGATATACGTTATGGATTCAGCTATGTAGGCTGCATGGTCCGATACTCTCTCCAAATACCGTATCACCAAGGTGTAAGCGATTATTGTTTTAGCACCGGCTTTAGACTCTGAGATTGATTTAAGGTTTTGTAGATATAAAGTGTCTACCTCACTCTCTAGGGATGAGAGCTTGAAAACAAGGGATGAATCGTTCGTTTCAGTAAGCTTTAAAGCCGTTGACAAAACCTCCAGAACCTTCCTCCCCATATCTTCTACGGCTACTTCACTATCAGTAATCGGATTCCATGATCCCAAAGACTTATTCAGTTCAGAGATGTCTAACGCGTATCTTCCGAATCTCTCAACATCGTATGCTATCTTAATGTAAGCCTTCAATGCGCGTAGGTCCCCAGCCATCGGCTGGTGGAGCGCCATAACCTCCGTCGCTTTATCCTCAAGCTCTTCTGAGAGGATAAGGAGAGTATTCGACCAAGCTCTTATCTGGGGATGAACATCCTCCTGATTTAAGAAGCCCTTCAAAGCTAGATCTAAGGAGTCCAAGGCAATCTTCTCCATCTTAAGAAGCAGAGTTTTAATCTGTTGTAAGCCAACATCGATAGGTCTACTCATCCAGATCACCCAAATTTACCTGTTATATACTTCTCAGTCAACTCTTTCTGAGGGTTCGCAAACAAGTCTTTTGTTCGACCATACTCGACTATCTCACCCATATACATGAATGCAGTCATATCGGATACCCTCGCAGCCTGCTGCAGATTATGGGTAACAAGCACGACAGTATAGTTATTCGAGAGCTCTCGCATAAGGTTCTCTATCTTCAAAGCCGCTATAGGATCCAAAGCACTACAAGGCTCATCCATCAATAATATCTCAGGCTCAACCGCCAATGCCCTTGCAATGCACAGCCTCTGCTGCTGCCCCCCAGATAGTTTTAACGCGCTTTCACTAAGCCTATCTTTAACCTCGTCCCAGAGCGCTGCTTTACGGAGACTCCTCTCCACAGCCAATTCTAATTCCCTACTAGAATAGAGTTTATGTATCTTAGGACCGTACGCTACATTATCGTAGATAGATTTAGGAAAAGGGTTAGGCTTCTGGAAGACCATGCCAACCTTCTTCCTAAGCTCGTAGACATCAACATCTTCAGAATATATGTTTCTACCGTCGATGTGTACCTCTCCCTTTACCCTACAATCTGGAATAATATCATTCATCCGGTCAATAGCCCTGAGCAGAGTACTTTTGCCACATCCTGATGGGCCCATAATAGCAGTTACTAGATTGCTTGGAATAGGGAAGGAGACGTCTTTGAGAACATGTTTCATACCATACCATAAGTTGAACTGTGAAAAGACTATCTTACCCATATCCCTCTCCAATTCCTGGATCGTTTGCTGTTCGTTCGCAATCACTTAAATCTCCTCCTATAACGGCTTCTAAGAATTATGGCAAACATGTTCATTGACAATACAATGAAGAGAAGAACTGTCACTGTCCCGAACTGAATTGGACGAGTGGCTTCCGGATTCGGGGACTGGGTAGCCATGAAAAAGATATGAGTACTCAAAGCCATAAACTGTTTGAAAATGTTGCCGGTAACCTGGGGTAAGTAGTACGCTGCACCAGTCATCAATAAAGGAGCCGTCTCACCTGCAGCCCGACTCAAGCCGAGTATACATGCTGTAAGGATCCCAGGCGTGGCTGAGGGTAAAACGACGTTTTTAATCGTCTCCCATTTGGATGCTCCTAAAGCCAGAGACGCTTCTCTATATTCCATTGGAACATTTCTTAAAGCCTCCTCAGACGCCGCTATTATCACAGGGAGGGTTAAAAATGAGAGAGTTAGTGACGCGGATAGCACGCTGAACCCTAGCTGTAGGAATAGAACAAACAAGCCTAGACCTAAAAGACCATAGACAATTGAGGGAACCCCAGCAAGATTGTTTATAGCCAGCCTAATCATTCTTATGATCCTAGGATCCACTTTATCAGTATATTCCGAGAGGAAGATAGCAGCCCCTACTCCCAAAGGAAGGCTGAAAATTATGGTTAGCATCATGAGGATGAGAGTCCCTGCAATTGCAGAACTGATTCCCCCCGCCATCATTCCGTTTTGCGGAGGGTTAAATAGAAAATCGAGGCTTAAAACCGGAATACTATTTCCTATTATGAATACAATGGGATCCTTACAGCAAGATTGTTTATAGCCAGCCTAATCATTCTTATGATCCTAGGATCCACTTTATCAGTATATTCCGAGAGGAAGATAGCAGCCCCTACTCCCAAAGGAAGGCTGAAAATTATGGTTAGCATCATGAGGATGAGAGTCCCTGCAATTGCAGAACTGATTCCCCCCGCCATCATTCCGTTTTGCGGAGGGTTAAATAGAAAATCGAGGCTTAAAACCGGAATACTATTTCCTATTATGAATACAATTAATCCAACTACAATCGAAACCATTATTAGAGTCATAATTTTGAATGTGTTGAAGAAAATTTTTTCTTTCAATATTTTTCCTTTCATCTCCTTTTCACCCCCAGCCTATTTACAGCTACATCGGCGACCAGGTTAATCGCGAATGTTATCAGGAATAAAATTAGACCAACTGCGAAAAGAGCGTGGTAGTGTGGGCTTCCTAACACTACCTCTCCCATCTCGATGGCTATTGTCGCAGTCATAGTTTGAATGGATCTGAGAATATCAAAAGTGATGACTGGAGAGTTACCTGTCGCCATCATAACCGCCATCGTTTCACCAACCGCGCGTCCTAAGCCTAACATAACTCCGACGGTTATGCCTGACTTCGAAGCCGGCAATGTGATTCTTCTTATAGTCTCCCATTTTGTTGCGCCCATAGCAAGCGACGCTTCTCTATAATCTCTGGGCACAGAGTCTATTGCATCTTCTGAAATCGTAATTATGGTTGGAAGAATCATTAGAGCTAAGATCAATCCTCCATTCAACGCGTTAAGCCTGTATGTTGTGTTGAAGACGTTATGAACGATTCCGGATAGGAAGACAAGAGCGATGAACCCGTAGACGACGGACGGGATCCCGGCGAGAATCTCCAATAAGGGCTTCAGAAGCTCCTTCAGCCTGCTGTCAGCTACCTCTGCGAGATAAATAGCGCAAGCTATACCTATAGGAACGGCGATAAGCGTTGCCGTTAAAACCACTAAAAGGGTTCCTGAGATTAGGGGCAGAATACCGTAGCTAGGATCCGTGAAAGATGCCGGCGCCCACTCCACACCCGCCAGGAAATCGAAGGGTGATACGACCCAAAAAATGGGAAGAGCTTCCCTCACTAGAAAAATGAATATTAGGGATAAGATTATTAAAGCTAAGAATGCGAAGAAAAATAATAGTCCCTTTATTGGTCGTTCTCCTCTTTTCTTCATTTTCTAAAGCCTCTGGATCAGGATTTTTCCTAGCGTTCATTTAAGTTTGTTCAGCTGTTCTGTTAAGATTTCTTGCGGGACTTTTATGTATCCTACTTGCTCTACTATATTTTGACCCTCTGAACTTAGCATAAACTTGATGTAATCTTTGACAGCTCCTTCAGGCACTCCATTCGTATAAACGTATAGGAACCGGCTTATGGGATAGTTTTTTGAGAGTATGTTGCTTATCGTTGGCTGGTAAGGAGTCGAATCAGCATTCTTCTTCACGCTCAGGATAGATAGCTCGTTTTTACGGCCTTCGGCATAACCTACTCCAACATATCCTATCCCATTTGGGTCGTTTATCACTGCTTGGACGATCTCAGCGTTTCCAGCAAGCTGATTCATGTCGCTCCTATACTTGTCGTTTTTTAGGACTTCCTCCTCGAAATATACGTATGTTCCTGACGTTGATTGCCTCCCGTAAGCTATTACCGGTGCATCTTTGCCTCCTATTTGCGACCACTTCGTTATTGTGCCATTATATATTCTTCGAAGCTCATCAAGAGTGATTTCTCTGATTGGATTGTTCTTGTTTATTATGATGCTGATTCCATCGATGGCTACCTTCCATTCTACAGGGTTAACGCCATTCACCTTCGCCTGATCGATTTCACTCTTTTTAATCTCTCTCGAAGCATCAGCTATATCTATCTGCTTATTGATGAGAGCGGATATCCCTGTTCCTGAACCTCCTCCACTTACCACTATCTCAACGTTTCTATGGGTTTTCATATACTCTTCTGCCCATCGCTGGGCTAGAATAAGTAGCGTATCGGATCCTTTCTGCTGTATTTGTACAGTCTGCGGAGTCTGTGCTGTGTACCAGTAATAACCTGCTCCAGCGGCTACGATGAGGATTACGATTGCTGCCATTATACTCGTTCTCATTTTGCACTCATTCTATAAAAGGGCATCAAAAATAAATATTTTACTTATATAAAATATAAATATAAAATTATTATTAAAAAATATATAGAGAATTAGAAATAAATAAAGTTTAAATAGATCTATATAATTCTGCATGATGGATCCAGATGAGTGAGTCACCTAAGGAGGAAATGAGAAGAATACAATTGACTGGCGGTTCAACTTACATAGTCTCTCTACCGAAGAACTGGGTAGAAAAAACAGGGCTTAAGCGAGGCAGCATCGTCAGCATCAGCGAGAAGGATGACATGTCATTGATTATACATCCAAATGCGTCCAAGAGGGATGCGAAACTGAAGAGGGCAGTCATCACTGTTTCCGATGAGATATCTCCTGAAAGCCTCGTCAGAAGGGTTGTCTCATCCTACCTAGTGGGGTATAACATCATCCATTTGAAAAACCCTGAAAAGCGTATTGACTCAGCGCAGCGCTACACAGTTAAGGAGTTCGCCAGGAGCAAGCTAGTTGGAACAGAGATCCTGTCTGATCTTCCAAGCGAATTGGTGATGCAAGTTCTTCTAAGCCACGCTGAACTTTCGATAAATGACGCTCTGAGGAGGATGGCTATAATAGCGTCTTCGATGCATCGTGACGCGATCTCCACGCTGAGCGGAGAGAACCCTCAACTTGCGAAGGAGGTAATCTCCATGGATGACGAGGTTGACAGGTTCAGCCTATATATAATAAGGCTTCTTAAAGCAGCTGTCTCGGATAGCCGCGTACTCAAGGAGGTTGGATTAAATTCATCAAGAGAGTGCTTAGGATATCGACTGATAACAAAGTCGGTGGAGAGGATGGCTGATCACGCGGTAAACATCGCCTACAACAGCCTCGAATTAAATCCATCAAACCTAAGCGAAGAAATCTTAAACGAGCTAAAATCTCTGAGCGACCGTGCTCTAAAAGTTTTCGAAGATGCTATCGACCACCTCTTTGGAATGAATTATGCAGCCGCGGACAAAGTTATGGAGAATGCAGAGGAGATCCGGAGGATGGAGAAGAATGTGGTCCAAAAAATAATTAAAAACGCAGCTCGAGAAGACGTACCATCTCTGAGACTGATCATCGAGAGCATCCTGAGAACGGCGGAATATGGAAGCGATATCGCCGAAACAGTTCTGAACATGACTATAACACGAGAGATCAAGGAAGCCTAGCCAGAACCGTTTTAAAGCAGATCAGAACCCTCTACTCCGAAGGGGTCGTGGTCCAGCTTGGTCTAAGATGCGCGGCTCGGGCCCGCGAGGTCCCCGGTTCAAATCCGGGCGGCCCCACCATCAAAAATAGTTGAAGTAAACTCGTTTAGATGAAACTTATTTCATTCTAATTTGCAAAGATAAGGGTTAGGTTTCGATCATCGCAAGGATTATAGAGTAATTCAATCATCTTATTTTGAGTGTTATGATCTGGCTTTCCGAAGCTGATAAAGAGTTGCTTAAAGGACTTGAAAAAGAGATCTCAAAGGAAGAATTGTTGGAAAACTGGAAAAAGCTGATGGAGTTCACTCCAAGCCCTTCCGGGAGCCCGCAGGAAGAGAAAGTCATCCAATATATTAGAGATAAGCTTGAAATCTATGGGTTAAAGCCTGAAATCCTCCGCTACGATGCCTATATCAGCGAGCCTAGATATGCTAGACTTTTAGTCCTAGCCCCTGAAAGGTTCGAGGTGCAGTGTACGCCTTACCGTCAAGTTGGAACCACAACGCCTGAGGGGATCGACGGAGAAGTTATCTATATCGATCCAGAGCACATAGGGAAAACCGAGTGCGAGGGGAAGATAGTCCTAGCTGATCAGGAGACTTCAAGCGACTGGATGGGGCTTCAAGGCGCATTACTCCTCAAGCTCCAAGAAATGGGAGTGAAGGGGCTTATAGTCATAGAGCAGGACAGATTCATGCCCACGGTTATGCATCAACGGGCAGACTTCTCCGTCTCAGGAAACCCTACATCAGATAATATAAACATCATCCAGCGTATACCAGCAATAGTCCACGTTTCGAATAAGGATGGAGAAAAGCTGAAAAATATTGTAAAGAAAGGCGATATGAGAGTTCATCTAACCTCTATTGTTGAAACAAGCTGGAAAAAGCTTCCACTACTCGTAGCCGAGATCAAAGGATCTAGGGAACCTGAAAAATTCCTACTAGTCAACGGTCATGTGGATACTCCTCCCTTCTCACCTGGAAGCGTAGACAACGCGTCAGGGGATGTGGCGATGATGGAGCTGGCGAGGATACTAAACAAGCACAAGGAGAAGCTGCGTAGAAGCATACGTTTCGCTTTCTGGACAGGCCATGAAGTCGGACGATACGCTGGATCCACATGGTATAACGATGCTTACTGGCATGACATACGATACAATTGCGTCGGGTTCCTGAACGTAGATTCGCCTGGAACCGAGGGTGCAACTACCTATCGAGCGGCTCCTATCGGAGAAGTCTCAGAGTTAGCAGCGCTAAGCATAAGAGAAGCAACTGGGATCACTGTAGAAAGCTTCAGATGGCCTACTAGGGCTGGAGACCACAGTTTCTGGGGGACTGGAATTCCTCATGCTAGCGTCGTATCAGCGAGGCCTAAGGAGCTTTACGACCCCTTCGTCAACTACTCTGGCGGAGGCTGGTGGTGGCATACACCATTCGAAACTCTTGACCATGGTGATGTGAACATCCTTGCCATGGATGTCAAAGTCAACTTAAATTATATTTTCAGAGTTGCCAATTGCCCAGTATTACCCTACAACTTCGTTCCATATGCTGAAGAGATGGTGAAAATTCTCAAAGATCTCCAAGACAAAGCTGGTAAAATTAGTTCATATTTCAACATTAACCCAGTTATCGAAAGAGCAGTTGAGTTCAAAGTACTAGCTGAAGAGTTGAACAATCATATAAGTAGAGTCGTAGAAGAGAGGGCTCCAGAACAGGTTATCTCTGAACTTAACAGGTGCATCATGTGGGTTTCAAGACATGTAAACCAAGTCGCCCATTCGGATGCTGAAAAGACTGAGCAGATGTCGATGGAGACTTTCGGTGCTACTCCTTTCCCAAGGATCCATGGGATCCTGAAACTCGCGGAAATGCCTCTACCGCACTCTGATGAATTCAAATTCCTACAGACAAAACTGATGAGGCAGAGAAACTTCGTAGAAGACGGATTCCATCTAGCCAATCAATTGATAAAAGACACCCTGGATAGGCTTAGAGCCTCCCGTTAGGTCCGGACACTTTAAACCTGAATAATGTGTGATTGCGAGACCTGCTTTGATCCCTGATACTTTCAGAGTTGGACTCCTGCTCACCGAGCAGTGTAACATAGCATGCCGCCACTGCTGGTTCAACTGTAGCCCTGAGAAGACGTCTAATATGAAGTTAGATGAGGCATATAGTTGCATAGATCAGGCTATCGAGATACCAACAGTTGAATGGATAAGCTTCACGGGGGGTGAGCCATTCTTATTATACGGGATGATGAAGACTCTCATCGAATACGCTTCTAGTAAAGGATTAAAAACAGAATGCGTGACAAACTGTTTCTGGGCAGAATCAGAGGAAGGTGCGGAAAATATTTTAAAACGCCTAGTTAAGTCAGGCTTGGACGTTATTAACATCAGCGTTGACGATTTCCATCAGGAGCATATCCCGTTCACAAGGGTGAAAAACTGTTACCAAGCGAGTAAAGCCTTGGGACTAAAGATTGTTATAATGAGCGCCTCAGCTAGAACAAACAAGCTAAGATTGGAAAAGATTACTGATCTTTTAGGCAGGGATGAAATATTAACGCGTCAGCAAAAAGGATTAAAATCCTACTCTGCAATCGCCATCGAAACCTGTTTTCTACCCGTGGGAAGAGGAGCAGACATACCTGAATCCGAGCTCTTAGTAGGATCAGAGCCTACAGGTGGGCCATGCAAAAGCGTCTTAAGAGATGTTGCAGTAACTCCCTCAGGAGAAGTTTTGCCATGCTGCTCCGTAGCTGGTCTGCTAGACATAATGAGGTTGGGGAATATTCTAAACATGAAGCTGAAAGACGCATTAGAAGAAGCAAGCAGAAGAAAACTTTTCCGAATCCTTTCAGATGAAGGCCCTGAAGGGCTGCTGAAACTTCTTAGTGATAATGCCTCTAGGGGATACGTAAGCAGATGCCATATGTGCTATGAGGTTTTAAGAGAAGCGTCCTCGTCAAATTTTTACTCAACTTTTTGAAGAATAATCTGAAGTGGTTTAATCTTAGGCTAACCCCTTAAGGAATATCTTTTAATCTGGTTTCAGTAAAAAAAACTATATTGTAACCTTTTGGATTAGCCTTCGGGTTCTATTACCACGGCAGTCCCTGTAGCCGATATGACTATCAATGTCTGGAGTAGATCAGAGGTCTCGATGTCTACGCCTACGATTGCATTCGCCCCTAGGGATTTCGCTTGCGATTTCATACGCTCTATAGCCTCGATTCTAGCCTTTTCTATCTCCGAGGTGAATGCGGTAACCTCTCCTCCGACTAAGGATTGTAAACCACCGATGAACTTTCCAAAAATTCCGCGGGTTCTTGGAGTTAGACCTGTCACGATGCCTATAACCTTTGTTATCTTAAACCCTGGAACGTTAGGTGTAGTTACGATGGGAAACTGACGGTCAAATGTTTCATGAATAGCCTGTGGCGTGCTAGTTATAGAAGCTTCGGCGGCTCCACCACATTTTGTACAAAATTTTGCATCAGGGCTCAGCTCATCCCCACAGAATCTACAATAAGGCATTTTTACCCCCCTTATGATGTATCTTATCCTGCCCTATTTTAATTATACTAAGGAGCGTAGGAAGTTCACTTTTCCCAGAAAGGTTCCATCGAGGAGATAGACTTCAAAGTCGTCGATTTTGACAGCCCCTGAAGATAGCATTGGGCTGAGGAGATTTTTAGGAAACTCGGAGTTTATAGGCATGCCTCCAAGAAGATCATTAAATGAAGGCATTAGAACTATCTGAGGATTAACCAGTTTCAAACCAAAGAGCTTTTCAAAATTCTCTGAAGGATCCTCATTAGCATCTAACCCCTTCTGTTTCAGGATAGCCTTAGCTAAATCGGATCCTTTACATAAACCTTTAACCCAGACACGCTGTGATATCCTTACTCCCAGTGGAGTCTTCAAGAGCACCGTTGGATGATTGTGACCCATCACGATCAGATCCGCAGATAAAACCCTTGGATTAGGCCAGGCATGACCGTGAATAGCTGCCAGTTTATGTTTATCCCCAAGCAAAAATCCGCTGGAAGAATGTAAATTAATATTTTCAGGGATAATCTGCTGAATATTCGCATCATGGTTTCCTCTAACCACGTCTACGTTCTCTACCTCTTTTTTAAGGGCTTCAAAGAACCTTGGTATTTCACGGCGCTCCTGGAATGAAGTTATTGGAACCCCGTGCTTAATATCCCCTAAGAGAATTACTCTATCAGGCTTATTCTCTCTCACCACCGTTAAAAGCTCATCAATGATCCGCTCAGTCTGGTACGGTATACTAACACCCATCTTGGCTAGTTCATATTCTAACCCGAGGTGAAAATCTGAAGCCAAGAGAACCCGCTCTTCACCTTCGACAAGCAAGGCTGGCCATGGTGGGAGGAGCCTGATCATTAGATGCTCACAATAGTCTATTCGTGAACTCCCTTTATTAAACAAAACATCTTTAGAGTTGATTAAGTAAATAGAAGAGTATCTTGAGACGCTGAGAAGGATGTTTAAATGCCAGTTGAAGAGTTAACAATCCTTGAGCGAATCTGTAATGAAGCTAGATCCGAAGGGTCGCTTAGAAGAGATATGTGGGATCTCCTTAAATCAACTTTTGGAGCGAGATTCGAGAAAGCCTGGAGACTCGTCTCTGAAAAAAGAATCAAGCACTACACTTTCAAACCATCAGGTAGAACAGCATGGATAGCTGTCGGCAGAGATGCAGAGTATCAGCTTCTCCCATATGCACGGTATTGCGGCTGCGATGACTTCTACTTCAGAATAATAAACGAAGGGGGCGGCTTATGCTACCATTTAGTCGCGCAACGACTCGCTGAGGCTTTAAACTTTTATGAGGAGATCTCGGAAGAAGATGAATTCTTTGACGCTTTGATGGCTGAGTGGAGGGGATATGCTCAGAGGAGCGATCCACTGAACTAATAAAGCTTTTTGAGTATCTTGTTCAAAGTTTATAGAGGGGTAGAGCTTGGAGATAAACGGTCTATTCGATATAGTCTCGGACGTGACATTAATCCTGACAACCTTAACCTTATCCTTGACCTTCCTCTACATCTACACAGTACGAGAGAAGCTAGAACGATAACCTTACACGTCCTATCTCTCATGACAGCATAGTGAGGTCGTCAACTTGAGCGAGGAGATAATTAAGCGAATCTTAGCTCTGAAGCCACAACTTACAAGAGAAGCCATTGAAAGGCTTATCGAAGAGGAGAAAGGGAAGGCATCTGGACTCCTTACAGACGATGCTGCAGCCCATCTCGTCGCATCGAATCTAGGAATCTTTGCGGGAGAAAGAATAGAGGCTAAACTGAAGATTGGCGGGCTTACATCAGGATTAAACAACGTATCTTTGACGGGTCGTGTAATCCATATTTTCCCTGCAAAAAAGTTTACTCGAATCGATGGTAGAGAGGGCAAGCTGGTTAGGATGCTTTTAGGCGACTCAACAGGCACAGTGGATGTTCTGCTCTGGGATGAAAAAGCAGATCAGATCGTCGCTGGCAGGATCGAGCCAGGGAAAATCGTTAGAATTTTACACGGTTATACTAGAGAGAGAAGAGGGAGCATTGAACTCAATGTTAGCTCAAGAGGGGAGATCTACCAAGAGCCTCTCGATAGTCTGGGTCAAGATTTCCCCCCGTTACATAGTTTCTTTAAAACCCCTAGGGAGGTTCATGGACCCGGTGTTGTTAATCTGGTGGGGGTTGTCACAGAAAAATATCCTCCGTCAGTCTTTACGAGGGGTGACGGGAGTGAGGGGAAAGTTGCTAGACTGACTTTGGAGGAGGGGGGAGGTAGGATAAGCCTGGTAGTTTGGGGTGAGAAAGTGAATGAACTCGATGTTGAAGTTGGGACGAGGCTGAAGATAATAGGAGGTATCGCAAAGATAAAGCAAAACGCTCAACCCGAGGTTCATATATCATCTTCAACTGTTTTAGAGGTTCTCGAGGTGAATGTGACTCCTTCAAAACCTTTTACCCCCTTGATGAAGATTGCGGATGTTAAATCAGGTATGAGTGATGTTAGTGTTCTGGCACGTGTGTATCGAATTGGAGAGTTAAAAGAGTTCAATAAGAGTGATGGAAGCAGAGGGAAAGTGGTTTCGCTCATGCTTAAAGATGAAACTGGATTGATAAGGCTCAACCTTTGGGACGAGGAAACTGAAAACAGCAAACTTCTAAGGGAAGGAGACTACCTCTTCGTTGAGCATGGATACGCTAGGGCAAGCTTAGGCGAGGCCTCTCTTAATCTAGGCAGAAACGGCAGGATGACAGTAAACCCTGAAGGGGTTCACATAGAAGAATTTGATTTGGATGAAAAAATAAGGAATATCAACGAGCTTAGAGAGGGGGAAACGAATATCACTATCCGCGGAAAGATTGTGGAGCTACCACAAGTCAAAGAAGTCAACACTCCGAGAGGCTTGACGAAAGTCGCTTCATTTAGGATCAACGACGGTACTGGAGAAGCCCTAGTGTCGGTGTGGCGCGATCTTGTAGAAGAAGTTGAAGAGTTACCTTTGGGAACGATAGTGTATATAGATGGATGTGTTGTAAAGCCACCTTTCGATGGTCTAATCCAAGTTTCGTCGAGTATGTTCAGTCGAATTAAGGTAGAGGGTAGAGCCGATAATTAGGCGGCTTTTACCTCTTTCAAACAATCTTCGAAGATCTCTAAGGACTTTTCAACCAATTCACTGCTTATGATTAATGGAGGCATCCATCTCAAGGTTGATAATCCACAATTCACTATTGCAAGTCCCTTTCTGAAGCACCTCATCATCAGATCCTCGACCTCTTTCGGAGCAGGCTCCTTAGAGGTTTTATCCTTGACAAGTTCAACTCCTATCATGAGTCCGAACCCTCTGACATCTCCTATTAGACTATACTCCTCTTTCATCTCGTTGAGGCGCTTGAGCAAGTATCCACCTTGCGTCTCGGAATTCTTAAGCAAATTCTCCTCCATTATGATTGATATTACAGCCTTTGCTGCCGCGCAACTGACCGGGTTGCCTCCGAAGGTGCTTGCATGGCTCCCCGCAGTCCAATCCATTATATCCGATTTAGACGAGGTTACCCCTAACGGCAGTCCTGATGCTATCGCCTTAGCCATGCAGAGAATATCAGGGGCTACACCGTAGTGTTCGATAGCGAACCATTTTCCAGTTCTTCCTATCCCCGATTGAACTTCGTCTACTCCAAGCAGAATTCCGTATGGATCAATCAATTTTCTCAACCTTTTAAAATAATCTTTAGGAGCAGGTATATAGCCACCTTCTCCTTGAATCGGCTCCACCATGACTAAAGCTACATCTTCCGGTGGAAGATATTTTTTGAATAGATAGTCATCGATGTAATCGACGCATGCGTAATCACAGTTAGGATGCTCCAAATTGAAGGGGCATCTGTAACAGTAAGGATAAGGAACATGCTCAACTCCAGGGATTAGCGGTGAGAAATATCTCCTCTGGGACGGCTTGCTCGCTGTTAAACTTAATGCGCCCATCGTCCTTCCGTGGAAAGAACCGATGAAAGCTATAACCCCCTGCCTCCGTGTATGCCATCTTGCAAGTTTAATCGCGGCTTCTATAGATTCTGTGCCGCTATTTCCGAAGAAGAACTTCTTTTTGAAGCTCCCGGGTACTATGCTTTCCAGGATCTCGCTCAATTCGACCACGCTCTCATAATAGAAGTCTGTATAAGAGTAGTGGAGGAACTTGTCGACCTGGGCTTTAATGCTAGACAAGACTTTGGGATGCTGATGACCAACATTAAGGCAGGCGAGACCAGAGTTCAGGTCGATGAACTTGTTTCCATCAACATCGGTTACTATACATCCTTCGCCATGATCTATCACAAGCGGGTAAGCCCTTCCAAAAGAGGGGGAGATTACATTTTTATCTCGCTCAACAATTTTTTGTGCTTTAGGCCCCGGCGGCGTAACTATTATCTTCGGATAATCCAACCTAACCTCACCTTAATCCAATGAGTTGTCGTAAAATCTTTAAAGGTTTGTGCGAGGATTTATCTTTTAGCTAGAAGTATCTTAATTATCGAAGTGTTCGTCTCCTTTCCTCTGGAGTCTTTGTGGGTATCTGTCCCAAGAGATATGTTTTTGATGACGAGGTCTTTAAGAAAAACCCTCCTCAGAAGCTCGACGATGTCAACGGCTTTACAGATATGCCTCCCTCTAGCCCTAATTACGACTTCCGAGGCCCCGGAGTTGAATAAGGTTATACAAGCCGTAACATAGTTCATAGCTGGTTTGTAACCGATTGCAACAATGTTGTGTTCAATATCCATCATGCTTCTTCCTCCTAGCGTATTAAATACATACGATTAAACCCCTTTTTAATCTTAAAGGACGAAGACTATTATAGCTACTATCCCCATTGAAATCCCTAAGGATATTATCGAGGCCTTAATAAAGAGGTTGAAAGCCGATTTTAAGACTTCACTTATCAAGTGGAGGCCTCTTCTGCCGAGAACTGTCAATCCTGGTATAATGGTTCGATGGAAGGTAATTTTGCTTTCGATAAGACTAGATAATGATGCTTCTATGACTTGCGTTACATATTCTGTAATTTTTTCCCCATCTGTTTTCTCGCCTAGCGGATAATAGCCGCGCGTAGTCACTCCAATGGCGTTAACTAGATGGGTGTCCGAAGTCAGGATCTCTAGATCTACTGGAAATTTTGACTTTAATTCTTTTATCATATCTTCCCTTAAACCCCTAATCATGTTGTTTCCGTCTAGGATGACATAGGTGAATGTTCTTCCTTTCTCAGCTTTTATCGTGAGAGCTGAGATGCCCTCTGGACCCATCCCATCCTTCAGATTCCATTCGGCAGGGATTATTCTATGGACCCCAACGGAAAACTTTGACTGAGGCAAATCCTTTGCTTTCATAATCGCTTCAATCGCTGCTTCATAGAGATCCTCAATGTCTCTACTTGTTATCTCATCGTTGAGGTCTATACTGTTATGCGAGTCGATTACGACTACCCTCATGTTCATTGCTTCTACGGCATTTTTTATCTGCTCCCCTAACTCCTCTGGGAGATCATCGTAGCTTTTAGGAGATAACGTTAGAGTGATTAAAGCGAGATCTCTGAAAACTTGGCATGAAGCCTGAGCCTTATTCTTACGAACCCAGACAATGTCAGACGCTGTTTCAACCTGAAGCCCGGAACCAAGGTTAGATGAAACAGCCTGGATGATTTTTTCCAGATCCTTGCTATTTGTTAGATCAAGCTCATGTGTTGAAACACCATGAGGGACAAGAACCACACACCCAAGCTTATCTTTTAAGCGCTTCGATAAAGTATGTGGCATCGAGCTACTTCCGACATTTCTGAAAGGACCAGGATGGATATAGGGTACAATTAAACCCGCTTTAGCACTGCCTCTCTCATCGTTGAAGATGAGAAGATCGACTGCTAGATCCCTCTCTTCTCCCATGAGCGTGATCTGTTTTTCAAGTAGCTCACTTTTATTTTCAGCCCAAGCGAGGATAAAGCCTCTAAAGAGATTTAGAAGTTTCACTTCCATCTGACTATCATTCCACTGTTCCAGAGATTGTATTATTGCTACGGCTCCAAGGCTTGAAACTATCAATGCAAGCAAGCCTTTGGCAATAAGAACCAAGTTTGAGAAGGGGAGCAGAAAATTGGAAGATGCGATTATAAGGAGAGGCTCAGAATGAATTAAGAACAGGGTTGAAAAAATCGACCTCCTAGAGAAAACGGATATTACTAGATATCTTAGGGAAGACCATAAGGATACTGCGAAGATGAAACCACTTTCTAAGAGGCCACTGAACCCTGTGAGCCTTGCAGCTATCGAGAAGATTAGAATAAAGAAGGAAAGGAGGATACAACTTGAGTATGAGAGTATTGTCAACCTTCTCTTGTTCAAGAAATCATCCCCATTAACAACGAGGAGGGAAGCTAAAAGGATTAGCAAGATAGGTAGACTGATCCCTAAAGACCCAAATGTTAATCCATTAATAGAGTATTCATATCCAAATGCGGTATTGAAAGCTACAATACACGTGATTGAAGGTAGAATAAGGATGATGATGAGCATCGTTGTTAAAGAGGGGTAAGAGAAAAGATAGGAATAGTATCCAATTATCTTGTTAGTAGCCTCCCTACTGGACCACAAGAAGAGTCCTCCATAATATGGCTATAAGCATGTTGACAAAAGATATGTGAACCTTGGGTTTTGAAAACCATCGATTTTGCCTATACGGATATAGGGTAAAAGGTGTGGGCAAGTATCACCGCCAACATTAGGATTATAGATGCAGCGACCACTATCTCAGGACTTATTTTTATGCCTTGGGCTTCATCTTGAAAGAATCTCATTAAGCCTGCGCTGGATGCAGGCATTGTAGCTGCACTGTCTCTTCTCTTTCGGCTCATGCTCTTATTCTCGCACTAACATCTTAAAAGCTATTGAAAAATCTTTTTGTAGAGACCTGATATCTACTCCAGGGCTTATTCTATGAATTTAGAAAAAATTTAGTTCTTTATTCGGTCAGAGTCTAGCGGGTTCCAATTTAATATCTTCTACGCCCTCTACCCTCAAACCTTCTCTCTCTTCCTCTAGCCCCAGCACCGAAGCTTGAAGCTTGTTCATAGGAACGGCTTGAAAGATTGTTATCCAAGTTTACCTCTTCGAATGGTCCTGTATCAACCTCTTCTAGGCTCCCATACCTGCCTAGGTTCAGACGCATGGATCCCCGGAAAAGAGTAACATAAGCGTTTTTAATATTCAAAAACTGTTGCTCTTTAACCTGATCTATGGCATCATCCCAGAGGGTGAGATATATGCTCCCTGTATCGTCGCCGACGAGCGCATCTGCAACTCGGTGCGTCGATTGGTCCATACGGGAAGTTACTTCTCTAGTCTCAGTCATTGAGACGACCTTAACTAAGGTGTTGACTCCTCTTGAATAAGAATTGAGTTCACCTATCTTCTTTAACTCAGCCTTTTCATTTTCGTGAATAGCCATTTCGATTTTACTCTCTAATGTTTGTGTATATCTAAACTCCTATGCAACCAATATAAGAGTTATGATCTTCTATCCTCGAATAAAATCGGTAAGATCGACTCTTCTTTTTTGAGGCGGCTCTTTAGCCTCAACTTTTTTAAAGAGAGAGGCGATCTCGCTTTTTATGAGCTGAAGTCTCTGGTCATAATAGTCACCTAGATCATATTTTTTAACAAGCTTTAAAGCGGGCTCTAGATATTTTTCAATCCCTCCCTTATGAACTGTCAGTGCTATTGACCCTCCGCACCTTAAGCAATGTCCTTTGAGAGGAGGTCTACGATACCTTTGATTACATTTAATGCATCTGAAACCTTGGTTAGTGAAGGCGGTTAGGTTTCCAACGATGTCTTTCATGAAGTGGCTGTTGAGAACCTTAAGTGCTACTACTTTGACATCCACCGGTCTTAATCGCTCTGACAGTTCTAGTTGAGATTCAAGCTTCTCTAGCATCGTTTTTAAAGAAGTGTAAGCCCCTTGGTGCGATCCTAGGTTTATGTCCGAACAATTCACAGTATACTTGTATCCTTCAAACTGGGATTCGCTTCCAAGCCTTCTTCCAATAGTATCCATGAGCGGTGAATACTCGCTTGGGCTAGCTGATCTCGTACTCAGATCATAGAATTTTTTAGAATAATGCTGTGAAACGTCCAAGTTATGCGCCTCTTTATCAACCTCTTTCGGGTTGACAACTGAGATAATAAAGAGGGGTGCGTCCATCATTCCTCCAATCTGTTCAGGAAGATAATCCTCTGAAAAATTAAGCAAGGGATCTAAACCTAGCAGAATAGCATCCTCATCCCCATCACAGTTACGTCTCTTCGCCGCATGCCATAATGGATGGGCGTAGCAAACCCTGTTTTTAGTGTAACCGATGATCCTACCTACAACGGCTGCAGATGTATGAGGGGCTAGACCCATAACCAAGTGCCCTACTAACCCGAGTCTATTATCAATTCCATAATATGAAGGTAATCCGTAAAACTTTAATAACAAGTCGTCTATGAATTTTGAAATCTTGACTAGATAGTCCCCACACCCCTCCGGCAGAATAACGTCTTGGATCTTTAGCTCTAGAATCTGGTCTGGCGACTCTAGAGGGGCACCATTTATATCTTTTGAGTAGCCTAGACTCTTTAATTTGTCAATTTGAACCCCGATTTCAGAGGGTTTAAAATGAGTTAAAGGAGCATCGGTTATATCAAATCTGATAGTTCCATCCTTAAAGACTGAGAGGTCGTAGCGTGCTCTAAGTAGTCCCTTAATTAGGGGCTCAGGCATTCTTTTTGCGTTCATCAGTCTCTTAACGCATTTGATTTTTTCAGGTAATTTGTCACCAATTTTGTTTTGAGCTTCGTTTAAAATTTCATGCACGTTAAGCTTTATGTTTCTGTATGGTAATGCCTTGACTTTGCAGTTTTGACAGAAGTCCTCTTCGATTTTTCTACCGCAACGTGGGCAAGTGAAGTATGTTTTGGCTTCTACTCCGCATTCTGGACATATAGCAGTGAACGCTCGTCTACCGCATTTGGGACAGGATCTATCGTGGATTTCAACGTAAACGTTTCCTTCTATCGCTTTAATTATATCTCTTTGAGGCCCTCCAGCGTTTTCTATGGGGAACAATCCATGAACATATGGGGAGAGCATCCTAACCTTAGATTTCTCTGGCCTCCCCATTCTAGCCCCAACGAATGTTGGGGCCTTGTCTCTAACAATGATCCCTGAGATCTTCTCAAGCATCTCTAAAGGCGTTTCTCCTTCTATAGAAGCGTTATGATTGGTTAGGCCAAGAAGCTTTTCGAGAATCACCCCTGCCTCTTCGAAGACTATACCTTCCTCGGTAACTCGATGCGGAATTAATAAATTTTCAAGGAGTTCCTTATCTTTACCATCTAATTTAACTATATAAGGCTCAGAAGCCGGCCAATTTCGCATTAGATTATTCCTTAGGCTGAGTAACTCATCCTTGTTGATTTGAGACCAGTGATAGTTATACTTTGGATGAATCGGAACGCCTTTCAAACTTATTGCCAAAGCCTCTCTTGGATCTGGATGGCAAGTTAGATCTTCAAGAAATGTTCTTATCTTCTCCTGCGAAAGCCTAACACTCTCGCTGAAAGCCTTTAAGCCCGTTTTCTCAACGGCTTCCCTGAGATCCAGAATCCACTGGTTTTCATCATACCCTGAGGGAAGGAGATGCTTATTATTTTGAATGAAGTCTCCTGCATTGATTAGAATATCTCCTAAATAGAGTATACGATCAACCATTTTTTGAAGTCTTTCAGCATGCTCTACAGAATCGACTCTAACTACTGTGCCATTCCTTAGTCTAACTACTGGAGGCTCAATGGAATCAACAGGAGTAATCACAGCCGATTTCCCCGGAAACTCTGTCCTAAGCTGAACACCCGTAGCCAGAAACTTATTCAGTATAACCATCGAAGCAGGGTGAACCCCTACTGCAGCAAGACCCGTAGTTCTAGCTCTACCATATCTTAGCCTGAAACCCCCTACCCTTTTCGGAAATGAGAATACTGGCCTACCTACGATGATCTCCTCCATGAAGCCTACTGTGCTGTCAGACTCTGAGTTCAGTTTCTCTATCTTTTCAAGCCAGTCCCAGCCTTCGAGACGGCATTCTTGGCAGATACCTAGAAGCTTCCTCGCACGTCCAATCACGCCATCAACTATTACGATTAGGGCTCCGCCTCTAACTCTATTGGTTTCGATACCTTGTACATTTCGGAAGCTTGATACTTCTATTTTTTCTGTGCCAACACCAGTAGCCTCGACTGGGAGGTTTCTAATCGCGAACTCTAGATCCGAGTCTGTAACATGGTATTGAAATCTCCGTACTTGGCGCTCATAGATTCTGACCTCCTCTACAAACCTCTTCACCACATCCTCAGAGGGTTTGAATCGATCTAGCCCAAGCCTTTGACGAACAAAGTCAGCTACTACTAGCGTTAAAGCTTGAGCCGTTCCTCCAGCAGGTCTTATAGGCCCTGCGAAATACACTGATAAGTATTTACTTTTGTCTGAATTCTCCTTGACCTTAATCTTTGGTATGCCTTCTATCGGAGCAATGGTTACTCCTTCGGTTAAAATGGCTAAAGCCGTACGTATAGCTTGATCCGCCGCTTTTTCTAACTCGAATCTGCCGAAACTGCCCCCTACAATCTCTTCAGCTATTTTAAAGGCGACTTCACGTCGATCTAAGTGTTCAAGCTGTCTTATCCTTTCTCCTATACCCTGTGGACCTACTAGCTGCTCAACCCTTTCAGCTATATCAAGAGTGATTTTTGGTTCGACTGTAGTTTTTGGGTCTATTCCTTTACTCTTAGCTTTTTCAGCTATCTCGTATAGAATATTTAGTTTGCTCTTTAAGTCTTCAAAATATTTTTGATAGTCTAAAGATGCGTTGAGATAAGAAAGCATAGATATTCCGTTTCTAATGCTTTACTTTAGCTAACTTGATTTTTTCGACTATACTCCCTATTTTACTCTGAATTAAGTCAGTCTCCTCGATTATTGTGCCTGTAACAATTATATCGGCCCCGGCTTCAGCTATTTTGAAAGCAGTGTCGTCGTCCCTTATCCCGCCGCCTACTATTAAAGGAATACTGATATGGCTTTTAACCATCTTTACCATTTCTAATGGAACGGGTATACTCGCCCCGGAACCTGCTTCTATGTATATAAATTGCATACCGAGAATCTCAGCTGCTAGACTATATCCTAAAACAAGTTCAGGATGCTCATAGGATATATGACGGGCTTGACCTATGAATCCTGCAGCTCCGCCTTCTCCCACTATTATATAACCCATTGACAACGCCTCTAAACCATATTTTTTAATGATCTTAGCCGTCAATGCTTGAACATCTATAAGATAATAAGTGTTTGATGAATTCAGGAGAGACATGAACCATATAGCATCTGCGTAAGGGCTTATCCCAGATATGTTATTTGGGAATAATATGACAGGGATATTAACCGACTTCTTGATGGTTTTAACAACTTCGTCAAGAATCTGATTAGATGCAAGTGTAGACCCACCAACCATTATTGCAGAGCTTCCGCCCTTTTCTGCTTCGATTGCTATTCTGCAGCTTTTTTCTGGCCCTGTTTTTTCAGGGTCAAGCAGAGTCATATGTAAGGTACCGTCGCGTTTTATTTTATCATGAATATATTTTTTTACAGATTCATCCAACTGGTTACTCTCTCCTTACCCTCCTGTATAGTATGAGTCTATGAATCTATTATAGGCGTCAATTTCTTCCATCTGATTCGTAATTTTTAGGATGCTTTTCAACCCACAATTCCCGCATACTACTGAAGCTTTGCCTTCTTTCCTATTCAGGGTTGCTTTCATAGTGTTTTTGCCACACTTAGGACATAAATAAAATTCTGGTAGAGTCTTTTTAATGATCTTCTCTACCTTTTTCCTTCGGCGTCCCATTCCATCAACATCCTCAAATGCATCAAGAATAGACTTAACTAAGTCTTAAGATTAATGGGAGACGCCTCTTATGTTCATTTCTTTTAACTCTTTCTAAAATCGAAAAAACCTTTGATTCAGGCAAGTTTAGATCGCTAGATATCTCTTCAATGCTCATTTTACGTTTTAATCCTGTAAGAATTAGATCAATCTTTTCAAAAGGTAAACCCAATTCCTCTTCAGTCGTTTGACCTGACCAGAGTCGGGCGGAAGGTGTCTTATTTAAAATATTTGGCGATAATCTGAGATAAGATGCAAGAAGCCTAACTTGCGTTTTATATAAATCGGCTAATGGCAACATATCCGCAGCTCCGTCACCGTACTTCGTAAAGTATCCAGTTAATAATTCCGTTTTGTTAGAACTTCCTATAACCATCATCTTATAAATATTAGCATAGCTGTATGCGATCATCATTCTGATTCTTGCTTTAATATTGCCCAGAGATACATTATCTAAAGAGAAAGCGGGATGAATCGAAGCCGCTAGATTTATCATGGGCGTGATATCTATTAAGTCACATGTAACCCCTATCATCTGTGATAATTGCATCACATCGGTGATATCTGTTTTAGGTGTGACATCACGTTCAGGCATCGTTACCGCTTTAACTCTATCTTTTCCAAGGGCCTTAACAGTTAATACTAATAATGTTGAAGAGTCCAATCCGCCGCTAGCAGATATGACCCCACCTTTGAGACCTGAAGCATCTATTTTTTTCCTGATAAACCGCACTATCTTAGAACTTACCTTTTCACAATCTATTGATAATATTTCTGGACTTAACATTCAGTCCATATTAATTCGTGCAAATACTTAAATTTTGAAAAAATATTTCATATCTGATATAATTTTATTTGTTAATCGTGTTTAAATTTTATAAATTTTGTAATATTAATTTTTTATTTATGCGTTAAGACCCTGAATATGCTTTTAACCTACGTATACATTTTTGTATACAATTGTTATAAAAACGGCATAGGAGTTATCTACAATTGGGAGAGATAAATAACAACATAAAAATGCTCCAAAGCATATTACACGACCCTATAGCGAACATCTTGCTCAAATATTGCAATCTAACCAGGATACAGTTCGAAACGATTTTAATTGATACTATTATTGAAAATACGGTTTTTATGGATTTTAGTTATGATAATAAAAAGAATTTTAGGCTCAAAAAAATAAGTCGCGGCTCTTTTCGCCGTACTTTACAACAGGCTCGAAAGAACATTATTTCCGCAGTTTTTACAATACTTTTGCTTTATTATATTGGATTCTTTGAAAAGGTTCCCCTAGATGATTATCTAATTATCTCCGAGCAGCTTAAAAAATATGTTGAAATCATAAATTCTTCGGATTCTAAAGACAAAGATAAAATTATATTCAATCTTGAAAATGAGCTTTTAGAAGGTATTAAGAGATTATCTGAGCCTAAGTCTCTTAAAAAACTGTGATATCACATTAAATCACATTAGCTAATGATATGATCGCTTGACCTAAAGCAGTTCCTCCGTCTCCGGGTGGTACCATTGTATTGAATAAAACTTTGAAGCCTCTCGCTGAAAGCAATCTCCAAAGTTCTTTCAAGATGTACTCGTTTGCAAATACACCACCAGATAGGCATATTTTGTCTATACCTTCTTCGAAAGCTATTGTAGAAGCGATTTCAGCAAAACCATTAACAAGATATTTTTGCCCATAATATGCTAAAACCTGATTTTTCGTATTATTTTTCATTTTTATGAGATCATGTAAGAATTTGCTTGATTTTAAAACATATAATCCATTAATTTTTTCAATTTCGACCTCAAAGGATAATTCCTCTTTACTACTCTTTTTAGCCAGCGCTTCTAATAGAATTGCTGGTTCTCCTTCGTAAGTCCTCTTATAACATATTTCGGTTAATGCTGCAATAGAGTCTAGAAACCTTCCAGCACTAGAAGTTTTTATGGTTTCTGTTTTCCTTGCTTGTTTTAAAATTACTTCAAGCTCTTTTTCTCCATAAGGAAGATTCAATTTAACGTGATTTCCTGTGATATCACGTATTTCATCGTCGTCTAGAATATTTGTCAATGCTGAAACTAGCATTCTCGAAGGATAATATGCACATAAATCTCCTCCAGGCATAGGCAAATACTCAAGATGACCGACTCTCTTGAAGAATTTATAACTCGATTTTATGACTTCTCCGCCCCAAATAGCTCCATCTGAACCATATCCAGCCCCATCTAAAGCTATACCAATAACCTCTTCATCTAATCCAAGCATATTTTCACATGAAACAGATGAGATATGGGCGTGGTGGTGCTGTGATTTAATTAATTTTACGCCAGTTTCCTGTGATATTTCTTCAGCTAATTGTGATGTCATGTAACCTGGATGGAGGTCACACCCAATCACATCAGGGTTACATGTGATGTTCAGAAGGTTTTTTAGATAGTTTATCGCCTCTGTTTCAAATTCCCTTGATTCGAGGGTAGTGATGTCCCCTAAATACTGTGTTAGATAGCATCTGCCATTAGCTGCAACTGCAGCGGAGTTCCGTAGTTCCGCGCCTAAGGCTAGAGCAGAGCCCTTTTTTATAGGAATATCGATTGGATCTGGAACAAACCCTCTGCTTCTTCTAAGGAATGAGGGTTTATTTAATATAATATTTAAAACAGAATCGTCACATCTATTCACGATTACTCTATTATGCAATAAAAAATAATCGGCAACTCCGTGAAGATATTTAAAAGCATAATCGTTTCTTATTATCATCGGAAGACCTGGGGGATTCGCACTCGTCATTATAAGGGCGGATGTTTTAATCCTCTTAAACAAGGCTAAATGTATCCCTGAGTAAGGCAGCATTACGCCAATCTTATCAAGACCTGGGGCTATCAGATCGGAAATGAGGCTGCTTCTCTTTTTTCTCAGAAGAACTATTGGTCTTCGCCAGCTCGTCAGGATTTTTTCTTCTAACCTATTCAAATAAGCAAATTTTCTTACTTCCTCAAGGTTAGGTGACATTAAGGCAAAGGGCTGACTTGGTCTCTTCTTCCTTGTTCTCAGTTTTCTTATAACTTCATCATCGTCAGCTAAAGTAGCAAGATGAATGCCTCCGATCCCTTTAATCGCGACGATGTATCCTAAATTCAGTAGATTTGCGGCAGCTGAGAAAACATCATCTGTTTGAGTCTTTACACCCTGTGCATCATACAGAGACATCTGCGGTCCACAGATTGAGCAAGTGATCCCTTGGGCATCGAACCTCCTATCCATAGGATCCCTATACTCTCTCTTACAGTGTTCACACAGGGGGAAATCCTTCATATGGCTACGTTCCCTATCGTAAGGAAGTTGATAGATCCCCGTAAAGCGTGGACCGCATGATGCGCAAGCTGTGAAAGCGTAATTGAACCACCTGCTCCCCTCCCTCTCCATATCCTTAGCACATTCTTCACAGATTCCAATATCTGGAGGAAAAATTCCAGATGCCACTGTGTCTTTATTCCTGCTTTTCTCAATTGTAAACTCTTTGAACCGGTCTTTAAAAGGTTTGAAGACTATTTTCACATTCTTAACTTCGGAAACTACTGGAGACTCTTTTTTCAAGATTTCTATAAATGATGTTATCTTGCTTTCAAAACCTTCTACTACGATCTCTACGCCTGCATCCCCGAGATTAATCACATATCCTTTTAACCCTTTTTTAACAGCCTCCTTGTACACGAATGGACGGTAGCCTACCCCTTGAACACGACCGTTTACGGTGATCTTTGCCTCAATCTTTTTCTCTGCCAAACGTATCTGTAGGCTAAGTAATTCTAATTTTTAAATGATAAGTTTTCGTTTAAAAAAAGTCCAATGTATCTATATTTTTGTAGATTTTGAAAAAAGCTATATATTAAATAGATTCAACTTTTACTAGAACAAGATAAGATTGATGATAGCCTTGGAAGTCAATATAACTACTTTAATCCTACTTATCATTACTTCCACTGCTTCCATCATCTATTATCTGAAGATAAAAAGAGCTCAGGAAGAGTATGAAGGGGCAAAGAATATTGTTGATAGTATCGTTAGCGTTTTTAATAGACAACTCTCAAAAATTGAGAAGTCGTTCAATAGTTTGGAGAGGAAATTAGTTAAGGCAGATTTATCTTCTGAGGAAGCCTATAAACTGAGTAAAGAGACTAAAGAAAGCGTTGAAAGAACCGTCGATGAGATCAAGAACATTTCAAGAAAGGTTGATGAGAATGAGAAAGCGATTACAACGCTTAAAAATGAGCTCCAAACCCTGTCTAAGAAAACAGCCTATACTCCCCCTCTCAGGAAGATTGAGACCCCCATCCCGATTCAGAGCAGTGTTGTTTTGGATCAACTCACAGATACAGAGATAGAAGTCCTTGAAATAATAGATGATAAAGGAGAGGCCTCAGTCCCAGAGATTAGGAGAAGGATTAATAAAACGAGAGAGCATACTGCACGCCTCTTGAAGAAGCTTTACGATAAAGGATTCATAGATCGCAGCACTAACACAATGCCCTACAAATATCATATAAGGAAGGAGATTAAGGAGACTATTCAAATTTTAAAAAATAAAACGAGTTTATAATTAACCTGTAATTTTATATTGGGAAATAGACACTATTTAACGGGAATTCTTAATGAAGTCGATGAGACTGGAAGAGGCGCCAACCCTTCAGCCTATTAAAGGCTTTGAGATGTTCATTATTGGAAACGGGAAAACCATGACTCTCATCAAAATAATAGCTCAGCCAGGTGCAAAAATGCCTGAACATAAACATAATAGTGAGCAGATTGGAACTTGCCTAGAAGGGGAGGGAGAGCTCACATCAGGCGGAGAAACTCAAGTTAAGCCAGGAATCTCCTGGGTTATCCCGAGTAACGAGCCACATAGTTTTATTGCCCTAGGCGATAAACCTGTAGTCTTAACCGAGGCGTGGAGCCCACCAAGAGAAGATTATCTCGAAATGGCAAAAAGAAGAAAGGTCGTATAAGGCTTCTTGAAACGGTAAACCTCATGGCCGAAGAACTAAGACACCTTGTTAAGAGAATAATCGATGCGGGCTATGTTTTAAGCAATGATGGCTTAGAGTATCTTAGAAAATTAAATTTGAAAGATGCCGAAGAAGTTGTTGATAGCGTAATCTCCAAGTTAAAACTCTCATCAGGATCCCAGTTCATTGTTAACTATGAGCTTATGCAGAAAACATATGAAGAAAAGAAGAGGACTGGTGAAACTCTTTCCCCGAAAATCCAACGGAAAGCCATTGCAAGCGAGTATGAAGCGGATGTAAAAATCCTTGAGGAGGGAGAAACCGAACCTAAAAGCAGTGTCGAGGGGTTTGTAGACTATTTTCGAGACAGATTTAAAAAGATTGAACGATTGCTCCGCGAAAGAATCGATGTAAAGGACGCGACCTCGATTAATCAAGCATTAGAAGCGCCTGTTAAAGCTCAATTAAAGATTATCGGAATGGTAACAAGGAAAACACTGACAGGTGCAAACCTGATCCTTGAACTTGAAGATTTAACTAATGCGATTACAATTCTTGTCTCGGACCAGGAAATAGTGAAAAATTGCCAGATAATTCTACAGGATCAAGTTGTCTGTGCAGCAATAACCAAGGTTAGTAAAGATCTATTTATTTTAAACGATATTATTCTACCAGATACTCCGATTAAAACGGCGAAACAGTCTGAGATCCCATTCTGCTCAGTCTTCTTATCGGATCTACATGTGGGGAGCCTACTCTTCACAGATAAACTCTTTGAAAAATTTGTGAAGTTGATCAAGGGAGAGATTGGACCAATTAGTCTGAGAAAGCTCTCAAGCCGAGTGAAGTATGTAGCCATAAATGGAGATGTGGTAGACGGGATTGGGGTTTATCCAGAACAGCAAAAGGAATTAGAAATAACAGACGTCTACAAACAGTATGAAAAGACTGCCTCATTATTCGCAAATCTTCCGGATTATCTTGAAATCATTGTTACTCCTGGCAACCATGACGCTGTGAGAAGAGCCCTACCACAGCCACCTATACTTAAGGAATATGCTGAGTCACTATACCTTGATGAAAGGATTCTCATGCTGGGAAACCCTAGCCGGTTTAGTTTAAACGGAGTCGAAGTTTTACTTTACCATGGTAAAAGCTTAGACGATGTCTTATCTCAGACTCCTGGACAGAACTTTAAGAACCCTGCGAAAGGGGCTGAACTACTCCTCAAAAGTAGGCATTTAGCACCAATCTACGGAGCCTCAACGCCTTTAGCTCCTGAAAAAGAGGATAGGATGGTCATATCTTCAATACCGGATGTTCTTGTCACGGGCCATATTCATGTTTTTGATTCAAGGAGATATAAGGGAGTCACCATTCTTTCAGCCGCTCCTTGGCAGAATCAGACATCTTACCAGAAGAGGATAGGCCTTAAACCAACTCCTGGTATAGTCTCTATCTATGACCTGAATAATAATCTGCTCTACAATATAGATCTCATGAATCTTTGAGGCTGACACCTCTTGCTATAATTTTAGCAATTCTGATTGGTTCTGGGACTCTAGATATGATGGTGTAGTTTTTGAGAATACTCTTAGCGTATTCTGGAGTCTCCCCTATAATTTCGAAATATATTGGGGAGTATCCTGGTTTAACTTCAAATTCGTATATGTTCCCGAGACTTTGGAGGATGCTCCATCTTTTATCCCAATCTTTGAAATGTTTTTTCAATGCATTTAGAATTTTTTCACTGTTAGGTTTTCGGTTAGAGTAGATTACTACTGGCAATTGCTTTTCATCGAAAATTTTTCTAGGGTCAATTATGTTAAAACCTGCGAAGGTTACGCCTCCTAAAATGATCGCCGAGTATTCAACGTCGGTAATCATTTTCAAGAGTTTGGAGGTTGCATCTATCCCATCGACTTGTATTCTAGAAAAGAATACTTTCAATATTTTATAATTATCCATTAAAACACAGCAAAGTAGGGTAAAGCCATTTTTTCCATCAAAACTTTTAAACGAACCATCCTCGACGCCGATCACTGATTTAGAAACCATCAAAATTCACATTAAACTAATATTTTTGGAGTTTTCCATGAATCTCAGATTTTATAAGAAATTGGTAGTACATGGATTTTGGAACTTCAACTTGGCCATCACGTATGATTATACCATCTATATAGTTTAAAGTTTCGTTATCTACATCCTTTTCAAATACTATGTGGCCGTTATTTTCAATTATAAATGAACCAACTTCTTTCTTTAGACTAATTATATCGTTTTTAGATAAGGATATTTCACCATTATTTCTTAAAATAAATTTATCACTGAAACTATTAAAACCATTTTTATTATTCTCACTATTAGGATTTTTTATAAAATTTTGGAGCGCCTGATTCACAACATCTGAAACACGCTTTCCTTCACTTTTCGCTATGCTAAAGATTTCTTTGTAAATCTCGAAATCGAGACCCCTTATCGCAACGTTCTTTTTTGACGTTATCGTCCACCACTTGCTAACATGTTTACAAGTTTACATGTTAACGAGTAATCTTATAAGCTTATCGACAGGTTACTATGTCTAATTATCATTCTGGTGATAAAGATTGATTAATGAATACTCCTCAAAGCTAGCTATTAATAAGCATTCAGATAAAGAATTATTCCCAGAAAATGAGAACGATGTTAAAAACTATATTGATTTTTACCGTAAGTTATTATTATCATGTGAAAAAAATAACTTCCAAGAAACCTTAAAAATAATGCAGAAATTATTATCACTGAATGAAAAAATATTTTCATCCCCCTCAACGGCCGAAGTTTTTGCCTATTTTTGTTTACATGGGGCTGCAACAGCATGGATTCTTCAAACTGAGTTGAGAATGCCTGAAGCTACAGTTTATAGAACCTTAAAAATTCTAAGAGCTCTTGATATGATTTCTCCTGCAGTGAAAATATCAAAGATTAAATATTCAAAAGGAGGACCGAGGCCTATAGTCTGGGCCTTGAAAGGCGCATCAGGCAATGAAGTATCTAAGGCTTTTAAACTTCACTTCAAGAAGCTTAGCCCAAAATTCAGGATTGCAGAAGAAGTTGCCCAGACTATTCTCGATAAGTATCTGACTGAAAATAGGAGAAACGAGATAACCTTTAGAGAGATTATCATACATGTTAAAGAATTAAACATGCCCTTCAGAGCACCAGACATTGCGGATTTAACAGCAGATTATCTCTTGGAGAATGGAGTAAAAGTTTGGAGATGAAAAGACTAGATTTTATAGTATAGTCTCCCATTTTTAATGGATTCATATATATCTCCTCGATTTCTCAGGTAGATCAGATGCGCGTAAGTCTCGCAAGCTGCCATGTGCTTTATCCAAAAAGGCATGAAGCCCCATGGACTGCTTTTCCATGAGAGTTCTGAAGATATCTGATGTACGGTTTTCTCACCTTTTCTAACTGTGTCTTTAATCTCTTCAAGTCTTGATAAATGATGTTTTTCTATTCCCTCCACTCTCTTTTCAAGATCCTTAAACTCAGATTCGTGGGCTGGAAGAACAAGCTTGATATCAAGTTTCTTTATTTTCTCAAGCGATTCTATGTAATCTTTTAACGGGTTCGTTTTTTCGTTAATGTGTAGGCTTATATGGGGAGTGATTCTAGGTAGTACATGATCGCCTGAAAACAATATTTTCAGCTGGTTATCGTATATACAAATATGCTCAGGTGCGTGACCAGGCGTCCATATGACTTGGAACCTTTTATCGCTATCTAAATAATCGTTGTCGTTTAAACTAACATATGCTTCTGATCTACTAGAAGACTTGTTTTGAATCTGATGTAGGATAATCTTAGGAAAAATAATGCTGTTTTCTCCAAACATGTAAAACTCTTTAAGGATTAATTCCTTCAAGTCGTTATTTTCTATGGAATAATTTCTACTAACATAATGAGTGTATATTGTGGCGTTTGAATTCTCTTTTAGATAATTAGTTAAACCTGAATGGTCTCGATGTAAATGGGTTAAAACAACTTTTTCTATCTTAGAAAGGCTTGAGTCAGCAGCTAAAAGCTGTCTTTTTAAAGCGTCTTTAGCCTCTTCGCTTTCTCCACCTAGATCTATAAGCGTGTTTTGACTTTTAATAAAATATGTGAGAGTATATTTTAACGGGTTTCGGATTAAAGGAATCTTAAATTGGCATATATCTCCAAATTGCTTCAAATGCATCTCTCCTAAAACTGTTTATTCTTTTTATGTTGGGTTTCAATAGGGGTCATCAGGTATCTTACTTCTCGAATCCCTCTGATTGCTCTTATCTTAGTGACAAAGTTCAGGACTTTCAGATTTTCCCCTTCAACAATGTAAATCTCCAAGCAAAAATCTTGACTTATGTGGAGATGCATGTTTCCATGGATATGTTCATCAAACTCATGTCTAATATCCATTAAACGAGTGTTTATCTCTTTCAACTCCTTAGGGTATATCGCGGTTACAGTGGCTATAACCCACCCCGTTTTAATCTTCTGTAACATGAATTGGGAGAGAGACTCTCTTACAGCGAGACGTAAAAGTTCCGATCGACTTGAATAACCTCCCTTTTTAACAAGATCATCTATCTGCTCTAGAAGGTCAAGTGTGAGAGAGATGCTTACCACGGTCAAACAGGTTCAATTAATAATTTCTAGATTATTAATATTAAAGATTATTATTTTTTATTAATTTTATAGCATTAAATTATTAAATGTGTTGGAGGATTCTCTTTGAAACCTTGGTGCATCGAGAAGAACATACAAGATCGTGGCTGATAGAATTAATAGGCGCTTCAGTATTATTCAGTATAGGATTAGCTTCATCGTATTTAGGATTAAACTTAGCTTCAAAGACAATCTTCTTGACTTCAGCGGGGGTTTCAGGGTTTAGAATAGCTGTATCTGGTTTGAAGAACGCTCTTCGGAAGAACATCAATATTAATCTCCTCGTTACAGTCGCCTCGACAGGGGCTTTCATAATAGGCGAAGCAGTCGAGGGCGCAGCGGTTCTATTATTATTCAATGTTGCGGAAAGGCTGGAGGACTATGCTGCGGATCGGGCTAGAAGCGCCATAGAAGCCTTGATAGAGCTTAAACCTGAAGTCGCGACCATTCGGCGTAACGGAAGCGAAGTTAAGATACCTGTCGAGGACGTCATGCCAGGCGAGATCTATGTTTTGAAGCCTGGAGATCGTGCCCCTCTGGATGGAGTAGTCGTTGAAGGTGCTTCAAGCGTAGATCAGGCACCTATAACAGGGGAATCTATCCCCGTAACCAAGCTGATAGGCGACGAGGTCTATTCTGGAAGCTTCAACATCGATGGTTTTCTAGCTGTAAGAATAACGAAGATGGCTGAAGAGTCTATGATATCGAGAATCCTTAAGCTTGTAGAAGAGGCTGAGCATAGTCGATCTGCTACTGAAACGTTTATTGAACGGTTCTCTAAATTTTACACCCCTGCTGTTTTGGTATTGTCATTCTTCCTAGCTTTGGTGCCTTCAATCTTCTTCATGCAACCCCCCAACGTCTGGGTTTACAGGTCGCTTGTCTTGCTCGTAATAGCTTGTCCCTGTGCTCTAGCAATTTCTACGCCTATAGCGATGGTTTCAGCGATAACGAGCGCAGGGAGGAACGGCGTCCTTGTAAAGGGTGGTGCATATATTGAGAAGATTAACCTGTCAAAAGTGTTCGTTTTCGATAAGACTGGAACATTAACCCAAGGAGAACCAGAAGTAACAGACGTCGTGACAAGCGGGCTCCCAGAGTCGGAAGTGCTTAGAATAGCGGCTTCACTAGAATCCAAGATTGATCACCCTATCTCTAGAGCCATAAGAGAAGAAGCAAGGATCAGAGGCATTAACACTTCAGAGATTAGAGATTTTAAAGCCTATGCGGGGAAAGGTGTGGAAGGATGCATTGAAGATAAAATATGCTGCATAGGAAACATCAGGTTTTTCGAAGAGTCTGGCATACCATTCACAAAGAATATTGTAGAAAAGCTTGAATCTGAGGGTAAAACGGTCGTCCTAGTGTCTGGAGAGAATTGTCTGCTTGGAGTTATAGCTGTCATGGATAAGCCTAGAGCCATGTCGAAGGAAACTATCTCAAAACTGAAGGAGCGTGGGATAAGGATCGTCATGTTAACAGGAGATAATGAAAAGACTGCGCAAGCGATAGCTGAGAAGCTTGGCATTGATGAGTTTAAGGCTAATCTCCTGCCCGAAGAGAAGGTTGAAGTCGTTAAAAGATTGAGGGAAACCTATGGGCCGATTGTGATGGTTGGGGACGGAGTAAATGATGCTCCCGCTCTTGCGTCGGCGGATGTAGGGGTAGCGATGGGTGTTATCGGCAGCAGCGTAGCTTTGGAGACTGCTGATGTAGCTTTGATGGAGGATAACTTGGGGCGCCTTCCATATCTAGTTAAAATGAGCAGAACCACGATGCAAAGGATCAAGGAGAACATATCAGTATCTATACTTGTGAAGGTCTTATTCGCCATCCTGACCTTCTTCGGTCTTGCGAGACTCTGGGAGGCTGTAGCTATAGGCGATATGGGGGTTAGCTTAGCCGTGATACTGAACTCTATAAGGCTCAGCAAAATCAAATAGGCTAAAGGCGCTTATCTCTTCTTTTAAGAGAAGTCGCTAAAAGATGAGGTATCCTCAACGGTTCAGGTAAATATGCGTCTAACAGTGTATTCTTAACTATGCTCAACGCAGATTCAAGTGATATTTTGTTACCTACAGAAACATATAACGGTTTAAATCCCGGTCTACTGATTACGGATCCAATAACTTTTCCCGCATGTTCGATAACCGACTTATCCCCAGAAACCGTCTTCGCTTTCCCTGTCAAAAGGCTCTTAGCTACTCCTATGGTTGGCTTATCAAGCTCAACTCCTACATGGCATGCTAAACCAAAACCCCCAGGGTGGGCGACTCCATGCCCATTTATAATTAGAATGTCGAAATGTTGTAAAAGCCTCACGACTGATTTTATAGGCTCAGCCTCTCTGAAAGCGAGATAGGCAGGGATGTAAGGAAAATTAACCCTCGTCTTCGAAACTGCTTGATCAACAATCTCAAGTTGGCTGTTGAGGACTACTGCAGCCGCATACGCAAATTCACCCTCATATGATACATCGACTCCAGCTATAAATTCGGTTGAACGGTAAAGATCAATTTGCTGGACTCTGGTCGCCATCTCTTTTTGAAGCATGGCGAGTTTCTTTAGCGGATAGTCTGTCACGAAACCTCTGAACAATCCCCTAGCCTTTCTTGTCTCCAGTATCTTCTCTTTAAATCCGCTGAACTCTTCTTTGTCTAAGGCTGTTCGAATTGTGGGGACGGCTTTAATATCTCCTAAAGATAGAGCCAAATCTCTTATAGATGCCTTTTCACCTTCAGGTATCTGGTTAAGAATATCACGTAAAGCGTTGTAAAAATCGAAGCCTTTGAAATTCATCTTCTTTCAATTGTCCAGCTAGTTCCGTCGGGTTTGTCGCTTAAAATAACTCCAATCTTGGAGAGCAATTCCCTAATCTTATCTGATAGTGCATAATTCTTCTCTGATCTCAACTTTTCTCTAGTCTCAATAATTACTTTGATGAGCTCCTCAAATAGACCTCCTTCAAAGGATGTTCTCTTCTCAAATAAACCTAGGGCGCCCAGTAGGCTCCTATATATTTCATACGCTTCAGAGAGGACTCCCTTATTGACTGGCTTAGAAAGGTATTCGTTTATTAGCTTAGACATCTGATGAAGAGTATTCAAAGCCCTAGGAGTATCCAGATCATCATCCATGGCATCTTCAAAGTCGCTTTTCAATCCCAGTATTCCATTCAAGAACTCTTCTTCACGTTTTCCGTATTCAAGTCGCTCCAAGCCAGATTTGAAGGCTTCTTCTGCCAGGTCTATCGTGTTACTCAATTTCTTAGATGCGTTTTTAGCATTCGCCATAGCCTCTTCAGTATAGTCTATCTGCTTTCTATAATGCGTCGAAAGATAGAAGTAGCGGAACTCGTTTGGAGTATACTTGGATAAAACCTCGTCAAAAGAAATATAGTTTCCGAGGCTTTTACTCATCTTCCTCCCATTAATCATCAAATATCCAATGTGCATCCAAAATCGGACAAAGGTTTTACCCGTTAACCCCTCAGACTGTGCGATTTCATTTTCATGGTGCGGGAAGATGAGATCCTCCCCGCCAGCATGAATGTCTATAGTATCTCCTAGATACTTCTTAGACATGACGCTGCACTCTATATGCCACCCTGGTCTCCCTTTACCCCATGGAGAATCGTAAAAAATCCCTCTCTCAAGTTCCTCGTCTGATGCGGCCTTCCACAAGGCGAAGTCGTTTGGGCTCTCTTTTCCATACTCGTCTGAAGAAACCCTTTCGGTCGGCTTCACAGCTGAGAGTTCAATCCTGCTGAGCTTCCCATAGCCTGGAAACTTGTCTATGTCAAAGTATACCCCGTCGCTGGCTTCATATGCTAAACCCTTTTCTATCAATTCTTGGATAAACTCTATCATCTCAAGAATATTCTCAGTCGCCTTAGGATATACCGTAGCCCTCTTAATATTGAGTAGATCTATCCCCTTCAGGAAAGATCTAGTGTAACGATCAGTAAACTCTCTGAGAGAAACCCCTTCTCTGCCTGAATCCCGTATCGTCTTATCGTCTATATCGGTGATATTCATAACGTAGAATACTTCATATTTTCTGTACTCCAGCCACCTGCGGATTAGGTCTCCAACGATGAAGCTGCGAAAGTTTCCTATATGGGGATCACTGTATACAGTCGGTCCGCATACATACATTCCAACCTTTCCGTCTTTTAAAGGTTTAAACCCGCGCTTTCTACGCGTCAAAGTATCATAGAACCTAAGATTTTTGGATTCTTTCAATTTAGAATCCTCTCCAAAGTTAAATGAAATGGTGTAACGTGCAAAGCTTGTGACCGGCTCAAGCTTAGGATCTTCAACACAATTGTCTCAGTCTTCCAAACTTTCTCTAATTATGTAATCAAAAAAAGGCGTCAATATAAGTTTACCTCTGAATGATGATCTAAAAATTCAAATCGATCTAGACAATATGTATTACGATGACGTACTTGTTCAAACTTGAAGGAATAATGCCCCCTATGCTTACTCCTTTCACTCTTGACGAGGAGATAGATGAGGATGCTCTAAAGAGTGAGACGAGATATATGTTAAAAGCCGGTGTACAGGGCTTAACGGTCTGCGGCAGCACGGGAGAAGGCTACGCTATGACTTCTGAAGAAGTGGGGCTAGTTACATCGATAGTGAAGGGGGAGGTTGGCTATAAGCTTCCAGTCATCACAGGCGTTATAACGGATTCCACTAGGATGGCGATTAAACACGGGTTGGCTGCTAAGGAGAATGGCGCCGATGCGTTGATGGTAACTCCTTTCCACTACATCTTTCATCCAACGACCGAAGGCATGATAGACTATTATAGAAAGATAGGTGAAAACGTAGGCTTACCGATAGTAATTTACAATGTAATACCTTGGAATACTGTTTCAGCCGATCTAGCAGCAAAGCTTGTTGAAACCGGGCATCTTATGGGGATAAAGCAGAGCGGCGGGGACATTCATGGCTTAGCGGATATGATTAGAAGAGTTGGAGACAAAATATCGATAATGACAGCAATAGACGATATGCTGCTTCCCTCCTTCATTATAGGTGCTAAAGGAGCTATAGCTGCGATCTGCACAATCGCACCTGAGCTATGCGTTGAATTATGGGAGGCTGCGAAGAAGGGAGACTTGAAGAAGGGAGTCGACATCCATCATAAGCTTCTACCCGTCTGGAGAGCTGTTGACAGAGGCGTGATGCCTTCAGCGGCTAAGGAAGCGGTAAGCCAGCTAGGGAGGAAAGTCGGGATAGCGCGTAGCCCCTTGGTACCATTAAATGAGCAAGCAAAGAAAGAGATTCATAAGGCTTTGGTCGAAGCGAAGCTGATCAGAAAATGAGTTAAAAACTTTTTTTCAAACTAGCAGATTAGGTTCTATCTAGTTCTTTGATTATTCCGAGGAGATTTTCAATCATCCTATACGTTAATCCCCAGATAACTTCGCCCCTAACTTTTAATGCTGGCACCTCTAATTCTCGAATTTTTGCTTGGCATCTGGATTTCTCGAGATCATTTATTGGAATCCAGAAGAAGGAGCACAGCTCCTCGTTGAGTACCACCTCTGGCTGAGACTCGCATAGAAAAACAAAGGGTTGTACTAGCATCCTTTTCTTTATGTTGGATTCAACATCGCGCATCGTGCCAAGGAAGAAGCATTTTTTCAAGTCGATCCCTGTCTCTTCCCTAGTCTCCCTCAGAACAGTATCCTTAAGCCTCTCATCGCTTGAATGTTTTTTTCCTCCTGGGAGCGCCATATCCCCTGACCATGGATCTGAAACGCTGGTCGCCCTCTTGACTAGTAGAAGCGAAAACTCTTCACCATTAGAGTGTAAAATTATTGCTACGGCAGCTACGGCTTCGGGGCTCTCCCCCTGTCCTAGGATCCTTCTCATCTTCTCTAGGATAGATGCCATCGAATTTCTCATCTAATCCAAACCCTCTAACAGGATTAAACTGATTCGGCTAAACAGTCTTTAAATCCCGTGAATAGCGCGAGATGAAAAATATGTTCAAGATGCTTCACAGATCTGTTTCCCAATATAAATAGAGGATTTAGACCTCTTCCAGCTCCATTAGGTCTTCATGCTTCCATCCTTTAATCCCTTTCAAGGCGGAGGAAGCTGAGTTTCTTAGAAAGGTCACGTCAGTATCAACTGCGCAGAATTTGAATCCTCTATCGATGGCTTCATTTATGTTTGTGGGTCCTGGGGTTGTGAAACAGTGCATCCCTGGGGCTACTCCATAGTCTCTCCCAGCATCTATGACTCTATCTAGGGCGGCTATGAAATCTGGGTGTGCGTACTGTCTATGGATCCCCATATCGAGGGATAAGTCTGAGGGTCCGACGAAACAAGCGTCAATACCATCCACCGAGAATATCCCGTCGATATTCTCCAGACCTGCCTTGGTTTCTATCATGACAACTAGGAGGATCTCCTCGTTAGCCGTCTGGAAATACTCAGGATCCCTGAAGGCAGCTAATCTTGGTCCAGCTCCTCGCTCACCTAAAGGAGGATACTTCATCAATTTGACGGCTTCCTTAACCATCCGGTCGTCGTCAATCCTCGGAATTACTATCCCGGTAGCCCCAGCGTCCAGAACTTTCTTAATCCAGATGAGATCGTTCCAAGGGATCCTTGCCATAGGCATGCAACTATGCCTGTTGTATAGCATGCTCTGAACCATGAAGTGGTATGTCTCTGGACCATACGGAGAGTGCTCCATGTCGCATACCAGCCAGTCGAAACCTAGGTCAGCTAAGTACATTGAGATGTCTGGGTGACCTATCGTTATCCATGTCCCTATGCTCGGCTTGCCAGCCTTAAGTTTTCGCTTGACAAGGTTTTTCATAACTTATCAATATTGATCAGGCGCTTCTCGATATTAAATTATAATATGTTTGCATCTTTAAAACAAAATTATGTTCTATTGTTTCGACTTTCTAACATAATATTGACTGTTTAAAGGATTTAGACCTGACTTTTTCTATAGGTAAGACAATAGAAAAATCCATTACAAAATGTGTTTCAGAAATAACTATAAGTTAATGGTTTAGAATAAATTTTAAATAATCCAAGTTTAATTTTACAGTGATATGGCAATAAACGATAAAAGCCCTCTTCTTTTTTTGTAACGATTTTTATTGGACCGACTACTATAGTTCTCGGTGCCCTTTATACTGGTTATAGTTTCTACGATACGATGGGGTGGCCTCCTCCAAATGGGGTTTCGGCAGATATTTATACCATAAATAATTTGATTACCGGAAATAATTTCTATACTCAATGGACTACAGTAATATTTAGCTATAGATATAATTATTTTATTCAAATAGGTTATAGCAAGGATTTTGTGGACAATTTTCAGCGCAAATATTATGTAGAATGGAGGGTAAGTGGCGGAGGCGGTCTACAAAAGGATTGGGGAGGACCAACCGTCGGATCAACAAAACATTATTACATAGAATTACCAAGTTCATCTTGGAGAGCAGGTGTTAGTGGTGTATTTACAAAGACTTTTTCATATACTAATTCCGCTCGGGACTATCAAGCATATACTGAAACTAGCTCGTCTGAAGTTAAGATAGATGGGACCCGTTTTTCTTATCTTTCGTACCGACAAAATAATGATTGGATACTCTGGTATAGGCATGTTCCGAATGTTGACAATCCTCCATATTATCTGATTGAAAAAAGCCATTACGAGTTTGAAGCATATGGGGGAGGTGGAGGGGGATGAAAACCAGTGAACGGTATACAATTTATATAATTCTATCAATTATTAGCGTCATCATAGCATTATCGCTATTTAATACTCTAGTTAAATTAGACGATACAAATTCAAACCTTTCTCCTCCTAGATACGGACCTTTACCTTTCGATCGCTTCGCCAATAAGACTTCTTTTGAAGTTGTAATTAAAGCTTGGAGTAGTCGTGGATTGGATATATATCTTCCGACTTGGCTACCTAACGGTCTTAAACCGGTAGCAGTTTGGGTGGTTATTAGAGACGGAGAGGTTGGGAGTCTAGCTATTTTTTGTTATAGCAGAGAAGGTAGAGATAAAATAGATACAGCTGAGTTAACGATAGAGGTTTCAACGATGGAAGGGTTATCGTTTAATAAATCGGAGACCGGGGAAGGGGTAGTCACCAAGATTCGAGGATGGGATGCATATATCAACGAAAAGGCTCCCGTTTTTCATGAAGAGTATCAGAAGCTTTACGGGCCCTATGCTAAACTAATAGAAGTGAACATTGGCAGGCTTAACTACCTGTTTAGCGGGGCGCCTCCAATTACAACAGATGATATAGTAAAAATCGTGGAGAGCATGGAGCCAACTAAATAAGTTAAATCTTATTATTCAGTGATTTCGTCTTGTTCCAGTTCTATCCAGCTGAACTTCTTCTGGAGGGTTGAGGGGTAATACTTTCTCCAGTCATAGTTTACCGCCTTACCCCAATTGTGGTATATCCTCGGGTCGATGTAACTCTTCAGAGAGGTGCCTAGGTTGTAATCCTTAGTCTTTTTCTGGGCCTCGATCTGTAGTTCAAGACTTTCAATAGCTTGAGCATCTTTCAGCCTACTCTTCTCCTTCTGCTCCTTGATCTTTTTGACCTGGTCTAGATGCCTCGATTTCAAAGATTTCAACATTCGCTCCTTATCTCTGATCGACTTCTTCAAAGAGGCTATATGTTTCTCTACGGTTCTTGAACTGACAGACGACTCCTTAACCGCTTTAAGCTTAGAGTTGAGGTCATCAACAAGAGATCTAACCTTACTCATCCTATCAACGTATTTTTCTTCAAGATCTTTGATCCTTGCATCATACCTTCTCTGTCTCTCTCCAGCCTTCTCTTTCAATGATTTCAGCCTAGACTTCTTTTTTTCTAGGGAGGATTCCCAATTCTTCGGAATAGTCTTCTTATGGTTACACACCCTTGCCGCTTCAAGGTTAGCTAAGACCGAGGCGTGCTTCTTAACATAATCAGGGTCCGAGGGTTTCACGTTCGAATCCTTAAGATTCTTCTCGACGGCTTGGGAAGCATAGTATGTTCTAAAAACTTTGGCTGAGAGGCCTTCCACAACCTCATCTAGGAATTCGCTCACACGGTTCGAGTCAATACCCTCGAATAGGGAGAATTTCGCGATAGATTTGAACTCTCTTAGATTCTTCAAGACTTTAGGAGGCAGCTTAACTCTCATGGTATGCCTTACCGAGTCTTTGCCTAGAAAGTCGAAGGTAACGGTTCCGTCTCCGTTGAAACATACGTGTTCAGGTCTCAGTGTGGAGGCTCCAACAGTGTCAGCCTCGTCTGGGTCCTTCTCATCTCCAACCCTGATCTTCAGTTTATCTATGAGGAAACAGACAGTGGCCGTCTTCCTCCTCTTCAGATCCTCCGAGTCAAGGTTATCTAGGATATGCCTCTGGACTTTGGAGATTTTCTCGCTTAGTTCTCTCGCCTTCTCAAACTTCTCAATCTCCTTCCGCTGTTTAAGAAAAGAGGAGTCAGAAAACCACACGTATTTCATCTTCCCACTAAGCTTATCCCTCCAACGGGCTATCCACATCGAATCTGGATCCCAGACTACCCCCTTCCATCTTCCAGGTGGTATAAGTGCATCGGGGGAGAGGTTTAGCTCTATGTCCTCCTCTACAGGCCCCTCCTTCCAGCTCCCTCTCTTCGGATGGTTGCCTCGTCCCATGAAGATTGAGTTGGGTTCCACCGTGTAGTTTCCAAGCTCAACTTTTACCCCGTCAACGATAGCGTATCCGTAACGTTCCTTACTCTGCTCCCTGAGGGTTTTCCTTTCTGCTGCTTGACGCTTCTTCTCCTCTCTAGAGAGTCTGTTTTTAGCAGCTTTCTGCTCCTCCACGAAACGGATTACTTCAGAATAGTCTACGTCTCCAGGGTTAACTTGGACGCCTAGTTTTTTCGAGAAATCCTTATGGAAGTTCTCAGCGAAGACTTTATCTTCAACATATGGTGTTCCAATCTTCTTCGCCCAGGCTACAGCCATCTCTTCAGCCTCAGGGGAGAGATTTATATTCCCCCCTCTAACTGTTATCGTCAAGCCTACAGGTTTGTATCTCGGAGGCACTAGTACGCCGTTATGTTGGAGATACTCCATGCGTTTCAGCCTTGGATAGACCATAACTTGAGCTGTTCAGTTTAAATTTTTCTTTTCAGGAACCTAATCCACCAGGATTTTAATCAACTCTTCTTCACTCATCGAAGGTATTATCCTCTTCACAACTTCCCCGTTCTCGAATACTAATATTGTGGGGATTGAAAGGATGTCATATCGATGCCAGATTTTTGTTGAAGCTACATCCATCTCGTAAATCTTGACATCCTTAAGTCTTTCAGCGGCTTTATCATATACGCCTCTTAAGGCTCTACAGGTTGGACAGGTCTCGGACGAGAAGACTACTGCGACACGTTTCGATGTCTTAATCGTCTCATCGAATGATCCGTCGTCAAGGGTCCTTACTGAGCCTGTGCCGGTTTTCTTTAGAAACCCCCTCATCTTTGACATAATGTCAGGATACTTCTTATAAGCAACCCTGTATCCCGCGCCTTCTATAGCTTTTTCAATCTCTTCGATGTTAACAACCTTTGGATCATATGAGACCCTAAGGGTTCGGGTCATGTAGCTTCCCTTCGCTTCTTTCACGCCTTTAATCTTCTCTACCTCCTTTTCAAGGAAGGGTATGCAAGTAGGGCAATCCATCCTCGATATTGGTATCCTTTTTACAACTATCCGTCTATTCTCTTCCAAAATGTTTAACCATCCAGACATCTACAATAATCTTGACGGAGCATCTTAACTATTTCCTGTAGTTCAGTTTTAGTTCCACTAGATTAGTTTTCGTAAGATATTCTTGGTCTATATCTTCTAAGGAGGGCCGAGTTTCCCACCACAGACACGGAGCTCATCGACATGGCGGCAGCTGCTAGAATAGGGCTCAGTAGTCCGAAGGCTGCAACAGGGATTAAGGCAGTATTGTAGACTAGGGATAGGAATAGGTTCTGCTTAATCTTTCTCATCGTCGTCTTACTCAAGTCTATGGAGACTGAGACGTCCCGCACGTCATCCTTGACTAATACGATTCCGCCCGTCTCCTTAGCGATGTCTGTCCCGCTTCCAATAGCTATCCCGATGTCTGATTGAGCCAGGGCTGGGGCGTCGTTTATCCCGTCGCCAACCATAGCGACGACTTTACCCTCTCCCTGAAGCCTTTTTATAACCTCGATCTTTCCTTCAGGGAGCACTTCTGCGATCACGTTTCTTATGCCCAGCTGGGACGCTATGAATCTAGCTGTCCTTTCATTGTCTCCCGTCAGCATCACAATCTCAATCCCCATGTCTTGGAGACTCTTAACCGCGGGGGCGGCTGACTCCTTTAAAGTATCTGCCACCGCGATTATTCCAAGGAGCCTATCCTTCTTAGCAACTAGGAGGGTGGTTTTTCCCTCCTTTTCAAAATCCTGGATCTTTGCTTCATAATCTTTTAAATCAACTCCGTTCTTCTCCATCAGTCTACGGTTGCCGACAAGGATCTCGACACCGTTTAGCGATGCTTTGATGCCATGACCAGGAACCGCCTGGAAATCCGAGGGGGTGTGAATATCGATCCCTCTATCCTTCGCTGCTTTGACGATGGTTTTTCCTAGAGGATGCTCTGAACCTTCTTCAGCTGAGGCTGCTAACTTGAGCAACTCCGCTTCGGAGGAGGCTGAATCATCATCTTGCAGCGGAAGGATATCTGTGACCTCAGGCTTCCCCTTAGTCAGGGTTCCTGTCTTATCGAAGACCACTGTCGTGAGCTTCTGAGCTTTCTCAAGAACCTCGCCGTTTCGAATCAGAATACCGTTCTCTGCGCCTTTCCCTACGCCGACCATGAGCGCCGCAGGGGTTGCTATCCCGATTGCACATGGGCAAGCTACTATCATGACGGCTATGAAGGAGAGCAGACCCGTAGTGAAGTTCCCAAGTAAACTCCAAGCAGCGAAGGTTAAGAGTGCCGTTAGAATTATCCCTGGGACAAAGTAGGCTGCAACCCTGTCCGCCAGCCTCTGTATCGAAGCTGTTGAGGATTGAGCCTCTTCAACCATCTTCGCAATCTGCGACAGGACGGTTTCTGTCCCAACCTGAGTGGCTCTGAACTTGAAGAGTCCAACCTTGTTTATAGTCGCTCCTATGACAGCGTCTCCTGGACGCTTATCCACAGGCAGGCTCTCCCCTGTTATCATAGACTCGTCTATCGAGGAGCCCCCCTCGATTATGATGCCGTCTGCAGGTATCTTTTCCCCAGGCCGAACCACGATTATCTCCCCCTCTTCCACTTCTTCGGCAGGTATCTCAACCTCAACCCCTTCCCTAATCACCCTCGCCATCGTTGGAGCTAGATCCAAAAGTTTCCGGACGGCGGCTGAGCTGCGTTTCTTTATGAAGTCTTCCATGTACTTGCCTAGGAGGACGAAGGCGATTATGACGGCTGATACTTCAAAATAGACATCCTTCTCTTCAACAGGGAGAGCCCTCGGGAAGATTAGAACGAAAACACTGTAGATGTAGGCGGTCAAGGTTCCGACAGAGATCAAAACATCCATGTTCGCCCTTCCACGCCTAATGGAATGGTATGCGCCAACGTAGAACGTCCAACCCCCTATGACTTGGACAGGTGTCGTAAGAAGGAAGAGCCACCACCCCCAGGTTAAGAAAGGGAGTTGAGGGATTGGAGCCCAAGTTATCAGCGTTGCTCCTGCTGCTAAGGCGAGGAAGGCGCCAGCTCTGAGGATCGCTAGGATCAATACGCTGGAGAGGGCTATCGATACTCTTCTCTTCATCCTTTTAAGCTCCTCTTCTGGGGCTAAGAAGGTTCTACGGCACTCTTCACTACAGAAATAGTATGTTTTGCCTCCAACTACTGCTGTTAATCCGCTTTCTGGGTCGACATACATCCCGCAGACAGGGTCTCTAGGCGTGACAAATCACCTATGTTATCGTGGATGAGGGCGGCAATTAAACTAAGCGGGTCTATAAATCAACCCTTTTCGTGGCTGGACGGTTCTTCGAGAATTTACTTATGGTTTATAGATGAGAGGGAAAATTGAGTAGACTTTAACTCCGAGGACAAGGTTCTCGACGGTCACATACTCATTAGGCTGATGGGCTTGAGCAGTCAATGAGGTTCCATATCCTAAGCATGGGATGCCTGTATATTTCTTAATACTTATCGCGTCGGTGCCTCCTGTCAGAATCTTGAACGTCGGTTTCTTCCTAGTAACCTTCTGGATTGTAGAAGCCAACTGTAATGCGAACGTTGATGTCGGGGACTCATAATATCCTGCAGTCTTCCCCGCGTTCACAGAGACTTCAACACCAGGAATCCCAGCTTCTCTCACGAGCTTCTCGATCTCCTCTTTTACCTTCATCGGTTTGCATCCTGGAGTTAGCCTGATGTCGAACTGAGCCTCCGCATAGTCGGGTACTACATTGATCTTTACCCCCCCGTTTATCAAGGTGCATGATACTGTAGGATAGTGGAAGGCGCGCTTCGCAGCTCTCTTCTGCTCCGGAGTCATATCCTGGGTTTTGATGAGGAACCTGACGGATTCTTCTATGGCTTTATCTAATTCTTCAGGTAACTCAAGTCTATAATTAGAGATGTTCTCAACTACAGGTATGGCTTTGATAAGCCTTTCTATGGCGTTTTCTCCTAGGAAAGGTGTGCTTCCATGGGCTGTCTTCCCTTTGGCTATCAAAGTCGTTCTAGCCCCACCCTTACATCCCAGATCAATGCTAGGATAGGATCTTCCACCCCCGTTTCCGTCGCCGATGACGCAGACTTCTCCTTTGAATCTACCTGTCTGAGATAGCCAGAGAGCACCGTCTCCTCCACCTATCTCCTCATCCGCTGTGAACCAGAATTCCACAGGGTTGGGTTTCGGCTTCTTCAGATCGCTTAAGATTCGGGCGGAGACCATCGCGGCTGCGCAAGCACCCTTCATATCACTTGAACCGCGGCCATGTATGCATCCATCCTCAGTGATCTTCCCGCTGTATGGGGGGTACTTCCAGAATTCAGGCTTCCCCTCAGGAACCACGTCGAGATGACCGACCCAGAGGATCCTATGTTTAGATTCTCCAGGGATCTTGGCGACTATGTTTGGCTTCTCAGCGGTTTTGGCATGAATCTCCGACTCGATCCCGTTTTCATCAAGATATTTTTTGATGAAGTTAACGCACTCGACGGTTCTCCCTTCAGGGTGTGCCGAGTTAAACTGGACCAGGCTTGAGCAAAGTTCGGCAACCTCTCTTTCAGCCTTTTCGGCTTCAGATATTATCTTCCTAAAGCTCAATGAGAATCAACCAAGTTAGAATAACCACTTTGAAAAGATAAAGTTTAGCTGAGCATCAGCTGTGTTTTGCTAGAGTAGGATAGGATCGCATAGTTGTCAAAATAGGAAATCATAATATTTTACGCTTGCCTATCTTAGTTTGAAATTCAGTCATGGCTGAATACGAGTTCAACGAGCGTTCAAAAGAGGATATAGTGATCCTAGTCGAGATCATATTACTCTTCTCCGCAGTGCTCGCCGGTAGGGAGCTAGGAAGCCTATACAATGAATACGTTGAGACTTCGCGCTTATCAGTGTTCTTAGAGGTGGCTGAAGAAGACTTTGCGTTGTTCATCAAGAAGGCTTCTAATGGAAGCGATCTGAATCTCAATACAGGCTTGGTGTTCTCAATACCCTCCTTCGAAAGCGTTGAAAGAGAGAAAACTGAAATCCCTGATTATGTAAGACGCTGGCTCATAAGCTTAACATTAAATGCTATAACGGTTCGGCAGCCCGAGGCCTCAGATATGGAAGTTGAATTATGGGTTGAAGATAGCCTCATAAAGAAATCCATTTTCAAATTCGAGCGAGAGAAGATAAGCTTCTTTTCTCTCTTAAATCGAACATTATTTTTCAAGCTTGAGGATCGTGAAAAGTTTCTGAATAGCGTGGACGAAGCCTCTAGAAAGTACGGAGGAGAGGTAAAGGTTACGCTTAAGGGTCGGGTTCTTTCACACATATACTTCTTCAGTTTCTGGCTCCCCTTCTCCACGACTCGCTACCCCCTGACTAAACCACCACACGCGGAGTTAATCTCGTCAAGTTGGAGTAACCTAAATGGCACCAGAATTAGTAAAGCGAATAAAGGGGAAAATCTTTACATCTCCATGAGTTTAAAGAATCCTACTAGGATCCATTCTATGTGGGAGAATGTTACCGCGAAAATTTATCTGTCTAGCATAGATGAACCAATTGCATACATATCGAAAACAGTTGGAATAGCCGCTGGATCGAGGGTAATATACATCTTACCTTTCACGCCTACAGAGTCCGGAACATATCATTATTCCCTAGAGACAATAGGAGGTTTCAAGCTAGAAGTAAAGGATTCTCCAATTTTAGAAGTCGGATGAGTCTTAGCGAACTCAGAAATGAACATTTTCCTGGTTAAAAACTTAAACTCTTTAAGACTCGGTAAACTCATTAACATGATTAAAACATGGAAAACCTCTTACTGCAGGTGTCTGGTTTAAGCGTAAAGCTTCAGAACCAAGTAATCTTAGACAATATCAGCTTCAATCTCGAAAAGGGGAAGACGCTAGCCATCGTTGGTCCTAATGGCGCAGGAAAGACTGTATTATTCAGAACCCTCCTCAACATGGTTCCTTATACTGGCAAAATTAGATGGTTTAGAAACGTGAGGATCGGATACGTGCCTCAAAAGCTCTCAGTGAGGGATGTCCCACTATCCGTTAGAGAGTTCCTCTCCTTCAAATCTTCCTCGAATATAGAAAACTCGCTGACCCTTGTAGGACTCAACCCTGACGATATTCTGGATAGAAGCCTCAGCGTGCTTTCAGGAGGGCAGCTTCAAAGGGTTCTAATCGCCTGGGCAATCGTTAACGAGCCTGATGTCCTGCTCTTCGACGAGCCTACAACGGGAGTAGACATAGATAGTGAGGAAGCTATATACAAGATGCTAAAAGAGCTGAAACAGAAAAGGGAGATAACAATCCTCCTCATCTCTCATGAGGCGCACATCATCAAAGAATATTCAGACTATATGCTGGCACTGAATAAGTGTATGACCTTCTTCGGAAGATCAGAGAACATAGCAGACTTGGATGTACAGAAGATAATTTTCGGTGAACCCGTCTGTTTACATGCTCTGAGAACAGGTGGAAATAATGACTGAAATCCTGATCCTTAGCATCGTAATAGCCGCTTCAGCGGGTTTAGCCTCAGGCTATCTAGGGTCGCTCATGGTTCTAGAGAAGATGGCTCTAATAGGCGACGCCTTATCTCATGTTGCGCTACCCGGATTGGCTCTTGGGCTGATCTTTAACTTCAACCCTTTTATAGGAGCCTTCATTACCCTATACCTTTCAGCGATAGTTATATGGCACTTAGGGAGGGTTACTAGGCTCGGCTTTGAAACCCTTATAGGTGCAGTATTCACTCTGGCTCTGGCTGTAGGCATACTAATAACCCCAGAGCCTGAACTCCTAGAAGCCCTCTTCGGAGATATCTCCAAGGTCACTCATATCGATGTTCTTATCACAGTTCTGATTTCAGCAGTCTCCATCATGCTCACTAGAAGGATATATCGGAGGATCGTTCTAAGCCTGATCTCTGAAGAAATAGCCATTTCGAGCGGGATAAACGTGGCAAGGACGAACCTACTGTTCCTCCTACTAGTTTCGACTATTGTAGCGATAGGCATAAAGATTACCGGGACACTGCTTGTCGGTTTTCTAGTCATCGTTCCCGCGGCTGCTGCAAGGACTATAAGCCAGAACCTATCCCACTACTCCCTAATGAGTTCAGTCTTCGGAGTCTTTAGCGCATCTGGGGGGATACTCCTATCTGACTATCTAAACCTCCCTCCAGGACCCTTAGTAGTGCTAACAGGGGTGTCTATATTCGCCGCAGTCATCGTTTTGAAAGCGTTTAGAAAACAATTTTGATTA
>JAGTQU010000009.1:43299-56306 GCA_018396695.1 Candidatus Bathyarchaeota archaeon | reverse complement strand
TTTTCGATCGCATCATCTCTAGTCAATCTATGTGAACGACCTATCTTGCTTTTCGCCTTTCTCCTATGTTTAACTCTGTATCCTGGGCGCTCGACATTAACTATCACATCCATTCCAGTGATCCCTAAGTTGGGGTCATATTTTGTTCCAGGTAAATCTATGTGCTCTCTTATGCCGAATGCAAAATTGCCGTTTTCATCAAAACTTTTACGGGATATTCGGTTGCCAACTGATTCGAAACTTTGCTTTAAAAAAGTCTCAGCTTTCCGTCCTCTAAGCGTAACTAAACAGGAGATCGGTTCATTTCTCCTGATACCGAAGGCCCGTATCGTTCTTTTAGCTTTTCGCATACAGGGCTTCTGACGAGTAATTTGTTCAAGAATCTCCATTGCCTTCTCGAGCGGTTCTCCTGATTGCCCTTTCGCTATGTTTACAACAACTTTTGCTATTCTAGACTGCAGCATTACGTTTGATTGATTCATATGATCCGTGCCTCCTTAGATTTGATAAGGGGTTCAGTTGTTTCGATGGGAAAAACGTATTTAGCTAGAGTTTTCACTTTTTCTCCATTGGAGGTCTCTACTGAGACGGTTTTTTTTGCTCCAGGTTCGGATCCTATCTCAACTATTATCCCTGAAACCCCTTGGGATCTTCCTCCTGTGATCAAAGCTTGAACTCCTTTTTGGAAGAAGATGCGATCTAAAATCTCCCGCTCTGGGATTTTCATTTTCAATACATCATTAACTTTTATGTTTTCAAAATCCTCTGAGACAAGAATATTCGTTCCATCATGAAGGTTAAGTTGGACTTTCCCCCCTTTCACAAGAGTCTTCCCTTCAACTCTACATAACTTAAAGTTTGACTCATCTTCATTTATTTCTTGAAGCTTTAACTTTCCACCTTTAATTGGAATAACCCTGAATTTTTGTTCAATTTCAGGTATCTCCACCACGTCCATAATGCCTACTGGGAAACGTTCATCCTTTCTAGGCTTTCCATCCACAAGTACCTTTCCTTCTTTAACTAGCATCTTAACCTCTTTATTATTTTGAGCGAGTTTTAAAATCTCTCTGAAAACAATTTTTAATGGGATAGATTCTCTGAGAGGATGTGGACCAGGCATGGTTCTCACTGTCCAAACGTGTTTTTTACGATGAATAGGCCACACGGTAGGAGCTAGTTCCCGTTTAAGATGTTTAGCCGGACCTTTACCCAAGATCTTCACCTTTTAGCCTTATATCCACTCCTCTCGAGAATCTTACGCCTCCATTTATCATTAAGGTTTAATTTAGTTATCATAACATTAGCCGTTTTTATAGGAATGTAAACAGTTGTCCCATCCAGCCTTTGCCTGCTAACCCCCTCAACGAATACACAGCTCTTTTCGTAGTTAAGTCTCATTACCCTGCCTTCAATCAGCTTTCTGTCCCCCTTAGTAATCAAAACTGTGTCATCCTTCTTTACAACCATCGCTCTCACCCCATGTTCAGCTTTTAAAGCAGGTGAAAGAGGAGCTGAGAGAAGCTTTCTCTGAATATTTGGAGGGGCATTAAATCTGAGCTTCCTGTTCTTATTTGGTTTAACTACTGCTATCTTCAAGTCTCATCACACAACCATCTTTGCGACGTTTCCAATCCTAGGCCAACGTTCAGTTGCTTCACGGGCAACTGGTCCTTTGATGTCAGATCCTCTTAAAGTCCCTTCAGGCGTCAGTATGATCGCCGCGTTATCTTCAAATTGAATCCACGTGCCATCACTTCGTCGGTAAGGCTTTTTTTGCCTAACTATTACAGCATTAAAGATCTGCCCTCGCATCTCTGGAATTCCTTCTCTAACAGAAACCACTATAAGGTCGCCAACGCTCGCATAGGGTAGCCTTCTACGCCGCCCTTTGTATCCTCGGACTTGTATGAGCCTCAGGATCCTTGCGCCAGAATTATCAGCACAGGTTACTACTGATCCAGTCGTTAAAGCAGGCGAGACCCTTCTTCTTGAAACTATACGCGTTTTAACTCTTTTTGACATGGTCACTCAACCTTCTCGATAACTACAAAGGCTTTCGTTTTACTAATCGGGCGGCACTCAGCGATTTTAACCTTGTCTCCTTCACGCACATTCAAACAGGGAGGACTATGAGCGGTTATTCTACTAGTTTTTCTGGCATATCTCTCATATTTCGGATAATATTTCAAATAGTCAACTCTAACGACTACTGATTTTGACATCCTACTCCTAACTACCACTCCTTCGAGGATTTTTCCTCGAAGGCTAAGCGTGCCGTGGAAAGGGCAGTTAATGTCATCACATTCTTTTAACGGTTTCTTCAAACTTTGCATATGCTCCACTTCACCAACGCCTTTTAATCTTCTTTTTCACCCGATCTTCCGGCCTACCTATGATTGCAGAACCATCTATCTCTATCATAGTCCCGTTCGGAAGTTTAAATCTAAAAAACGAGTCTTGTTTTATTATCCTTTTCCTCACATCATCTTGTTCTATAATAAGAGTGTTCTTCGTCTCATCAACAACGATTCCTTTTACCTTACAAGTAGGATTAGAAGATGTCATAACTAGAGACTCGAGCCCAATCAATTCATGGAGGATAATGTTCTCAGAGGAGATCATATTTTAACGCCTTCCTCCCTCATAATCGTTTTCAACCGCGCTATCGTTTTTCTCAAGGCTTTAGCTCTACCTGGGTTCTCTATAGCTCCACCAGCATGTATCATCGTCCTAATCTTTGAAAGCTCTGTATTTAATTCGTCAAGTTTACTCATTTTTTCCTTTTGACTCATCTCACGTATCTCTTTCTTTCTTAGAATCGGCAATGTTATTCCTCTCCCTTTTCAATCTCATTCTTTGAAGCTGTAGCATTCTCGGGCTCTGCTTTTTCATCATTTTTTTCAATGGCCTTTTCTAAAGATTTCTGATTAGACCCCCCTTGATCTGCTTCTTCTTTCGCCTCGATATCTGGAAGGGCATCGAGTTTAACTTTATCAGGGAAAATAGCTTCAGATGGAACTATTTTCACAGTAATGCCATAGACCCCCATCTTCATTTTTATGTGGATTGTCGCTTTTCTCACATACTTAATGCTCGGGTCGCCTGATTTAGGCAGATACCCTTCACTTATCTTCTCGAAATGGTGTCTATCGCTTCTTAGCTTACCTCTAAGAGTAACTTCACAACCTAAGGCTCCTGAATCCATTATCCTCCTTAAAGCCCAAAAAATGGCTCTACGAAAGTGTACCCCTCTTTCAAGCGCGTTAGCTATCCTTGAAGCCATAATATTTGGATTCAGTTCAGGGATCTCGACTTCGACTACAGTTATTTGGGGGTTAGGTAGTTTTAATTCTTGTTCGAGACGCTCAGATACCGTTTTAATGGAACGACCTCTCTTGCCTATCACTCTTCCAGGTCTCATGGTGTACAGTGTAATCTGTGTCCCTAATGGTGTTTTAGCGAGGGATATACCACCGTAGCCAGCTTGTTCAAATTCTTTGGATAATAGTTCATCGATCTCTAAACGCTCTATAGAATTCTTTATAACTCGCTTAACGATCGACATTAAAACTCCTCGACAGCTATTTCAATATGGGAGAGATGCTCAAAAAAGGGTGAAGATCTTCCAAAAGCCCTTGGGAAATAATCTCTTATAACTCGAGCCCTTTGAGTGGCTATGTGAATGATTCTTAAACGGTTAGTATATAACCCCTTAAACTCTGCGTTTGCTTCAACCTGACTAAGGAGTTTCAAGATCTCCTTCGCCGCCTTAACAGGATATCTACCCGCATCATACCCTTCAACTCCAGCCCTATGGGGGATCTTCTTATCATGTCTAAAGAAGGGGACAGGTCTCTTTAGATCTATAACCTCTTGGAGAACCTTTTTCGCTCTTTCAAGCTCCATGCCTCTGATAAATCTGCAAACTTCGCGGGCAGCTTTGGGGGAGATTCTAAGATCTCTAGCACTAGCTATCGCAGTTCTATCTGGATCGAGATTCTGAACAGAGTATCTCCAAGAGGGCATATATTCACCGACGCCTACAGAACAATAGGTAAGATTATAAAAACCTTTTTCAGAAAAAGCGAATCTTCTATCCTATTCAAGCTCTTAGAAAATATATTAGTATTGAGGTTCCTTTTGAGTAACATCTTAAAATAACTATTCTATTAAACAGCATGCTACCTATTTGAGAGGTATATACATTGAGCTTCTTGAAGCACCTATGCCAGGTCTCCCATGTCTAACTTGTTTCATTGTGCTGACAAACTCTCCTAGGTAGTGACCCACCATCTTCTCATTAATCTTGATTTCAACAAACTCTTTTCCATTATGCACTAAGAGCGTCCTCCCTATCATTTCTGGAAGGATTACAAGGTCTCTTACATGAGTCTTTATAGGCTTTCCATCGGGCGATGATCTAAGCTTCTCAATAAGTATATGTTGTTCATTGTTCAATCCTCTCCTTAGACTTCTCCTCATCCTTGAAGGAAGTAAGCTAATAAACTCATCCATAGATATAGACTTTAGCTCCTCTGCCCCTCGCCCCCGATACAGAAACTCTTTTGGCATGATCTCTACCCTTAATTTTGAGGAGTCATATAAAAAGTATATGGGTTATGCTGTTCTAGTTCGTTTCTTCCTTCCCGTGCTCCTAGCAGCTATGAGTCCGACCTTCCTTCCAGGAGAAGTATTTCTAGCAACAGTAGTTGGTTTACCAACGTGTCTATGCCTGCCTCCCCCATGTGGATGAGAAGCTGCAATCATGGATATCCCTTTAGATCTCGGGTATACGCGCCCTTTAGCCTTCATAAGATAGAATTTTTCTCCAGCTTTTAAGTAGGGTTTCTCTTTTCTCCCCGCGCCAGCAACCACACCTATGGTAGCCCTACAATCGTTTGGAAGTTCAATAATCCTTTTGGAAGGAAGTTTTATCGAAGTCTTAGAGGCTTGATGCGATATTACGATAGCATAAGAGCCTGAACTTCGAACAAGTTTTCCTCCATCATTAGGTTTCAATTCAATGTTATTGATTATTGTTCCTTCAGGAATATCTCCAAGAGGGAGAACATTTCCGACTTTCACAGATGCTAACGGCCCTATGCTAACCTCTTGCCCTCTATAAACCCCTTCTGCAGCGACTGTAATGTAGTTTAACCCATTTTTAAGCTCGACTAAGGCTAAGGGGGCGCTTCTCCCAGTCTCATGAAAGATTTTTGAAATGGACCCATTTGCAGTCTCGGCTTTTTCGATCAAGTACCCTACGGGATGGATTTTGCCTTTTTTCTTAGCCCTAAAAGTAGGAGTCCCTCGCCCCCTTCTTTGAACCCTGATTTTCTTACCCATAATATTTCACCTAGAGGATCCCAAGTTTTATAGCAATATCAGAAGCTGAATAGTTCTTCCCGATTTTTACAAAAGCCTTTTTTTGTCCCTTATGGTCAACCATTGTTTGAACACTCTCAACCTCAACTTCATAAAGGCTCTCAACCGCTTTTGCAATATCGCTTTTGCTTGCTTTAATGTTAACTACGAAGACTAGTTTATTCTCATTCTCAATCATAGATACGGAACGTTCACTCATAAGAGGAAAGAGAATAACCTCCCTGAAATTCATTCTGATCCTCCCCAAAACTCATCTAAACCAAGTAATGCAGACTTACTCCATACTACTAGTCTTCCAAGAGTAGCACCTGGTGCCAGCAACTCTGCGTTAAGATCATGAAGTTTCACAACATCGACGCCCGGAACGTTGGCACAAGCTTTGCTTATCCCCTTATCCTCCGAGACAACAATAAGTGGACCCTTTCCGACTCGTTTTCCCCTTCCTCTCGTTTTCCCTCTTCCTGCCCTTATCTTTCTTTTAGCGCACCGCTCAACATCCAACCATAAACCGAGATTTTTTAAAGCATCTTTCACGTCTTTAGTCTTGTTGAGAAGTTGGAGTTTGTCTTCGACCACTAGAGGCAGTTGGCTTATCGACTCAAGAATATGTCCTCTTGCCTCCACCAATTCTCTGACACTGGTCGCCGCGATCCCGGACCTTATCGCAAGACGTCTCTCCTTCACTCCAATCTTCTTCGCGATCCTCTTCTTAGAGATAGGGGGAAAAGCTTGATGACCTTTAACTGTACTTACACCAAAAGCGGCCCTCCTCGAATCTCTTAGTCTTGGAACCCTAGATAGAGTCCTACCAACCCCCCAAGATTCCGCGGTCGTCCGCTTACCCGCCATAGGATCTCTGCCTTGTGGCTGAAAACTATGAGATTGCTGAATTATGACTGCTTTCTTGATCAGGTCAGGACGTATGGGAGTTTCAAAAACTTTTGGAAGCTCAACCTCGTCTAAAGGTTTATTATCTAAGCTTAAAACTGAAATTTTCATGTCAACTCCTCCCGGGACTCTTCAAATACTCAGAATAGGTGAAAGTTATTTTGGGCGGAGCCTCAGGATAGCGAGATCTCCTTACAGTCTTTCTAAACCTAAGAATCCTTTTAGCCGGACCCATGACGCTCCCTTTGATAATTAAGTAGTCTCCCTTAACTAGTCCATAGTTTTGAAAGCCTTCTGGAGGAGTCACTTTACTCCCATCCTCTCCGATGAATAATATTCTCTTATTGAACTCAGTCCGGCTATGGAAACCCATCTGACCAGCCCTTGGAACCCCAGGCATAACTCTCGCAGGATGCCACGGTCCTGTCGTTGCAACACCCCTTTTAGTCTTTCTAGCCTTATTCTGAAGAATCCTTACACCCCAACGCTTCACCGGACCCTGAAATCCCTTACCCTTCGTCACTCCAACAATATCTATAGGCTCTCCAGGTTTGAAGACGTCTGAGGCTTTAATCTGTTTCCCAAGGAGACTATTCGAATAATTAATTTGATCTTCTATTGCGCCTCCCCCTATCTTGATCTCTACTATCTCCGGTTTCTTCTTTGGGAGACCAGATAGATTAGGCTGAGTAATAGCAATTGCCCTGAGCTCTTTAATCCTATCTTTAAAGGCGACTAAATCTCCAGTTTTCTTTGATTTTGATTTCAGGGCAGAAGATTCAATCCTTTTTTTAATATTTTCTGGGATTTTTTCGGCCCAGACCTCTGTAAAAGCCTTTAATCCATCTTCACCATCTTCATAGGCTCTGATTCCACCTATTATCAAGGGTGGAGCGTCAATCACAGAAGCTGCATACATGACTTCTTTACCAAAGTCTGGCGAACGCTCTCGATCGTTAATTACAAAGACATGAGTCATACCAACTTTGTAACCGATAAATCCGAGGAGTTGAGGGGGTCCACTAACCTCTGGCCAATAATCAATCCTACCTTTTATAGTTTTAGCCCGTTTTCTAGGCGAATATGAGAGTGAACCGCGTTTAGGCCACCGCACCCTCGGCATATATCTCACTTATCCTGATGTTGTAATTTATCAAACTGTCTATAATTTAAAGGATTCGTAAGAAATAGGTTCCAAATTTGAAATTTTTCTTAAAACATTATGCTATTTAGTTTAGAAACTATTGCTCACATTAATAGTCTAAAGCAAAGAGAATAAATCATCTTAGGAAAATCAAGAGAAATTAAAAATTGTTTAGCATCTAAACTTCCTTTTCGATTTCAGTTTCTTCACACTCGCATTTTTCTTTAATTATTCTAACTTTTTCAATGATCATATTCAATAATCCTTCTATGTTATATCTCTCTTTAGCAGAAATAGCTATCCAGGGAATATTTAATCGTTTTAAATCTAATTCTTCGTCCAGAGTATTTTCAACACCTTTAACTAAATCTATTTTATTGAATACAATTATCATTCTTTCCTTTGAAGCCCCTAAATCTCCTAGAAGCCTTATTCCTTCCAAGAGTTTTATCCTCAAGGCGAGTGTAGGTTCATTTGCCTCCAATAAAAGGAGGACAATATCTGAGGCTCTGATATCTTCTAGGTTAATCTCGAAGCTTTGTATTAGACGTGGATCTAAGTCTATGACGAACCCAATAGTATCGACGAATAGTAGAGTTACATCCGAGTTAATGTATCTTTTCTGATATTTACTACTCAGAGTCGTGAAAGGGTAAGGTGTAACTAGCTTATTCTCGCCAGTTAAAACATTGAAAAGGCTTGTCTTTCCGGCATTATAATACCCAGCTATGCAGATAAAGGGGAACCCTGCTTTCCTACGCTTCTCGATCTGCCGCCTTTTTTCTATTTTTAGCTCTTCAATCTGTTTACGAAGTCTGGATTGGCGGTTTTTAAGCTCTCTAAGCTGACTGTGATATGCATATTCTCCCATACTAAGAAAGAAGGGTCTATCATGTCTAAAACGGGCAGCAGCTGCGAGTCTAAAATATGGTGCAAGCTTCTGTAAACGGGCAAGCTCGATCTGCAATTTGCTCACATTGTCAGAAGCCATCTTATCGAATATTTCAAGAATTATTTCATACCGGTCCACAACATCACATCGTAATTCGCGAATGAGATTTAACTTTTGACTGCTCTTAAGAATGTTGTAGAATACAACAACGTCGACATGATTCTCATTAACAAACTTTTTAACCTCTTTGATTTTTCCTTTTCCTAGATAGAATCTAGCAAAAGGATGTGGCTCAATCTGCACGAACTCGCCTACTATCTTCAAATTTAACGTTTCAACTAGTCTCCTAAGCTCATTTAGTTTAATCCGGTAGACCATGTGATCATGTACATTTCTTTTCAGCATACACAAGACTGCTCGAGCATTTTTAAGTTGATAATTATTTGGCGAGATCGTTGGATCACACTTCCCTTAATTCGAGCTTCGAGATGCCTAATTCTCTATTAAAATATTGATCAAGAATTTTAAGATTATCATGTAAAAATTTCAGGAATCATTAATTTTAATTAGCTTGAAGGTTTGTTTCTACGGGAGGCTGTATAAGTGTTTGTATAGCGAAACTATGTTAATCATTTTAGGAGCCATTCAAGGAGTAGTTGAATGGCTCCCCATTTCAAGCAGTGGAATATTAATGTTACTTATGACACAGCTTTTAGGTGTAGAATCATTCGAAACTCTCAACTTGAGCATATTCCTACACATAGGGACAGGTGCTGCAGCACTAGTATACTTCAATAAAGAAGCAAAGAGGATTTTACTCAGAAAAACTGAGCAAAACTTGTTGACCTATCTCATAGTCTCAACGATCGTTACAGGAGCAGTAGGCTTGTGCTTATATCTCCTGTTTAATGAGATTGATATGCATGGAGAGTATCTGACTGTTCTGATAGGTTTTGCACTCATCTTCAACGGTATAATCCAAAAGTCAACTCATGCGAAGAATTTGCGAGACTCTCGATCCTTAACCTGCAGAGAAGGAATTCTTATAGGATTAGTCCAGGGTCTATCAATCATCCCGGGAATTTCCCGCTCAGGAATCACTACTTCCATCCTTGTCTTCAAGGGATTCTCAGCTTCTGAGGCATTAAGGATATCGTTCCTGATGAGCATCCCAGTAATTTTTACTTCAGCTATTGGATTAGCATTAATCAGAGGTTTTTCAGAGTTAAGTTTCGAACCGATGGTCTTGACTGTACTTGTATCATTCGTCTCAGGGATATTCTCGATAGGAACACTATTACGAGTAGCACGAAAAGTACAGTTTTGGCTGTTCTGCATAATTTTAGGGGTCCTAGCTTTAACCCCCTTACTCCTATATGGAATCGTTGATTTATAATATAGAATACTAGGGGAATAGATCAAGCTCTCGAGCCCTAACAAGCTCTCTCGCCGAGGACGCGTCAGATTTCGGATAACTATATCCTCGAATGATGGCGACAGGGACCCCCTCAGAGGCTTGGCCAACTACCAACTCTGCGGCTGAAGCTAGCTCATCAGCTATAGCTGTACGTTTAACCTTGAGCTCGTATCCAAAAAGGTCTTTCTCTCCACGTCTATCTCTTATAACGCTTAAACCTGCAGACCCTACAGCTACATTCACTTCACCATCCCTGTGAGCCCTTCCATGCGTATCAGAGATGATGACTGCCACTTCACATCCCCTCAGCTCTTTTATCCTATCCCTTATACGCCTCGCAGAAAAGTCTGGATCCTCTGGAAGCAAGGCTACAACATCTTCCCCAGGAACATTTGATTTATCTACCCCAGCATTCGCGCAAACGAAACCTTGCCTAGTCTCGGTTATTAGAACACCTGACGCCATCCGTCTAATGGCTCTTGAATCGCTTAAAACGACTTCAACAAGGCGAGGATCCTTGCCGGTATATTGCGAGACATTCTCTGCAACCTTTGAAGGCTTTATATCTTTTAAATCTATTATACGATCTTCAGCCCTTGACACTATTATATGAGATACAACGAGAATATCTCCATCCTTTATAGATAGACCTTGCCGTTCAGAAGCGTCTAATATTAAAGATGCGAGATCGTCTCCCGAGTTTATTATTGGAAGACCCTCAACGCCTATTATTTGAACAACCATATTATTGAAGAATATCTTTATTTTCTAATTAATTCTTTTGAAGAATAGAATGTCTAATATTCTCAGTATACCTTTCAAAGAGAATAAAAAACTGAAAACCATTCTGGATTTCGTAGATGGTAGTATTGAGCTTCAAACTTTATGGAAGTGCGCGAATATTCAAGCTATAGACAGGCTTGGATACAATGATCATGGACCAGTGCATGTTAAGATCGTTTCGAATAGAGCCTTGAAGATTCTGAGGATGCTACTAGAGAAAAACATTGAGCCTGGTGTAAAATCGAATTATGGGATGACGTTAGAAGATTCTGAAGTTGTGGTAGTTTTAGCATCAATAATGCATGATCTAGGTATGGCTGTAATCCGTGAAGGACATGAGATATTTAGCGCACAACTCGCTAAGGGGATCTTGGAAAAATGTTTAAAGAGCGTCTATACGCCTGAAGAGGAGGCTATAATCACAAGCGAAGTGTTACATGCGATAGTATCGCATCATATTCCAGCCAAGCCCCTCACTCTTGAGGCAGGTATAGTGAGAATAGCTGACGCTCTCGATATGGAGCAAGGAAGGGCAAGAATACCATATGAGGCTGGTAAAATCAACATCCATTCTGTATCTGCTTTATCGATAAAAAAAGTTGACATCCTTGAAGGGGAAGATTCGAATAAACCAATAAAAATAATAATTGAAATGTCGAATCCCGCGGGGATTTTTCAAGTCGATAGCCTTCTTGGAACGAAGATAAAGGATAGTGGATTAGAAGATTATATACGGGTGGAGGCGATCATAGGGGATGAGAGGAAACATATACTATTTGATAAGGGCTTCAGAGACTAGTGTAATCACTCTCTTCTCTCAACCACGATAGTCGACTTTGTGACTAGTGCCGCTATAACGCCTAAAGCTGCAAGATATGGAGCTAGAAGGAATCCTATTACTCCAACAGTCACAGGGATCTCGAGCAATGACTCCCCCGCCTCATTCTTTACAACTATACGCCTCACATTACCTTCGTGGATCAGGTTTTTCACTTTTCCAACGAGGTCTTCAGAGGATACTTCAAACTCATCGAATCGCCCTTGCTTTATACTGGTTCCGCAGTTCGGGCAAAACTTCGCTTCCTCAGATACCTCTTTCCCACATTTACTGCAGTATTTCAATTTCATCAATTTTAGAAACTCTTTGCTTAGATAAATTCATTGTTTTTCGATCAAGCCCACTCTTATGATTATTGTTTATTCTTCTAAAGTAATTTGATTCAGTGCATGTAAAGCTTTAATTCCTTCAAAAAGAAGATAGGGTTTGGCAACAAATCTTAATTATTATGTTATAACCTGTTTAATGAATTGAGGCTTATTTAAGCTTCGATTTTATATTAGATTTCTTTAAAGGCTTCCGCTTTAGACCTGTTCCACAGATTGGGCATAACCAGCTTTCATCTAACTTGTCAAAAGTCTTCTTACATCCTGGACAGTAGATAACCCATTTTAACGCCTTTTCAATCCCTCGGGTCGAGGCGCTAAAGTATTTTATGCTAAAATATTCAGCAATGTTTTGAATTGAAAAGTCATCTGAGAATATTATTGGATCCCTACCTTCTTCTTTAAATTGTAAAGCAAGGGCCAAAAGATCCTTGTCAGGAATAGATAAAAATCCTGATTCGCCAAGAGTTTTCGAGGCTTCTTCAATCTCATGAACATATTTCCGTTCAGGAGTTTTTATCAATAATCTGCCCGAATCTGTAGCGACTTGAATCCTTAGTCTTAGTAAAGGATTCTTCTCAATCTCAACTATGATCGAGGGGACTGTGAATGATTTAACATCGCCTTCCCCCATCTCAAGCCCAGCTATAAAGGCTGACGAGTCTAATAGAATCGTTTTCAATCCAATTGCCTCATCATGTTTTAAATCTAAGCCTATCTTTAATGGTTCGCGTTATGTCGCTTCTAGTTAAAATACCTACGAGCTTATCATTTTCTAGAACTGGTAGACGACCAATATCTCTACTCGAGATGAGAATGAGTGCATCTGAAACTTTATCCTCAGGGCGGATCGTTGTTAACTGTTCAACGGGTTTCATTACATCTCTGACCCTCGACTCATCCCACCTCTCGAAAGGCACTTCTCGTACATCCTGTTCAGTTATTAATCCAAGCAACTCTCCATTTGAGACGACGGGGAAGCCTTTATGTTTATAGATTCTAAAATAATTGTCGACGAGCTTTTGAATCGATATATCCGGTTCAACTATAACTATATCCCGCGTCATAATATCTCGGACAAATACTCCTTCCAAAGCTTGAACTATCATCATTTCGTTGAGGCTTGCATCAGCACTATTTTTAATCAATAGACCTATTATAAGAAGCCATAGACCATTAAAAGTGTATAGGAAAGTAAAGTTGAAGAGGCCGAGACCCATTATCAGATAGCTTATCACTCGTGAAACCTGTGTCGCAGTTCTAGTCGAAGAGAGAAGGTTTCTTCTCTTCATCCAGATAATCGCCCTTAGGATCCTACCCCCGTCCATAGG
>JAGTQU010000009.1:0-43292 GCA_018396695.1 Candidatus Bathyarchaeota archaeon | reverse complement strand
AAGGCGATGTTAAATCCAGCTAATAAAAAATTAATATATGAAGCATACTCGAAGAGTACTTTTACCCATGCTAATGCCCCGTCAGGGATCAGGTTCCAAGCGAAAAAGAAGATTCCCAGTGAGAAGCTTGAAAATGGTCCGGCTGCCGAGATCAATAGTTCAGACATCGGAGTGGGGGGTTCAATTATCTCAGAGACTCCTCCAAAAAAATATAAGGTTATGCTTCTAGCTTTTACATTATTCCTACGAGCCACAATGGAATGGAATAATTCGTGGACTAAAACAGAGACAAAGAGCGATGCAGAAGCCAACACACCAATGAACCAATAGAAGACTGATCTTTCACCGGGATATTGGAGGGGGAAAACGTTTGTTGCAAGAGACCAAGTTACCAAAAAGAAGATTATAAACCATGAAAAGTGTAAGCTGACTTCAATACCAGCTATCTTTCCAATCTTTATAGACATGAAACCCTAAATAAATTGAATCAGACCGACTCTTATATAATGTGTCTAAACTGTAGCCTTCTGTTAAGCCGGTTATAGAAGCTCCTAAACCTGATGAAACCGACTTTGCTGGTAGACCGCCAGATTTCAACCACTGATCCAGGAGACAAAGCTTTATGCACTCTGCCATCGATAATGAGGAGCGCGTCAACTCTAGGTTTCGCTAGCTCTACCTTAACTCTGCAGGAGCTAGACACAACAATGCTATGGAAATAACTATCAGGACATATGGCAGTTATTATCATCGCTGATAAATCGGGTGCGAGAATTGATCCACCAGCCGACAGGGAATACGCTGTCGAACCTATTGGCGTTGCCACAATCAATCCGTCAGCTTGAATGTTTACGACATTCTCATCCTCGACCTTAACATTCATATCGATAACCTTGGAAGGGAGTGAGGAGGCGATCAATACTTCATTGATTGAGTCAGGGAGAGACTCGTCCGTTCCTTTAATTTTAGATGATAGTTTGTAGCACTCTTCAACCTTGTAATCTCCTTTTCTGATCCTTTCAAGAGCATAAGACACCTCGCCTGGATACACCTCTGTAAGGAATCCTCTAGTTCCTAGATTTACGCCAAGAATCGGAGTCGAAGGTTCACGCATCAGCATCGCCGTTCTGAGAATCGAGCCGTCTCCTCCAATAACAATCATGAAATCGACGTTCATCTCTCCCAGATCAAAACTCGAAGACTTTGAACCTATAGCAATAGCCGTCTCTGATTCTACACACACCTCGAATCCTTTATCGTCTAGATTTTTCAGAATATTACGCACTACGTTAATCGCATCGGGTAGATCCGTTCTCGAGACAACACCTGCCTTCAATTCTCCTCAAAGGAATATAGAAGAGCGATTTTTAAAACTGATGGTAGTGGATTTACTTCTCCACCCAACCATACTTTCCAATAAGCGGAACATATACTACCTGCATCAAAACGCGCTTTACAACCTTCCCTTGCTCATCTTTCTCTAGGAGAACCAAGTCTTGGCCGAGGAAGCTCGATAACCCTCCGACAGGCGCCATCAATTTACCTGGACTCTTAAGTTGTTCGATCAAGGGTTGTGGGATCTCAGGACATGCTGCAGTTACACATATAGCATCATACGGAGCTTTCTCAGGATATCCAAGAGACCCATCTCCGAGAATTACTATTACGTCGTATCCTAGTCGTTGAAGATTCGATACAGCAAAATTATAGGTGATTGGGTTGATCTCAACAGTTACGACAATACCTTCATCACCCACTAGCTCTTTTGCTAAAGCCGCTCCATAGCCTGATCCCGTTCCAATTTCAAGAACCTTGAAGCCTGGCTTAAGTTGGAGCGGCTCATAAAAGATAGGATACATGTAGGGCGCAGAGATCGTCTGTCTACCATCACCTGGAATAGGCATAGGCTGGTCGCTATAAGAGTATTCAATGTACCTTTCATCCATGAAGGCTTCTCTAGGAACCTTTAGCATCGCTCGTTCCATGACATCTGTCTTGATATAGTTTTGCTCTTTATACTGTCTCACCATTCTCCTTCTCTGCGCATCGAAATCCGTCATCTAAAACTCATTTAAAAAAGTGAAAGAGGTTTTATATAGCCTATCCTCTAAGTAATTACTCCTGACTTTCTCAGCTCATCAATTTTCTCTTTTGAATATCCTAAAAGTTCTGTTAAGATCTCGTCATTATGCTGCCCAAGGATTGGAGCCGACATACGAACGGTAGCCTTATACTCGCTGAATTTTACTGGAAAACCTGGCACCCTAACTTTCCCTGCAGTAGGGTGATCCATCTCCACGATTGTTCCTCTCGCTTTCACATGAGGATCTTCTACAGTCTCGTTTATCTGAAGTATGGGAGCTACAGGAACTGACTCAGAGACCATCGCATCAACAACCTCCGAAACGTGTCTTTCAGCGATCCACTGTTCCAACTGTTCTTGCGTCTCTAAACTTTCTACTCGCATGGCTCTCAGAAGCCTATCCAGCATCTGAGGCTCGGCAGCAACGTATACCCACCCATCTTTTGCTTTAAACATGCCAAACGTATTCAATCCCATATACTTCTTCTCCGCCTGCCAAGGGAGCTCTCCTGAAAGCATGTATCGCGTTATCGAGACTCCTGTCTGCGCAATCATGCAATCTAATTGGGAAACATCTATCAACTGCCCTTCTCCGGTCTTATCTCGATACCTTAGCGCACCTAGTACTGAGATAACAGCCCATAAGGCTGGATCCAAATCTCCATGCCATTCAGCAGGTCTTATCGGTGGACCATTGGGATCTATGATATCTCCAGTCAGCCTATACCAACCGCTCATAGACGAAGCAATAGGCGCAAAGCTCGGTCTAGAATAATATGGCCCATCTAAACCAAACCCACTTAAGGAAGCGTAGATTATATCAGGATTAACTTTTTTAATATCTTCATAGCCTAGCCCCAGTTTATCCATAGTCCCACGTTTAAAATTCTCGACCAGTATATCACTCTTCTCAGCGAGCTTTAAGGCTATTTCGACAGCCCTAGGATCTTTTAGGTTTAACGTCATTCCCTTCTTGTTACGGTTCAAATATAGAAAAACACTACTCATACCTCCGAAAAGGGGAGGATATAGTCTAGCCACCTCTCCCCATGGAGGCTCTATCTTGATAACCTCAGCTCCCATATCCCCCAGAATCATAGTAGCGTATGGTCCAAAGTAGACATGGCTAAAGTCAAGGATACGTACGTCCTCTAACATAACCATCCTTAGTTTCACCCTTTTTCTCACAAAAAGCAGAAATCAATCAAATAAATATTACGCATTATCTTTAGATGTCAGACAACTATTCAGTGTAAACCTTCCAGAAACAGTCTCCTACGTAATGAAGGTTTTGTATCACTTTCCCCCTTTTTGCCTTTCTAACCTCCCCTGAGCCTTGTAGAGCTTTACCGATTGCAAGAGGTTTTCCATGTCTCTCATCCTTGATAACTACCAAATCTCCGACTGAGAAATCCTTTGTAACTTCCACTATTCCAGGAGCCATAACATCGGCACCATTGCATATGTATGGTACGGCACCCATATCAATAACCACGGATGGCAGGTTAATGATGCATCTGGATTTTAAAGTTGGATATAGGGTTCCCTCGATGCGTAAAAGTTCAGCTGTTCCATCTAGAAAGTATATCTGGTTTCCACTCTCTAACTCAATGACCTCAACCGATTTGAACATCGAATCGATTATCGTTGAAACTTCTTTGAGCGCCTTAACCTCCCTCTGCCGTAGGGGTTTTTTCTTCTTAATTTTACTAGTTTCAGGGGTCATACCTTGCCTTTCCTAGATAAAACTAATAAATGGAATAGAAGGATTCCTTCATAGGAAGCTCAAATCCTTCCCATGCAAAATAGAGCATGGTTCTTGGAGAGTAAAAAAGAATGACAGCTACCCAAGCTGAGGCTAAAACGGAAAGTAAGACAGAGATCTTCATTAAAGCCATTCCTTTAAAAGGATTTGAGTATGTAGATATTATTAAATCTGAGGTTAAATCTGGGAATATTGTTATTACAAACGTCTCGCCTTTAGCTAAGAAAAATATCGATGATGTGAAACGAGCGATAAACGAACTTAACGAATACGCAACTCTTATTGAGGGCGACATAGCACGTCTCGGAGAAGAAAGAGTTATTATAACTCCGAAAAGTGTTAGAATTTGGAGAGGGCAGACTCCACGTTAAAGTCGAATACTACGCAAGCTTGAATGTTTCGAACACTTCAGGAGCATATGCTTGTAATCCCTTCATTTTATAAAATGTCTGAACCATATTCAAGCACTTAGACTCCTCGCCGTGGACGAAAAAGATTCTTTTTGGAGCTGGATGCATCTTCCTAACGTAGTTTACCAACTGTCGTTTATCCGAGTGCCCTGAGAATCCTTCTACCGTATACATGCCCATTTCTACATTTATGACCTCCATCTTGCCGTTGCTACCAAATATCTGTACGGATTTCAATCCAGACTGCAACCTTTGACCTAAGGTCCCTGCAACTTGATAACTCACGAAGATTAACCCGTTTTCCGGATCCGATGCCATCCGTTTGAAGTATTCGATTACAGGACCGCCCTCCATCATTCCTGCAGTAGCCATTATTATGCAGGGTCCACCTTCAACTATTTCATCCCTTTCATCTGGCTGTTTAACTATTGTGAAGTAGTCTGAATCGAATGGATTCTTTCCTTCGTAAAGGATCTGATCTCTGATCTCACTTGAAAGATAGTGAGGGTACGCAGTATGGATAGCTGTCGCCTCTGAAATCATCCCTTCAATATATACTGGAGCCTCGAACATTTCTCCGCTTTGCATGTATTTGTTGATAACCATCATGATCTCTTGAGCCCTACCCACCGCTGGTACAGGTATCAAGGCCTTTCCCTTATTCAAAAGGCTGTTGATGATCTTCACAAACTCTGATTCAGTTTCCAATCGAGAGGAGGAAACATCGTTGGGTCCCCCATAAGTGCTTTCTATGATCAGGGTCTCTACTCTTGGAAATTGATAAGATGCTGGATGGAACAATTGTGTCGGACCAAATTTGAAGTCTCCCGTATAGACTATGTTGTGGAGACCCTTCCCAATATGTAAATGAACCAGAGAAGAACCGAGTATGTGCCCTGCATTGTGGAGGGTTAATCTTATGTCTGGTGAAACGTCCGTCACTTCCCCGTATCCTAAAGGTATCGTATGCACAATAATCTCCTTAACATCTTCAGAGCTATAAGGCGGAACCCTTCCTTCCTTATTCATCACGTCAATATAATCCGATTGGAGCAAAGTCATCAGACTGGCTGTTGGTTGTGAACAGTAGACAGGACCATCATAACCATATTTGAACAAGAAAGGTAGGAACCCACAGTGGTCTAAGTGCGCATGACTTATAACTACTGCATCTAGAGAAGACAGATCAAACTCTTCTGTATCCAGCCTTGGATAAGCATCTACAGGATTGTTTGCGCCCGGATTTATCCCACAGTCGAGGAGAATGGCGCTCTCTCTCGTCCTTAGAAGGAAAGCTGATCTACCAACTTGCCTCCCTCCGCCGAGTGTTGTTATACGAACATCGCCTGCATTTCTGTACATCGGCCTAAAGATTGCTTCTCCTGTGTCTCTTAGGAAGCGTTCTCTCTCTTTGCTTTTCGAATATAGGTAATTCTGAATCTGTTTGATAGTCATCGATGGTATCGGCGGAGACCTAACTATGTTGGAGCTCCACTTAGTTCTTTTAACAATCTCGAGAAGATTCGATCCTCCCTTCCCTATTGCGACCCCTGGTTTCATAACCTCTAGAATTATTTCTCCTAGAACTGGATCAAAGTATGATTGAACCAAGCCAGCATCTTCGGGCAGAATCTCCTTGATAATACGTTCAGCCTCAGATTCTGGCACTCTCACGGAGGGATCGGATCTTATAACTATTCGCTTTTTTATAATACCAGCCAGATCAGAGATTATTTGGCTTTGCTCAATGAGCATCTCCGGTTTTTTCGTATATATGGCTAGTCGGGGTCCTTCGAACTCGATCCTAGTTATCCCTATCTCAGGAGGTATGTTCTGCAGTATTGAGCTCCTGATCTCCGCATACGATAGGCTCTGAGTCTTTTGCATCAACATCTAACTCTGATTACTTAATATCGCGCGCTTCTCTTCAGCACCCAACTCTCTGAAGCCGCTTTTGGTGATCACCACTATATCAAAGCTATCTCCACTCGCCACATCTCGCTTCATAGCCGAATCTATGGCTCTTACTACTATCGGAAGCATCTCATCGATTTTTCGCCCTTCCTTATACTGGTCCTCCAAAACCCCATATGCAACAGGAGAGCCAGATCCGGTTGAAACAATCTTTTCCTCGGTTAAGCTTCCCAAAGGATCCAGATTAAAGATGTGAGGGCCAAAGTCATCGAATCCCCCAATTAAAGCTTGGAGGGGTAGGGGCGCCCCCACCTCTCTGTTTGAGAATAGAATGTTTGCGATCAGTCTTGCCGCTGCTGAGACAGGCATTGGGCGTCCATTATCCAGTTCAAATAAGGTAGCATTAGCTTTAAGTATATCTACAATTTTTTGGGCTGCTGCCACTCCTCCAGCTACAGTCATCGCTAACCGATCCGTTATTTTATATACCTTCTTTGCATGTTTACTTGCAATATAAACACCCATCGTCGCCCTAGTGTCAGTTCCTAAAATAACTCCATCTGAGCAGACGACCCCTACAGTGGTCGTTCCCTTGAATCCTTCAACAGAGTTTTGCATCTTCAAATCCTCAGCATTTCTTGGGTCTGAATGCGATCCCTAGAATGAAAGTCATGTATCATAAAAAGCTATGCCTTTTAAATTTTACTGATTCTTGAACCCATTATCGCCCACAATGAACCTAAATATTTGAACTCAGCTCTAGATATAGACCTAAACTTAGTCGATGAGAAGAAATTTTAAGATGTTAAACATGGGTATAAAGTTGATTAAAAGTGAATGAGATTCACACGATAGAGCTGCCGAGGCTGGTTATTGTCGGGAGAGGAGTGATAAAAAAAATAGGAGAAGTCTCATGCAATTTTAACTTTAAAAAAGCATTCATAGTTACTGGAAGAAAGACATTGAAGATAGCAGGACTCCAAGTCTCCTCGATTCTCCATGAGAATGGCATCGATGTTAAAACCATTGTCGTGAACGAAGCCAACCTTGAAAACGTCAACCTTGTTAAAACCAAATCTTTTGAGGATAGGCCTGACGTGATTATAGGCGTCGGAGGGGGAAAAATCATAGATGTAGCAAAGCTTGGAGCAACTTATGTGAAACTTCCCTTCATCAGCGTGCCAACAACAGCTTCGCACGACGGTATATCAAGCTGCGTAGCATCTATAAAGGGTCTTGGAAGACCATACTCGATTAAGGCGAATGTTCCCATAGCCGTTTTAGGAGATTCTACAATAATCTCTGAGTCTCCATATAGATTCACGGCGAGTGGATGTGGAGATGTCATTTCAAAAGTCGTTGCGGTTTCAGATTGGAAGATGGCGCACGAGATAAAGGGAGAGTATTATGGAGAGTACGCCTCAAGTTTAGCAGTTATGAGTTCGACTCTCGTACGGAGCAATGCCTCTCACATCAGAGACCGACTTGAGTCAGGGTATAGAGTCCTCCTAGAAGCTCTTGTAAGCTGTGGAGTAGCGATGAGTATCGCTGGCAGTAGTAGGCCTTGTAGCGGATCAGAGCATCTTTTCAGCCATGCACTGGATTTAATAGCTCCAAACTCAGCTTTACATGGGGAACAATGCAGTGTCGGAGCAATCCTTATGGCGAAGCTTCATGACCTTGATTGGGAGTTGCTCGCCAGAGACCTTAAGATAATAGGTGTACCGACGACTGCAAAAGAATTAAGCGTATCAAGGGAAGATGTTGTAAAGGCGCTTTTAATGGCTAGGACGATTAGACCTGAAAGATTTACAATCCTAAATAAGGTGAATCTGACAAAAGAGTCAGCTGAAAAACTCGCTATAGATTGTGGAGTAATATAAAAAAATTCTTTCATAGAAAGCCCCGATAATTATCTAGAAAATCGACTTTATGCTCATAAAATCGATTTTCAAAAACTTAACGCTCTCGAAAAGTCTTAATTTACAGCTTCTTAATCTTTATAAGATAAGATTAAACACAATTAGAGTTAGAGACTATAACAGGTGATTTTCCATTGAGCAGCATTCAGCTTAAAGTAGCCGAAGCGAAACAGCAGAGGGATGTTGGAAGAGGAATAGCCCGAATAGACTCTGATACCATGAAGAATCTAGGTGTCACAGTGGGAGATGTCATAGAGATTATTGGAAAAAAGAGTACCGCGGCGAAAGCATGGCCCGCATACCCTGAAGACCAGGGGCTCGCGATTATTAGGATAGATGGTTTCATAAGAAAGAACTGCGGCGTTTCAATAAACGAGTTTGTTTCAGTTAAAAAGGCTGAGGCTGAGTACGCAACATCGATAAAGTTAGCGCCTGTAGACATCAGGATAAGCGTTGATAGCGATTTTGTGAGATTCGTGAAAGATAGGCTCATAGATAGACCTTGCACTAGAGGCGATACAATCCTCATCATGATGCTCGGTCACTCTGTCCCCTTCATGGTTGTAAACACGAGACCTAATGGGATAGTCAAGATCTCTCCGACGACTGAGATCAGCATCCTTAGTGAGCCTGTGCCCGAGTTGGAGATGCCAGCTAGAACAACGTATGAAGATATAGGCGGATTAGATGAAGCGATAAAAAGGATCAGGGAAATGGTCGAACTCCCCCTGAGACATCCGGAGATTTTCCAACGTCTAGGGATAGAGCCTCCTAAGGGTGTTCTTCTACACGGCCCACCAGGGTGTGGTAAAACACTCTTAGCAAGAGCAGTGGCCAACGAATCCGAGGCGAATTTTTATGCCATAAATGGTCCTGAGATAATGAGCAAATTCTATGGAGAATCAGAAGCCAGAATGCGGAAGATGTTTGAGGACGCTGAGAAGAATGCCCCCAGCATACTATTCATCGACGAGATTGATGCTATAGCCCCGAAGCGAAGCGAAGTAACAGGAGAGGTAGAGAGGAGAGTAGTGGCGCAGCTTTTGGCTTCGATGGATGGACTCAAAGGAAGAGGTAATGTAATTGTTATAGGTGCGACGAATAGACCTGACGCATTAGATCCTGCCTTACGGAGACCTGGTAGATTCGATCGCGAAATCGAGATCGGAATCCCAGACGTTAAGGGGCGTTATGAGATCCTCCAGATCCATACAAGGGGGATGCCGCTAGGAGAAGATGTTGACCTCAATCGTGTTGCTGAGATTACTCACGGATATACAGGCGCGGATCTTGAAGCCTTAGCTAGAGAGGCAGCTATGAAAGCGTTGAGGCGTTACCTCCCGAAGATCGATCTTGAAGAGAAACGTATCCCTCATGAAGTGCTAGACCAGATGAAAGTCACGGGCGAGGATATATTCGATGCCTTTAGAGAGATTACGCCAACCGCAATGAGGGAGGTATATGTAGAAACTCCTAATGTGAAATGGGAGGATGTAGGCGGACTCGAAGATGTAAAACAGAATCTACGTGAAGCTGTCGAATGGCCACTTAAGAAGCCTGAAGTATTCAAACGTTTAGGTATCACTCCTCCAAAGGGGATCCTTCTTCACGGTCCACCTGGGTGTGGTAAAACACTCTTAGCAAGAGCCGTTGCGACGGAGTCTGAGGCAAACTTCATCTCTATTAGAGGACCTGAGATCTTTAGCAAATGGGTTGGAGAGTCTGAGAAGGCTATCCGTGAAATCTTCAGAAAAGCGAGGATGGCAGCCCCTTCTATCATCTTCTTCGACGAATTTGACTCCCTTGTTCCAAGCCGAGGAATGGATATCTCCGACTCTAGGGTGACTGAGCGCGTTATAAGCCAGTTATTGACGGAGATAGATGGACTATTAACATTAGAAAACGTAGTTGTACTTGCTGCTACAAACAGACCTGATATAATCGACCCTGCAGTGCTTAGACCAGGTAGGTTTGATCGACGAATCTATGTGCCTCCGCCAGACGATGAGGCTCGTCTGAAGATTCTGCAAATCAAAACGAAGAGTATGCCACTAGATAGTAGCGTGGACTTGGTTGCATTGTCGAAAAGGCTTGCTGGATATTCAGGTGCTGACTTAGATTCTGTTTGCAGGGAGGCTGCTTTTAATGCTCTTAGAAGAGATATTAACACGGGGACGGTGAACATCGCGGATTTCGAGAAGGCGATCTCTGAAGTTAGACCTTCGGTTACGCCAGATATGGAGAAGTGGTATCTAGAGATGAGCAAGAGGTTTAAAGAACCTCAGAAGCCTCCGATGATTATAGCTTAGGTGAGAAATAGTGAATGAGAAACTTATCATATCATCGATCATCGAGGCTTTAAACAAGAATGGTGCCTTCGATCAAGATGATCTATTTAAAAACATGCAGAGGCTTTATGGAGACCTCGATCGGAGAACCTTCAACGAACTCGTAATGGAACTAGAGATACAGGGACTTGTGAAAGTATATAGCATGGCGAAGGATAAACGTAGAATTGAATTAGGAAGGCTTTAAAACATATGGGTATTCAGCTTGGAGATCTCGTAGAGGCGATACGCATCTCGATAGAAGATCTCTCAGGCAAAAAGATCGCTTTCGATGGACACAATGTTCTCTACCAGTTTCTCTCAATAATTAGAGGGCGTCTGGGAGAACCCCTCAGAGATGGTTCAGGAAGGGTGACAAGTCACCTCAGCGGGCTCATCTACCGAAACTCGAATCTAGTGGAGGCGGGGATAAAAATAGTATATATCTTCGATGGTAAGCCTCACAAACTTAAAACCGAGACTATAGAGAGCCGTTTGGAAGCAAGGAGAGAGGCTCAGGTTAAGTATGAAACAGCCTTGAAAGAGGGGAGAATATCTGAGGCCAAGACGTATGCGCAACAAGCTGTCTCAGCGACTACATCTATGATCGACGATGCTAAAAAACTACTGACTTTAATGGGTATCCCTTGGATCCAAGCCCCAAGCGAAGGGGAGGCACAGTCAGCATACATGGCTCAGAAAGGCGACGTATGGGCTACAGCAAGCCAAGACTTTGATTCCCTTCTATTTGGCACGCCAAGACTTGTTAGAAACCTATCTATAACAGGACGGAGAAAACTGCCTAGAAAAAACCTTTACATTAAAATAGAACCTGAAAGAGTGGATCTCGACTCTACGCTATCCAAGTTAGGGATCAGTAGAGAAATCTTAGTCGATTTAGGCATCTTAATTGGAACGGATTACAATCCTGAAGGAGTGAAGGGTGTTGGACCCAAAACCGCTTTAAGACTTCTTAAACAGTATGGTCGTCTCGAAGAAGTTCTACCTCATCTGGAGAATGCGAAGATACCTTATCCAATAGATGAGATTAGGGAAATCTTTTTGAAACCCGAGGTAACCGAGAACTATAAACTAGAATGGCACCCACCTGACGAGGAGGGAATAATGGACTTCCTATGTCGAGAACATGACTTCGATGAGGATAGGGTTAAGAAAGCTGTGGAAAAAATCAAACTTGGTTTTGAGAAAAGCAGAGAGAAGACTAGATTAGAACAATGGTTCAATCCAAAAAGCTCAGAATAAAACTATTCTAAGTTGGAAAAGATCAATCCTCGAAAAACTATCATTTTACTCAGATTAAAAATCTCTTAGAAATTGAATATCACTCTTTAGTTTAGCGTCGGAAGAAGCTTAGAGGCTTAGGATTATTAATAGTTATAAGATTGAAATTTCAAATCCATGTTATATATATCCCTTAATTTTAATCATAATTTCGTTTTTTAAAATGAAATAGTACTCTAAAAATTAAATTAATTAATATGGATTATAAAATAATCATATTCTTATCTAACGTTTTTACTATTTTAAGTTAATGAGTCACCGTTTATTAAAAATTCCTCCTAAAAAAAGAAATAATATGAGAGACGGGTACAGAGGGGAGAATCTTGCAGACACATCCCGCTGAAGATTTTAAAGAGGAGCTACTCAAGATTCAAGATGAGCAGATAAAGGATTCAAAAGATTTGGAGAGAAAGGATTATACCGCCTTTCAAAAATTGTTGCTCAGAGTATTTGGCAGAATACATGTAGGGAGAGAGAAGAAAACAGGATGGGACTCTCCACTCCCATTGTATGCTTTTAGATGCTCTAAACACGGTATACAAACGGCTTACCCTAGTGGTTGGAGTAAAACCTTGCTTTGTCCCGAATGTGTCTCAGAAGTTTCGGCTGAGATGAAGCATAAAATAAAAACTTGAAACAATATATTATGAAAAATTAAATAAACTCTGATAAACCGAGTTCATGTAACTTCGAAAGTTTTGGAATCCCTCGCTCATCCCACCCCATCATCTCATAGAAAATCTTGACAGACTTTGCAAATTCTTCTTCAGAGATTTTTGCTCCCGCTCTAGGACCTGATTCAAGGGGTTCGAAGAATCTTCTAGGCAAAGTGTCATCATGTTCGGTGAATCCTTCCCTGATATTCAGTAGCCTTGACATGTTCAAAGCCCTCTCGGAAGCAGTCATCAATTCATGTAGGCTTGTGTCCCAACCTGTAGCAGCGTTAACAACTTCCATAATATGGTTAACATTAAATACTCCAACGGAGTGAGGTTTTATCACGAATTTGCAGACATCAAGACAGTCGAGAAGGTTCCACCATAGGTGTAACGTTTTAAAAAGCTGAACCTTCTCAGGACCTAAGCTGAGGCGGTTAACGGTTTCATGGATCCCTAAAGGCATAATGCCCTCTATATTCTTCTCGAAGGGAGGGTCATGTGCAGCTTGCATATGGTCTGCACCAGATGCTGAGAAAGCGTATTGCAACGCAACACCGGTTTTTCCTCTAGGCTCATGCATCGGTATCTCCTTACCCTTGACATGGAGAGCATATCTTTCACTGCCGTTGAACTTCTCTGAAGCAATCCTCACCCCTTCGGCTAGAAGGTTTCCAATTCCTCTCCTCTCAGCTATCATCTCCACCATCTTAACCATGGCTTCAGCGTTTCCGAACTTCAGATCTAAGCTATCCGTATCTTTCAGAGTTAAAATACCGTTTTCATAGCACTCCATAGCGTAAGCTATAGCGCAGCCTGTGCTTATAGTATCCATACCATAAGCGTTGCATAATTGATTGGCGAGAGAGATGGCACTCAAATCTGCAACTTCACAGAGCGAGCCAAAGGCTGCTACGGTTTCGTATTCGGGTCCGCCGTAGCTTGGGTCTGTTTCGAAGGGGGGTCTCCCTTTAACTACTCGTTTGCATCTTATTGGGCATGCGTAACAGCCTTCAGTTTCTACCAGAATCGTTTTCGCCATCGCTTCTCCTGAGATCTCTTCAGCGTGGTCGAATGATCCTTTAATGAAGTTCCTCGTGGGGAGTGTCCCGTCAGCGTTTAGAGGGAGCACCATCTCGGCGGTTCCGAATCTGCTTCTAGAAACTGCAGGAGGATGATTTTTCCAGTTTTCGCTAAACCATTTAGCTAGCTCTTTCAACTTATCTTGATCCTTATATTCAGGTTTCCTGCGACCCTTAACAGCGACTGCTTTCAGTTTTTTTGATCCCATTACAGCCCCTAAGCCGCTTCTCCCATTAGCGAATTTCAGATCATTTATTATGCAGGCATATCTAACAAGTCTCTCGCCAGCAGGTCCAATTAAAGCTACTCTTGCTAACGATTCGCCTGTATCCTTTCGGATAGCTTCCTGAGCCTCCTTAGTTTTTAAACCCCAGATCGATGATGCGTCTCTTAACTCTGCATCATTATCACATATCCAGAGGTAGACAGGTTTCTCAGATATTCCCGCAACTGAAACTAGATCAAAACCAGAATACTTTAACTCAGCCCCCCAATATCCTCCAGCCTCGGCTTCCCCAAATCCTCCAGTGAGGGGGGATTTCCCAAGGACGCTAAACCTTGAGAATCCTGGGAGAGGGACCCCCGTCGCCGTACCAGTTGAGAAGATGAGGGGGTTCTCCGGTCCAAATGGGTCGGATCTAGGATTCATCTCCTTTAAAAGATAATAAAGGGCTAAGCTTTTTCCACCCAAGTATTTTCTAAGCAGTTTCTCACTAATATCTTCAATTTTAAGTTCCTTTTTGCTTAGGTTGATCCTAAGGATTCTTCCATTGTTTGCATACATGATGTGTACCTTAATATAAATTTAAGATGAGATGATTCTTAAAATTTTATAGATTGAATAGCAGTCTAATCTGCTCTTAGCCATAACGCTTTTTTAATACTGGTTTTAAGTGTAAAAAGAAGGTTCATATGGAAGTCGCCACTAACAAAATTAAATTCGAAAATGCCATTATTCCAAGAAGTGTGTTAAATTGATGACTCTCGATATTGTGCTCCTCCACGCTCCAAGTGTTTATGATTTTAGGGAGCGTTCAGCAATGTATGGTCCTATAAGCGACGTTATACCCTCAACTCCGATTTTTGAGATGTACCCTCTGGGATTTCTAAGCATGGTCGGATATTTAGAAGAGAATGGTTACCACGCTAGAATCATAAACCTAGCTGTGAAAATGCTGAAGAATCCAAATCTGAAGGTTGAAGAGCTTATCTCAAAGCTCAACGCCAAGGTTTTTGGATTAGACCTCCACTGGCTTGCCCACGCTAATGGGAGCCTAGAAGTGGCGTCACTTATTAAAAAATATCACGAAGACGTTCCAGTTATTTTAGGAGGAATATCTTCCACCTATTATCATGAAGAGATAATCTCTCTTTTTCCCCAAGTAGACTATGTGATTCGAGGAGACTCTACGGAGAAACCACTTCTCAAACTCCTGGAGTATATTGACTCGGGAAAAGAGCCTGAGAATGTGGAGAATCTTACTTGGAGAGACTCTGATGGAAGAAAACACATAAACCCTTTAATCTACGTACCCGAAGATTTAGATGAGCTTAGCCTCGACTACGGGGTCGTCGTCAAACTAGTTTTAAAGCATCGGGATCTCGAAAGCAATCTTCCCTACGAGAGTTTCATGGATTACCCGTTCACAGCAATCCTCACATGTAAGGGTTGTACAAACAACTGTACGACCTGTGGGGGTTCAAAGTACAGCTTCAACAAGTTTTATGGAAGAGAGAAACCTGCCTTTAAATCTCCGAAAAAGATAGCTGAGGAGATGAAAACTATAAGCGAGTATTTTAAAGCCCCAATATTTCTCTTAGGCGACTTGAGACAGGGTGGAGCAGATTACGCTGACTCGGTTCTCAAATCCATAAAAAACGAGGGGATCGATAACACAATAACTTTGGAGCTCTTCGAGCCTGCAGACAAAGATTACTTAGATAGTATAGCTGAGAATTGTGAGAGATTCACCATGGAGATTTCTCCAGATTCTCACGACGAAAAGATCCGTAGACTCCAAGGGAGATATTATGATACTGCCTCCCTTGAAAAAAGCATAAACTATGCCATGGAGAAAGGGTGTGAAAAGTTTGACGTATTCTTCATGATCGGTCTACCCGGACAGAGTAAAGAGTCTGCAGTCGATTCTGTGAATTATTCGCGTCGGTTACTGGAGAAGATGTCAGGGAAAATCTATCCTTTCATAGCCCCAATGGCGCCATTTCTAGATCCTGGAAGCATGGCTTTCGAGAATCCTGGCATGCACGGATACTATAGGCGGCTCCTGACGCTAAGAGAACATCGAGAAGCTCTCCTCCAGCCGAGTTGGAAGCTCATCCTCAACTACGAGACGAATCTTATGACTAGAGATAAGATCGTAGATGCTACATATGAAGCAATGATTAAGATGAACGAGATGAAGAAGAAGCTTGGGATAATCAGTATAGACGAGGCTGAAAGAATATCTAAAGGGCTTGAACTCGCTTGGGATGTTACGAAAGAGGTAGACCATATAGCTTCGCTAAGAGATGAAGAAGAAAAAGAGAAGAGGCTTCTCGAACTGAGAGAGAAGGTGAAAACCGCTTACAAGCGTACAAACCTTGCGAAAAAAGATTTGAGAACCCCGGGGAGAGCGGGGATAAGGATTAGTGGAGTTTTAAAGCATCTCATCCGAGGGAGAGGCTAAGTCGTTTCTTAAAAAGTAGCTTCTCAAGCTCTCTTAGAGCATCTACCCCTCTCACCTCGAAAGGCAGTAATGGGGTAGGAACAATATCTATTCTTTCAGAGTATTTTTGAGCAAGCTTCTCAAAATACACTTTCTGCATTTCTCCTCTCTTTCTGTTGAAGTCGGAGCCTTCCATCGCGTCACCCGTCAGCATAAAGTTCACAATAAGCCCGCAGATATGAATACCGTAGCGCTCAAGCTCTTTAGCTACCCTCTCCGTTTGGTTAACTCCGAGAGCTTCGGGGATGGTCACGAGTATTGCTTTCGTCTTCTGATCCTCTAGCATACTAAGAACGTTTTTCGAGAGCTTCTCCCATTCTGAGATTATCTCTAAGGGATCTCTTTTCGTTCTCCCCTTTATGAGAGTTTCCAAGGCAATCCTAACCCTAGAATAGAGTTTCGCAGCTTCGCCTAAGTGTCGGTAGAATTTGTCTTGAAGTTTAATTAGAGATAAGGTTCCTCCAGCTGGAGCAGTATCCCATACAATTATCTCGTATCTTCCACTCTTGTATAGGTCATATATGTAGCTTAAGGCGAACTCTTCATCTATCCCAGGAGCCTCTGCAACATAATCAATAATGTCTTTATCAACCGGTAGGAAAGATGAGACTACCTCGTAAACTTCCTCTCCAAACTTTTTCTTCCATAGATCAACGATTATATCATAATCTAACTCAACTGCATCGAGCTTGGGAATTCCTTCTATCGCTGCGACCTCTCCTCTAACGTCGCATTCTAAGATATCTGAGATTGAGGGCATAGGGTCAGTGGATATTAACAAGGTACGGGTTCCCTTATCCGCGAAATGTAAAGCCGTCGCAGCGGCTGAAGTCGTCTTTCCGACTCCACCTTTGCCACAGAACATAACGATTCTAGATTCGTCCGCATCTAAAAAGTTCAAAGATCCGATCATTTTGAGTACATTTATCTCAAACAGATGTATCCTAAATAAATCTTGATCATTGGAAAAACTTGAATATTATGCTGCTGAGAAAGGACTAAAAAGGTGAGGAAGATAGTCTGGACAGAGGTGGAGGTGGCACTGGAGGAGATAATCAACGAATACGAGAGAGTGAACCATTTCATATCCTTCTTCCAAGACGAGAGATCTAGAACCCTAGGGCTAAGGATGCTGAATCCTTTAAACATAGTCGGTCTCGAACTTGGAACAGGACCAGGGAATTTCACGTCAATCATATTGAAAAATCTGAAGGGTTCTTTGATAGGCTTAGACTATTCCGAGAAGATGCTTGATAGAATAAGGAAGAGCATCGAAGCGGAAAATCTAAGCTTGATTCGAGGCGTCTTCGAATACTTGCCTATAAAAAAGGAGACTTTAAGCTTCATCATAGCATCCTACGCTCTTCGCGACTCGAAAGATAAGAGAAAAACTTTGAAAGAGATAAAAGAGGTCTTGAGAGATGATGGTGGAGAGCTTTTGATAGTCGATATTGGAAGACCGGATAATCCAGTGATTGAAAAGTTTTTACGCATTTATATGCGATGGATAGTCCCAATCATAGGAGGTATCATCGGGCGTAAACGCTATAGGAACCCTTGGGGAATTCTATCTAAAACGTATTTAGAGCTCCCGTCGAATAGGCAGCTTCTTAGGATGGTTAAAAACCATTTTTCATCCGCATCGATGAGAGAGATCGCTCTAGGTGGTTTACTAATAATCACTGCTGTGAGAGAGTCTTAGTAGAACCCTTCAAAGGGTTACAGGAATTTTGAAGCGAAGATTCCTATAGCTGTTAATGTGAGGGCTGATAAATCTAACATTACATTGTTTGACAGCGCCGAGACAATCTTATCAGGGGCGTCGTAATATTCTGTTACACTTCTAATAGTCTTCAAGGCTAAAGGCAGCGTCAGATATATCAGAGAAGCTGAGACAGGCATGAGACGAAGCAGAATCGAAACGAAAATCCAAACATACATCATGGTTATTAGAGCCGCATACATCCTCGACGCGGGTCTCAACCCGAATCTTATAACTAAATTCATACGCCCAACTTCTTTGTCTGCCTCAACATCAGGGAACTCGTTTAAGAATAGGAGGCAGCCGATGAGTATCCCCGGTATGACGCCTGCTGCAAGAGCATTAAGACTATATGCTCCGGACTGGATGAAGTAGCTTCCAAGAACGAGTAGTGGTCCGAAGTTAAGTCCTGTGAAGAATTCTCCCACCATCCAGCGGCTCAGATGAGGGGTATAAAAGTATATCGTTAAAGCTGCAGTAAGCACTAATGGGAGAAGCATTAAGCCTTTCACGTGTATGAAATATAAGCCTATAACGAGATCGAGCGTCAAGCAAGATAATGAGAAGAAGTAGACGTCTCTTGCGTTCAGGAGTCCTGCAGGCAGTATCCCGCTCCCGCCGCTGAAAGGCGTTCTTCTAGTCCTCAAATCTAAACCGCTCTTAAAGTCGAAGTAATCGTTGATCACGTTTACGCTTATATGAGCAAGGAGGGCACCGATTAATCCAATGACAGCGTAAAAAACGTTGAAATATCCGTCGATGTAAGCCTGGGCCAACCCGATAGAGTAGATCAAAGGCGTTATTAACAGGAAGTGAGGTCTCGTTTCCTTAAACCATATCTTTAGATTCATCTTAGGTCTCCTCTACGAATATTTATTTAAAGATTAATCTTTTGATGGTTTCATAAAAATTTTTGATTGGACTCGCCTCTCTACGTGAAGAGTTTATAATAGATCCTTTAAAATAAAATTTATCATGTTAGATATTCTAATTAAAAACGGGGTCATAATCGATGGAACTGGGAATCCATGGTATAAGGCTGAAGTCGGCATCAAGGAAGGCAAAATCATCCAAGTCGGCAGGATAGACAAGCCTGCAGAAAAAGTTTTAGATGCGAGTGGGCTCGTAGTTGCTCCAGGGTTCATTGATACTCATAGTCATTCAGATTTAATGCTTCTAGCTGAGCCTTTAGCAAAGCAGAAGATCATGCAGGGAGTTACAACCGAGGTTATAGGTCAAGACGGGTTAGGTGAAGCACCGTTAAGCGATGAGATGGTTTCGGATTGGAGAAAATATCTTTCAGGCTTGAACGGAAACCCCGACCTTGATTGGGACTGGAGGACGTTCTCGGAGTATCTTTCCAAGATTGAAGAAGCTAAGCCTTCTACTAATGTTGCGTCTCTAGTTGGACACGGAAATCTAAGGATGATCGTTATAGGGATGGAGAATAGAAAACCATCTCCAACCCAGCTGGGGGAGATGAAGTCTTTGCTCGACGAAGCTATGCGTCAGGGAGCCTTCGGGCTGAGCACAGGTTTAATCTACCCTCCTTGTACCTATTCTGAGACGAGCGAACTCGTAGAGCTCTGCAAAGTGGCGTCACTCCATAAGGGTATCTTCGTGATCCACATGAGGGATGAAGGCGACAAGCTACTCGAATCCATAGAAGAAGTGATTAGGGTCGGGAGAGAGGCAAATATCCCTGTTCATATAAGCCATTTCAAGGCAAGCGGAGAAAGGAACTGGGGGAAAGCAGGCCTAGCGCTTCAAGCCCTCTATGTGGCTCGACGTCAAAACATAGATGTTACAGCGGATCAGTATCCGTATACGGCGGGGAGCACTTTTCTGAGCAGTCTGCTCCCGACGTGGGTTCATGAAGGCGGAACCGAAGCCATGCTTAAACGTCTAATTGAAGAAGATGCTCGCAAACGCGTAGTCACTGAGCTTAGTTCTTCAAGACGGGGATCAGATTGGGGTTGGAGCTCCGTTTACGTCACTGCGGTTAAGACGCAGATGAACAAGAGATTCGAGGGTAAAAGCTTGGGAGAGATTGCATCGATAAAGAAGATGACCCCCATGGAAGCTTTGATAGACTTGGTGATCGAGGAAGAGAACGAGGCTACTATGGTGAGCTTCAGTATGTCAGAGGACGATGTCCGAACGATCATGAAAAGCCATTTAACAATGGTCTGTACGGACGGGATCCTATTAGGGAAACCTCATCCAAGGGCTTACGGGAGCTTTCCACGAGTTCTGGGAAAGTATGTCAGGGAAGGTGTAATCCGTCTAGAAGAGGCTGTGAAGAAGATGACTTCAACTCCCGCCACACGTTTCGGCTTATTAGATAGAGGGTTAATTAGACCCGGGATGTGTGCTGACGTCACCATCTTTAACCCTGAAAAGATTGCTGATATGGCTACTTATCAGGATCCAGTTCAGTTCCCTCAAGGTATAGAATACGTAATCGTTAATGGAAAGGTAACTGTTCAGAATGGAATGCATCTAGGGACTAGAGCTGGGCGAATCTTAAGGCATCCCATTTCAAAAGGTTAAAAAATAATTCTAACCGCTGATATGCTGATACGAGGCTGATTCTTTGAAAGAGGCTATCCTAGTTAAAGAACTGAGAAAGAATTTCGGAAGAGTCGAGGCATTAAAGGGCGTGAACTTCAGCGTCAAAGAAGGAGAAATCTATGGCCTCATCGGTCCAAACGGGGCGGGAAAGACTACTACACTCCGTATAATCGGGACCCTGATAAAGCCTGTTTCAGGAGAGGTTTCAATATTCGGCGTCGATGCCATTAGAAATCCTAATGAAGTGAGGCGCATCATCAGCTACCTACCTGAGGAAGCTGGTGCATACCAATATCTATCCGGATACGAATATTTGCGATTCATTGCAAACTTCTATGCAGGTAAAGATAACTCGGTAGAGGATATGGTTGAAGAGGCTGAGAAAATATCTGGTCTTGGAGGCAGACTGAAGGATAGAATAAAAGAGTACAGTAAAGGAATGAATCGGAGGCTTCTCATAGCCCGTGCACTCATGATTAGACCTCGGCTCGCCATTTTAGATGAACCAACTTCAGGATTAGACGTCATTCATGCTTATCATATTAGGAGAATGATTAAGAATTATGTGAAGGAGCAGGGGGTCACGGCTCTTTTATCAAGCCATAACATGCTTGAAGTCGAGTATCTCTGCGATAAAGTCGCTTTGATAAACGAAGGCGCTGTCGTGGCTGAAGGTGACCCGAATAGCCTGAAGCAAAAGTACGAAGCAGATAATCTTGAGCAAGTGTTTATGGAGGCGACGAAGCTTGGCTAACAGTCTTGTAAACCTAATCGTCAAAGAGCTGAAAGAACTGATTCGAGACCCGAAAATATTGATCGGGGTAATCCTCATGCCTCTTATCCTTTTCCCAATCATGGGATCCGCTATCAATGTCTCACGGGAATCAGTTAGCAGGGCTATTATTACGGCATCATTTGCGGTCTATGACGAGGATCAAGGACCTGTGGCAGCCGAATTCATAAGATTCATTTCATTAAATGCCACTGTCATCCCAATCGAAGCTAACTCGATCACGGAAGCCCTACTTCAGATTCAAAAATCAAACGTCTCTACTCTAATACATATTCAACAAGGTTTTTCAGAGAATATTACGCTTGGTAGAAAAGGAGTTGTAAAAATCTTTGCCAACCTTAAAAGTGCCACTTTATCAGAGACAGGAAAAACTGAAATAGTTAACACGTTCTTGAATATCTACAGTTACTATCTTTCCATAAACAAAATCAATCAGCTTCTACTTGAAGCCCAGGAGATTGCTGATCCTGATGCAATCCGCACTCCAATCTCTGTCGCTTACGCTTCGATAATAAGGGATAGAGTCCTCGAGGTCCCTCCTCAGTCAATCTTCAGTCTCTTGGTAACTCAGAGCATACTGCTACCGATCCTTGTGATGATCATGGTCATGTTCGCTATCCAGATGGCGGCCACGAGCATTGCAATAGAGAAAGAGCAGAAGACATTGGAGACTTTGATGACTCTACCAGTGGGCAGAATGACTATTTTAACTGGTAAGCTCGCTGGGTCAATCATCGTCGCTATAGGAGGGGCTATTGCATATATGATAGGCTTCGGCTTCTACATGAACTCGGCCTTCAGTTTTGCACCTCAGGTCCCAACCATTAACTTGGGTGATGCGAATATTGGAATCCAACCAGTCGGGTATCTGCTCATAGCGGTGACGATGTTCGTCACCTTAGTATCTGGACTAGCCTTAGCGATCTGTATAGCTGTTTTCGTCGATAGTGTCAGGAGTGCTCAAAGTCTCACCGGAGTCTTAATAGTCCCGATAATAGTGCCTGCGATTATCCTCATGTTCTCAGACCTTGAAACACTGCCGAATACTGTGCAGTGGATACTATTGCTGATCCCCTATACTCACAGCATACTAGCTTCAAAGGCGGCGATTATGGGAGAATACTTTATCGTCCTAAGAAGCATAGCATATATTACAGTGTTTACGGTAATCGTTCTATATCTAGCGGCTCGGATATTCTCTACGGAAAAGATCTTAACCGCTACTTTCAAATCACTTAGATTCAGAGGCTTCAAGCAGCGTAAAGAAAAATCAGGTTAAACCCCCTCGATTAGGCGGATAATTTTCCAATATAGAATTCCCATATTGAAATCACCGTAATAATTATATTGTTTAAGGTTATTCCTCAGAGATGCGATTGGATAAGGGTGCTAAGGATTATAGTCGTATAAAGCTCATCGTCTTCGATTTAGATGGCACGCTAGTCAACTCGACTATAGATTTTCCCAAGATGAAGAAGAAGATGATATCGTATCTTGAGAGTTGCGGAGTCCCTCCTAACCTTCTAAGCCCGACTGAGACTAACGTAGTGATCTTAGAGAAGGCTGAGAAGGTTTGGAATGAACTTAAGCTACCCTCCGCTGAGAGAAAGCAGATACATGAAACCATAGAGTCTATTATGGACGAGGTTGAGATGGAAGCAGTATCCACGGCTAGTGAGATAAAAGGGGCATCAGAAGCCATTAGAAGGCTTAGAAATGCAGGATTCAAACTAGCCATTCTTACTAGAAGCCATAGAAGCTACGCCTTAGAGATCTTAAAGAAGCTGAGTATGCTCCAATATTTCGATTTGATTTTTGGGAGAGGGGAGACTCCGAAACCTAAACCTTACGCTGAAGCCCTTACCTTTATTTCAGATCTGATGAAAGTCAAGCTCAGCGATATCCTGTTCGTAGGAGACCACCGAATAGACTCAGAATGTGCTGAGAACGCTTGCGTCCAATTCATCGGAGTGAAGACTGGACCAAGGGGCGAAGAATCATGGGGCGGCGTAAAACCAGATGTCTTATTAGAAAGTGTAGCTGATCTACCTGAGTATATTTTAAAAGCTAATTAAGGAAAAATAACTCTTTAAAGAATAGTAAAAAGGGCAACCCTTTTATCGTCTTTATACGATCATTATCGATTTTGGGTTAAAATAAGCCTTGAGGAAGGGCGTAGAGGAGAGGTGTCGCTACAATGTCAAAGAAGCAAGAAGAGTATGCTCAAAAATTGAGCCAAGCCATGGCGGTGTTAAACCGCGTTGCCGAGGATAATACTACTCCCAGAAATATTAGGAGAACAGCTAAACAGGCTTCAGACATTTTAATGGACGAGTCGCTGTCGATTGCAGCTAAAGCAGCGAATGCTATAGACCTTCTAGATGAGATCTCTCAGGATCCTAACATGCCAATGTATACTAGAACGAGGATCTGGAACATCATAAGCCTGCTTGAGGGTATCAGAGATTGATCTAAAGACTTAAGGTTCACCTACATTTTATTCTATTCGAGAATTATGAGACGCGAGTTTGAAAGGAGACCGAGGATAGAAGGAGCTGGTGTAGTAGCTATAGTGGCAATCATAATCGTTGCAGGCGCACTTATCTTCAGCGTAGGGCAGGTTAGTGTTGGTTACGTTGCTGTAATAATAGATCCTCTATCTGGTTCAGTGAGCATTCAAGGGGATGGGCAGAATGCGAAATACTTCCTGAAGCCTCCATACGCGAACGTTGTAAGGGTTTATACGGCGACAGATAGTGTACACATGTGGAGTGAGGCAGGAATGCAAGGAGACTTCCCTGCGGTTCCAAGTCTCACGAAAGACGGGCTTAAAGTAGATGTGGATATCACGGTTAGGTGGAGGCTTTCACCCTCAGAGGTTGTCTCGCTTTTCAGGCAGTTTCCAGGGCTTGATTGGAAGGAGAGAGCTATCATTCCAATAATACGAGAGGCTATAAGAGATCTCATAGCTCAATACACTGCTATAGAGACCATTGAACAGAGGGAGAAGATAAGCGTCAAGATGGAGGGCATCCTCTCCGAAGCTTTTAATAAAGAATCTACATTATCGAATGCCGTAATTTTGGAGGCGGTGGATCTAAGACAGATAAGTCTACCAGACGGATTCATAAGAGCGATCGAGAGTAAGCTTGCATCTGAGCAGCTTTCTATAGCTGCTGAATTTAACAAAACTAGGATACTAGTGATAGCTAATGCGACAGCTATGTCGCAGATAATCCAAGCGAATGGGGCGGCGATATCTAAACTAATATTAGCTAATGCCACTAGAGATGCTTTGAATATAATAGCAGGGAACCAGCCGGATCTCAACATTGGACAGCTGACTAACCTATATCTCTACCTTGAAACCTTGAAGGCTATATCAGAGACGGGAAAGAGCACATTTATAATAATCCCAAGCGAGACGGGGAACTTCATAATCCAACTTCCACCCAGCTCATAGTTTTAGTAATTCCCCATTTATTTTATATTCGACTTATAAAGGAAAATTTAATGTAAATGAGACCACGTGTTCAGACTCTTTCAGCTCCATGGCTAGTAAGAATGACGTGGCTAGAGCTAGTTACTTTAATCTCGACATTATTCTTAGATTTCGTAGAGTTAATCCTGCCACAGTTACAAACCCCGCTCATCGGAGACGTATTAGACTTGGCTGGCTTAATCTTCTGCTTCGCGTTCTTCAATTGGATAGGACTCATCGCTCTACTTGAAATAGTTCCAGGTCTAGATGTATTACCCATTTATACTGCCACATGGCTACTATGGTATGTTTATAAAAGAAGGAGGGAACAAGTTATCCTGGAAAACCATTTAAATAAATGGAAATAGTAGTAATAATGAAAAGTAAATTATTTTTAGGTTTTCTTCACATCCACACCTTCAAAAGAATCAGTCTTTTAAAAGATTTTTTATCGAGTCCTGCGGTTATAAATATGAGTTTTGATGAAGCTTATAGATTCGCATGCACATCTGAGCGACTTAGCTGAGGTAGGGAAGGTCGTTGAGAGGGCGAAGAGAGTCGGCATCAGCGCCATCATAGCTGTTGGGGCGAACCTTAGAACCTGCAGATCTACCCTTGCCCTATCAGAAGATTTTCCAAAATATGTGTATCCAGCCCTCGGTATACACCCTACCGAATGGTATACTGAAGACGTAGAAGAGTCTCTAAGATTTGTAGAGGAAAGAGTAGGTAACTGCGTCGCAGTAGGAGAGATAGGTTTAGATTACTGGGATAGAGAATCAAGGAAAAGCGAGGCTGTTCAAGAAAAACAGAGAGAGATCTATGTTCGGCAACTCCGCATAGCGAGAGAAAATGGGAAGCCGGTATCCATCCACGGGAGAGGGGCATGGAGCGATGCTTTAAACCTCGCTAAGGAAGAAGACATAGAGAAGGCGGTCTTCCATTGGTATAGCGGACCCTTAGATGTGCTTATAGAGCTCTTAGACTCAGGCTACTTTATTTCAGCCACACCCGCTGCCGAGTTCAGCAGAGATCACAGGGCAGCCTTAGCGAAGGCACCGTTAGAGAAGATACTCATCGAGACTGATTCCCCAGTAAGCTATCACGGAGCCCCATCCGAACCCGCAGATCTAGTGAGAACCTTGAGAGCGTTGGCTGAATTGAAAGAGGTTTCCATCAAAGAAGCCGCTCGGATGACTACCCTAAACTCGGAGAAGTTTTTCGATTTATCGTAGACCTATTTTTGCTTCATGACATTAAATCAAGTTTCTAAGCAACTTCAAGTAGATTTTTCCAAAATCAAATGACAAGTCACGCCTCATAAATTCCGAAATAAAACAATTTTTAGGCGTTTATAGCTTATTCATTTTATTAGGATCGAAAGAGATTTACAAGTGAAGAGAGAAGTTTCTCAAAGCCGGGGTAGCCAAGCCAGGACACGGCGCCAGTCTTGAAAACTGGTGCTCCCCGCGAGCACATGGGTTCAAATCCCATCCCCGGCGCTAATTATATTTACTCTGAAAATTAAATATGTGAGCGTTTTATCGAAAATTTCAAATGTGCTCATAAAGCAGTTTTTCCAATTCTTGATTAGCTATAAAGTCTTTTCATATATAATTAGAAGTATTTGTATTAACCTTTGATAGCTTTTGATGCCAATCACGACTAGAAGCCAGCTAGAGCCTGGAGACCTAGGGGAGATAGTGCAGCTACAAGGCGTACTCTATTCAGAGGGATATGGATTAGATGAAACATTCGAGGCTTAAGTAGCGGAGGCGCTATTAGTGATAGAATAAATTCGGATATAGTCTATTGGTATGTCGAGCGCTAATTTCAAGTGCTTTGATATTAGGTGGATCATAGATTTTGATGTGTGACCTAAGTCATTTGAGCCCGATATGATGTAGGAGGTTAAGGCTTAATTTTTTCGAAGATTAAAATAGGATTATTCACTAAATTCGCAGAAAATGTAGTAGTATACGTCTAGATCGAAAGGATGTGTTTTTAAGTGGATTCCAATTCCCGCCCGTTTTTCTTGAAGCACTCTTTGACTTGATCTATGGGTAAAGCATATCTTACGTTTCCGTTTATTCCTTCCATAGTCTCTGCTTTGAAGAGTGCATTCAAAATCGATTCCTCAACAGCGTCAGCAGTCGCTTCATATACAGGGTTTAGATACGATTCTCCCCGAATAGTCTTGTAATCTGGCAGCATCTTGATGAGGTCCTCCACTTTCTGCTTAGCTGTACTGAAGGCGATCACGTAGTCGCCACTTGTTACACTGCCGTATGAACCCGTTCTCGCCAGTCCCAGAACAGCCCGCTTCGCCACCTTCCAGAGCTGACGGGAGTCAAGGGCAAGATCTGTGGCAACTATCATCATAATCGAGTTACCAGTCGCCATCTTTTTCCTCGGCTCTGGAACAACTAAATCTCTTCCAACGTGAACCCCATCGATTATCAGATCCTCTCTTCTACCACAATTAAGCTGTACTAGAGCCCCGACAGTAAAATTTTCATATTTTCTCGAGGCGGTTCCTATGCCGCCTTTCAACCCGTATCCTGTCATGGGGGTTCCTCCCCCCACATTTCCTTCCTCCACCTTGCCTCTCCCCGCTGAGCTCCGAGCCTTGTCGATGGCTTCAAAAACATGTGCCTTTCTTACGTGCCTCCCATATGAATCGTTGAGAAAACCTCCATTCGTCTCTCCGACGACCGGATTAAGAGAAGGCGGAGGCTCTCCGAATCGTTCACCGAAGTAGTCAAGCACAGCGTCGGCAACTATCCATGTGTTTAGAGTATCCGTTAGCATTATCGGCGTCTCAATAACCCCCATGAACACCACCTGCTCTAATCCAACCGACTTACCGTACCCGTTATAGATGTCGACTGCGGCTGTCACTTTATTTTCATACAGATTCCCTGAATGAGGAACTATAGCTGTAGCTCCTGTTCGAACAGGGCCCTTACCGATCTTGAGAGGGCCTTCGCCCCTAATCAGCGTGACGTGTCCAACTCCCACACCCTCCACATCTGTTATCGCATTTAGTTTCCCAGTCTCCATTCTACCAATTTTTATTCCCAAATCTCTAGCCCTTACCCGATTGGACATTACTTCTCTTCACTGACCTTTCTAGGGGTCTAAAGATTATTTATTTCTGCTCCCTAAAACAATACGTTTATTCTATTATCACATTTTTTAAACGTTACATATTATCCTGCAATTATTGGTATGTCAAATCCTCAATGTGAACCATCTTTTCTTTTTTTTAATCCCATTTTCTTTTCTATGTTCTAAGAAATCCGATTTAAATCTTAGACAATAACCCTGACACAATTTCATATCTGAGTTATAGCACCCATAGCAACGTGCGAGTTGAAAATTTCTATATTCCTCGGTTTTTACGAGTAGCTCATTAAATATTTTACTTGCTGTCATGTCTTCAAGAGTAAAAGAAGGTGTTACCCCGCGCATAGACGTGCAATATCCGATTGTGAGGTCCGGCATCACATCCATAACCGGCATACAGATCGACTGAAAATTACTAAAAAGATATAAGAACTTCAGCTCTTCTTGTGTGAAGACGCAATAGGGAAGCGCATCATCCAAGCCAGGTTTGACCCCCTCGCTCACACAATCTCTGACGAAATCCATCAGCGTGGGTTTAATCCTCATCAGTGAATCGAAATCAACATGGATATTGCTTTTATTAGACGATGGCCTGCTGACATCGTACCTTATCACTGGAACCCCATATCTTTTAGCCAACTCGATTATATAGCCGTACTCTTGGTTGATCCTATAAAACGTGATCGAGAGACATAGACGTCTAAGGCTGCTGGTATCAAACCCTGAAAGGCTCACAGGCACATTTTCATTTTTCCACTTCAACACCTCAAGGTTGTTATTGAGTAACTCCCATTCATCCTTGGTATAGGTTTCCGGGTTCATCACGTTAACAAGCCAATTGGTTCCGGTAAGGTCTGCTACTTTTTCATATAATTCTGTGTCGCCTAAACCGTTTGTTAGGATGGCATCGATCCCAATGCGACTCCTCTTTAACTCATGAATAAAATCCAGTAAATTAGGGTGAAGCATAGGCTCTCCTCCTGCTAACTTCACCTTATAAACTCTGGATTTCTGCAGCCAATGAATGTAAGTGTCAAGGCTTTTCAAAGACATGTGATGCGCATCGTCCTCCTTGTTTGTGACCCAGTCATTAAGATAACAGAAGGGGCATCTCCTGTTACAGAGGTTCGTAATGAACAAATTAACACACGAAGGTTCAAACTTTTGAAAAGAAGTATCTGCCATCGTAGATACGCTTCAAAGACGCATTTTATCTAAGTCTTATACGGTAATTTATGTAATAAATATTATCCTTATCATTGCCAAAGGCATTCACGATGTTTTTAGCCTCTCAGGATTATAGCCCTTTCAATATCATTAAAAATTATTATATGTAAACCTGTTTTTCTAAGACCTAGGCTCTCTGCATTCTCCCACGCTTAAAATAAGCATTTTAAGGGCTTCTAGATCGTTTTTACCTCATAGACGATGAAGAAGACGCTTTCCATTAACGAGTTTAAGGGTTTGATTAGAGAGGAGGCTGACAAGAGGATTCTAGAGTGGTTGTTCTTTCTCAGGATCTTCTACAACGGCGATAGAGTGATAGAGGCTGCAGAAGGTTCGGAAGGAGCAAGACATACGAATAGCAATGGCTGAATAGATGGAACAAGAACGACCTTACTTCTGCGGATGCGCTTCAAAAAAATGAGAAACATTGGTCTGTGATGTCTGAGTCTTCTCTTATCTCCTTGTCGTGATCGTATATTTACATCCAAGAGGGGCGAGCGCTACATCGATCTTCTCTATAAGGTTGTTCAGTTCGTCTATGCTGGGTTCCTTGAACCACTCGAAGTAGAAGTCATAATCCCCTAACATCTCCCCCGACTTGCTGATAATCTTGTCGCACCTCTCGACTGAGATCTCGCCTAGACCAGAAAAGTATCCTATTATCCCCTCTCGGGAATCAAAAGTTGGCATATATGATTCGATGAATGTGTCCATAATACAAACTTCAGGGACATCGATGGCGACCTTCTCTAAGGCTTTGATGGCCTTCACTACGGGTGGGCCATAAATCTTGATATAGCTTCTCATAGTTAGAAAGCACCTACACTTACATAAGAATAAAACAAACATAAATCTTTGCCTGATTTCTCAGATTTTTAACATTAAAACCTTAGCCACTACGCAGCTCAGTTATTAGCGAAACAGGAGGATCTAGATGAGATCATCTGGCTTAAACTAGATAGCAAGAATTGATTGAATAAATGGTAGTCATATGTTCTTAAAGGCTTTAGCTATCCTCTATGATGTCTTTGACCTAGTCGTGAGGCAACCCGTCTCGAATGGTTTCGTTGATCTTTGCACTCATCTTCGCAAGTCGGCGTTGACTATCGCCTCTCCGACGCCTCGGTGGCTTTGCAGACTGGATCGAGGAAGGCCTCGAATTGAGGAGAATGCTCATATGACTTCCCTTTTTAACTGATGGTAAAAAGCCCCAGACGGTTATAATGATCCAACTGTCAACTCTTTAGTCCATTATTATACTTGATATTAGTACCGATCTCTCTTTTATTGAGACTATATCGGTCCTCGGATCCTTTCTCGGTCTGTATTTGAGCTAAACGAGGGCTAAGTGAGAACCAATAAGCCTAAATCCGCCTATAGAAAGTATTAAATAAATTATACTGTACTTATAATATTTATTTGGAAAATGCAATGTTGAAGACTGGAGTAATTTTCGACTTAATTGTTCTAGTACTTCTCTTTGCGATGATGAGCTACTATCTATGGATGGTTTCGAAAGGGAAGCCAATTCCACGGATACGTAGGATTCCTGCGGTTGATGCAATTGAGGAGGGGATAGGCAGATGCGCAGAGATGGGTAGACCTATTCATTATTCCGTTGGTGATTTTGGTCAGATCTCCGGTGAGTGGGGGCCTGCGGTCATCTCCGCTTTGAACGTCTATAAACACACGCTCAAACTTGCCGCCAAGCAGGAGGTGCCAGTCTATACGAGTCTTCCTGGAGTTGCGGAGATAATCCCGGTTGTTCAGGGAATTGCTCAATCGGCTTATGCGGAGGAGGGAAAACCCGAGCTGTATAGGGAGGACAATATTCTATATTATGGACCTTCTGCCTATAAGATCGCAAGATGCGGTACAGTACTTAGGAACAACGTAGCTCTCAATGTTCAGGTTGGTGTTTTCTACACGGAGATACAGAGCCACGCGGTGGCGGCGCAGATCGGAGCGATAAACATTGGTGGGACCACAAGATGGACTGCAATGTATGGGCAAGCTATCTCATGCGACTATGTACTGATCTGCGAGGAAGTACTAGCTGCGGGGACTTTAGTGTCAGGGGATCCCTCGATGACGGCCACCCTGGCTGGCGAAGATATCGTCAAAATATTCCTGATCGGGATCGGAGTCCTTGGCATTCTTACAGGCTTAATGCACATCGACGCGCTAATAAACGTCTTAAAAATGTAGGAAGTGTCGAAGATGGCTAATGTAGTCGTAAGATCCCATGTCCCCATGTATATAATCTCCATAGTGGCAGCTATCTTGTTAGTGGAGTACTTTCTAGCCCTAGAACCGTTGGCAGCATTCAGGAAGGAGATATTAACTTGGGGGGTCATAATATATAACTTCGTGACAATCTTGGGCTCAGCCTTAATGCTGAGATACCACACGCTTAGAACCATAAAACCCCCCTCGCGCGATCCCAAGGCGAGGTACTACAGCCTAATTGCCATAGCGTCTTTCTTAATCTTCCTCGCGATTGGCTACGGGATGGGGCTTTCAGGCACACAGTACGTCACCATGTACATGCAGACGGTGATCCCTGCCACAGCTACCCTATGGGGTCTCAACCTAATCTTCTCGACGATGGGGGTCTATCGTGCGATGAGGATCACTAGGCTGGAGGGCTTAGCTCTGCTCATCGGGGGTCTATCCTACTTCTTAAAAGAGATGCCTATCGTGTGTGCCATATTCCCGCCCATGACGGGTGTAGGGGACTGGTTCTTGAAATATGTCATGACCCCCGCCGCCCGAGTGGCTGTTCTGACGGCCGCGATGATAAGCATCGTCGTCTGTATACGGACGATCATACAGAAGGAGAAAACAGCCATTACGTGAGTTAGAGGTGGGATGATGAAAAAAGAGGAAACAATTTGGGATAAACTTCTGAACTTCCCACAGTGGGTTTTAGCGATCGCAGTCTTCGTATTCCTAATAATTCCAATACTCCATCCACTTGGGCTACCAGTTCCAGTCGGAGCTCCGGCGGCAGACTTTATAAAAGCTATACAGGAGATACCACCGGGTTCTAATGTACTGTTCTTTCAGGAGATGTCTGGAAGCGGATGGGATGAGGTAAAAGGAGGCTTCACAGCCACGCTAAAATACTTATGGTCAAAGAAGATCAATGTGGTCATCGTAGCTGTTTACGCCGATGCAGGACCCCCCAATCTCTTCGGCATAAGTTATGCAAATCCAGATAGGTTCGATGCTAAATACGGTGAGAATTATGTCTATCTTGGTTATGTCCCAGGGGAGGAGGTGATGGTAGCCGCATTCCGCGACAGCATCAGAAAAGCAGTTTCAGTAGATTACCTTGGAACCCCGCTCGAGAATATTCCCCTCCTTCAGAAAGTTGACAGCTATAAAGATTTCCATTCGATTATCGTGTCATTTTCTACAGGTACCTCAATGGACAAATACGTTCGACAATGGTATGCCACACATCCAGAGATCCCACAGTTATGGATGACCGCTTCGGGCAACGAGATGAGTGCAGTATCCTACTGGGTAGCAGGGATGGCTAAGGGATACCTTTCTGGTCCAACAGGCTGCGCAGCTATGGAGAACTTTATCGGCGAGCCTGGCCTCGCGGCGAAGATTACGGACATGAAGAATCTTGCAAGCATCCCTACCCTAGTGCTCGTCGCTATCGGGAATATAGCATATTTCGGCAAAAAGAGGCTTGGGAGGAGGTGAGAGGATTGTCCTGGGAGCTTTTCTGGTTGGGCTGGTCAAGCTTCATAGCTATCGGAATAATGACTCTCGTCTGGAGAGAGAATCCATATTACAGGCTTATAGAACACATAATCATAGGGGCCGGATGTGCCCACGCGCTTATGTACGGCCTCCTTGCTGTTCAAACCACAGGAATAACCCCCATATTATCAGGAAGGATCTTGCTGATTATCCCGTTGATCCTAGCTATCCTCACTTTAGGAAGATTGACACCTTGGGGGTGGGTGTCACGGTATCCTGTTGCTCTCCTAACCGCGATAGGTATAGGGATCCTGATAGGGGGAGCCCTTGAGGGCCAGATAGTAGGACAGGTCAGGAGCATAGGAGAAACGATCCTTGCGGCCAAAGATCCATATACAACTGTTTCAGCCGTATTCGCAGGGATAGCCAGCTTATGTGCCATCCTCTACTTTATCTACACGAAAGAGCATAAAGGCGTGTTAGGAGGCTTCGCGAGGTTCGGGCGCATAATCTTGATGGCAGGCCTAGGCATCTCTTGGGGAATGGAGTTCGGCTGGTTCATAACTGCACTCGGAACATGGACTGAAAATGTTGTAAACTTCATAAAAGCATTGTTGGGCGTACCCTAAAGGCTTAAATGAATATATTCCCCTTTTTTTATTTTGATGATTTTAAAATGAAAACTTTGCTTCTTGCCCTTATATTAAGGGATCTGCATATTCCCCTTGTGTGAAATCCTCTTAACAATTCCTTGTTATCGTTACCCTTTCTTGGAGGATGTAGTCCAGCTAATGGGGGATGCGGGATTATAATATTGGAGAGTCCTGAAAACGGTTAGAGATGTGGAGAAAACGTCTAAACCTTCTTCTTGGCTCTCCTACTCCTTTCTGTTTATCTATCTTCTCTGATTCTTCTTTTTTCTTCATCTCCTCTTCTTCTGTCATCTGCTCTAGCATCCTGATCAATTTTTCTATATTATCTCTATTCTCGAAGACGATGAATAATTTCTCAGCTCCGACGGAGATTTTCTCACCTAGGCCATAGAGAATGGGGCTGATAAAGAAGCGCCCGGTTTGCCCGCTTATGTATGCCATGGGTTTGAAGGTCTGCAGCATCATGATCGCTGCCGCATTCATTCCATACTCTTTGATCTTATCTGCAACCTTTTTTATGATCTCCTCCTCTTCCTCAGGTGTGACCTCCAAGCTCCTGAACAACTTGATTCTTTTAATATTTTTCTTCGCCCGATTTATGAGGATTTCGAAGACTCCAAGCTGGCCGGCTAATTCCAAATGTTGAAAGTTTGGTTCCTATTTTATAATGTATTAAATGTAGAGAGAAAGGATACGATATTATTTGGAATAATTATTTCTGGTTAATCACAACACTAAAAATTAAGTTTTGCAGGTTTAACCACTTGTTGAAACTTCTATGGTAGTGTACCAAAAAAGCCGATGAAAAAGACTCTTTGAATATAAAGCCCAAGACTCAGACCCTTTCCAAATACTTTTTGCTATCTTTTAACCCTTTAGCCAGGCGGGGATCTATGTTTTTCCATTCTCCCCTCATATTTTCGAAGTCTGCTCTCTCCTTTTCTGTTGTAGTTATTTTCACGAAGGTGCAGTAATCGTCTCCACAGGCGGCGCAATCATTGTGTATGAGTTTCGTTTCGGGTTCTACTGCCATAGATTTAGCTGGATCGACGTAGCAGTAAAAACTGCCAACATCTTGTTCACCATACTCTCGGAAGATTCTCGCTAGAACGCAGCCGTATACTCTTTCCCCTATCTTCTCTTTATGGACGCCGTATTTTGGCAGATCCGGCAAACCCCGCTTTATTCTCTCCCCGACACGTTTTCCGTATTCCATAATCGACTTTAGGATCAGCTCCCTGCCTTTTTCTTCACCCAGTTCCTCGATAAGGGTTTTAGAAAAAGCTAGATGTAGTAAAGCCAGCCTCGTTATTGCTACCTCAACTTCATGTGCTGCATCATCTAAAGATACAAAGATTTTCTCTTCAGCCATATTCAAAACCTTACTACTAGATAATCTAGGCTCGCTAAAACGATTTCGCAAAAATTTCAAATACTCTCATATTATTAATACGAGTAGGCTTAAGTAACAAAATTTTGTTTCTCTATCCATGTCGTACAAGTAAGGAAGTCCTTCGATAATGATTTAACCATAATAATAATCTAGCCGGTTTCATCTATTACTTATGGATTCAAATTGGTTAAAGTAGCTGTTGTTCAGGCTGCTCCAATATTGTTCGACCGTGAAAAGACGGTTCAGAAGGTCTGCGATTTAACCTTAGAGGCTGCTAAAGAGGGTTCAAAGATCATATTGCTTCCTGAAAGCCTTCATCCCGGCTTATCCTAGAGGCTTATCTTTCGGAATGGTTGTTGGAAGTCGGACTCCTGAAGGCAGAAGAACCTGGGAGAGATACTGGTCGAATAGCATTGACATACCTGGCCCGGAGACGGGGCTCATGTGTGAAGCCGCAAGAGAGGCTGGAGCATATTTGGCAGTAGGCGTTATGGAGAAGGATACTAGGTTTAGTGATAGGACACTCTTCTGCACGCTTCTCTATATCAGCCCTAAAGGCGAGATTTTAGGGAGGCACAGGAAGCTTAAGCCGACTGGTGCGGAGCGGATGATCTGGGGTGAAGGAGACGGGAGCGGGTTAATTGTACTCAATACCGAATATGGAAAAATAGGTGGGTTGATATGTTGGGAGAATTATATGCCGCTGGCTAGGATGGCAATATACGGTAAGGGGGTGGAGATCTATCTTGCTCCTACTGCAGATTTTAGGCCGACTTGGCAAGCTACACTCATTCACATAGCCTGCGAGGGGCGCTGCTATGTTCTAGGCTGCAACCAGTTTGTCACCAAGAGCATGTACCCTCAAGATCTTGTAGGCCTCGAGGAGCTCTCTGATCAGCCTGAGCTCATGTGCAGGGGAGGCAGCGCTATTATCTCGCCTTTAGGCGAAGTCCTTGCAGGGCCTCTATACGATAGGGAGGGCGTCTTATTCGCTGATGTGGATTTGAGTCAGGTGTCCAGAGCCAGACTAGACTTCGATGTTGTCGGGCACTATTCGAGGCCAGATGTCTTTCGCCTCGAGGTGAATGAGAGGGAAACCCTTCCAGTATCGTACGTTACTGAATTCTCTAGGCGATGAGGCTAGTTTATTTTAATCCTCAAGGAATGTTATGAAGTTAAATATTATTTACCCCTAAACCTTAAGGGGGCGGATATTTTGGTTGATAAGATACATGGCTTAACAGTTGAAGAGCTTGAGAGGCTCGACGTGGGCTCTCTGAGGGCTATCCTCCATGAGAGAACCCACCACGGTATCGAGGTAGTTATTTATCGGATTCTCAAGGGGAAGATGGAGAAGCCACCCAACCTAGGAGAGGAAGCAAAAGTTTTGCTCAGAATTTGGGAGAAGCGGGAGCTCCCGATGGATACTCCTGACATAGAGTGGGTTAAGAAAAACATTGAGATGGCTGAGAAGCTAAATGCAGGAGAGACATTTGACACAGGACTCGAGCTGCCTAAGCCCTTCAGTGAGAGTGAGATGGCTACTGTTAAGAAGCTTCTATATGGGCGCCGCTCGATTAGACAGTTCAGAAATGAGCCTGTGCCAGATTGGATGATCGAAGAGATCCTCTACGCTGGGCTTATGTCTCCGCAAGGCTGCAATGTGGATTCGCGAAGATTCATCGTTTTGAGAGACCCTGAAAAATGGAAGCTTGTGCAGAGCGACATACCCTTAGACTACGGCGTCATGATCATCGTCTGCCAAGACATTAGGGTTTATCAAGCCTTAAAGTTTGATAAGGCTGCCCCTCAAAACATCTACTTTGATGCCGCAACGGCTGCTGACCACATATGCCTCATGGCTCATGCCCTCGGTCTCGGCGCATGCTGGCTGACGCACGGGGAATTGACTCAGAAAAGAATAAGAAATTATTTTAAGCTACCTGAGACTTTTGTAACACGTTGCCATATAATCGTAGGATGGCCTGACGAGTCGCCGATCAAATCACAGAGGATGAGCCTCAAAGACTCTATAGTTGTGAATGGATAATCCTATTCTCCTTTTTTAATATCGGTGAAGGGGTAGAGTTATTGATGTTTAAGATTTTTATTCATCTCATTTCACTTTTTGGTATTCAATTATCTCGAACCTTTGTTCAGATAGTTATCTAAAAGATCCTTTTATTCATGTGCTTCTTTCGGTTCTTCCATGTACAAATGTGCTAAAACAAGGCTGAGGACCATCGTTAAGGATGTTAAAATCCACAGGAGTGCTGGGTTAAGAAGGTACATATATCCTCCCAGATAGGCTCCAGCGGCGGCGAAAGGGAATAATAGGAATCCTCCACCCCAGAATTGCCCGATGGCTATCGTTATCCCTCTTTCTCCCAAGAGGGCGAAGAGTCTCCCTCTCAAGTTTCTTGGGATCAGGGTTGGCGATTATCGTTGCGAAGGCTGGCATCGAGATGTTGTTGACCAATGCTACACCACATACAACTAGAGTTACTCCTAAAAATCCTCCTATGTAATCTGGTACAAGTATGTAGAGTAGTGGGAAAACCGCCCCGAGCACTAGGCTGGCTAGGATCATCCTCCTTGCGCCAAACTTGTCGATTAATACCCCTATCGGATATGCGGTGGCTACTCCGAATACTCCTGAAATCGTTAGGATTATGCCGAAATCATAAGCCGTTAAACCTATTATCCCGGTGGCATATACGATCCAAAATGGACCTGTAAGCGAGACTGATAAAGCGGTAACTATCTCTACTAGGACGATTATCCTTAAAGATCTATTCATCCACTTGATCGAATCTATCATACCTATGTAGGCTTCCCTCAAAATTTGAGTGAACCCTATGTTGTTACCCTCGACTGCTGTATCTTTGTTAGTTATCGTCTCTTGAAGATATTTCATGCGCAAGAGAGCGATTATGATGCCTATTATCACAGATATTCCGTAACATAGTCTCATAGCGTTTACTACTGCCAGATTATCGCCCCCGTAAAAGCTGATGAGCCAGCCTCCAAGGTAGGGTGCAATGATCCTTGTAGCATCTGGCACTGCTAAAATGATTGAGAATCCCTTTCCACGTTAAGCGGAAGAGAGTCTGCCTCTAATGCGTTGAGGGCGGGAGAGTAGAAGAGCATCATCTGGGTTATGAAATGGCCTATGGCGATGATTTCCCAACTCCATGCGAACACAAAAAATAAGCCAGAGATTGTGAAAATTATCGTGCTATATATTATTAACTTGACTCTGCCCTTTTTATCGGCTATGTAACCTCCGAGAGGGTATAGGAATATACCTGCTATTAAGCCCAGCATGTTCACGAAACCGATCTCGATAGGAGTGCCCCCTAGAGCAAGTATATAGAGGCTTAGGAAGGGTGTGGCTACACCTCTTGAGATTCCCCAGAGGAGTCGGGTGACGATAAGCACTTTCACGTTTTGAGTTATGTACCAGAATCGAGATCTTTGAATTTCTTGACCCATCTGCGCACCTTCTTCCGAAAGATTAGATTTGATACTCTTTAAAATATATGAATATTATGAGCTGAATCGCGCAGTTACTTCATCCTACTTCCTTATCCATAAGGCAAGAGTCGTTCGCTTCTGCTTTTTTAACCTCATAACTCTGATGAATCTTTTCTAAATCTTGCAGTTTTTAGAATATTAAATATAACTATGATTAATTATTATTACGGATGGGTTATGGTGAAGGATGTAGCCATCAACTGGATAAACGATCACGAAAAGGAGATTATAGGACTCAGTGACAAGGCTTGGGAGTATGCTGAGGTAGGCTTACAAGAGTATAAGACCTCAGAGCTTTTCTCAAACTGGATAGAGAAGCAAGGATTCGAAGTGGAGCGCGGAGTAGCAGATATGCCTACTGCCTTCGTAGCATCTTGGAGCAATGGTGAGGGGTCGACCATAGGGTTGATGGGGGAGCTTGACGCTTTAGCTGGCTTAAGCCAGAAAGCTGTACCATATCGTGAACCTGTTAAGGAAGGCGCCCCAGGCCACGGGTGTGGCCATAACATTCATGGGGTTACAGCCCTCGCAGGAGTTGTGGCGATGAAGGTAGCGATGGAGGAGGCTAAGATCAAGGGGAAAGTAAGGTTCTTTGCTTGTCCTGCTGAGGAGACGCTCGTAGGGAAAGTCTGGCTCGTCCGCCACGGTCTTTTCAAGGGAGTGGACGCGGCTTTAAGCCACCATCCCGGAACCTCAAACACTGCTGGGACTGGAAGCAGTAACGCTATGAACAGTTTCAAGATACACTTCTACGGGCGGACAGCCCACGCTGCAGGGGATCCTGAGAACGGCATAAGCGCGCTTGACGCTCTGGAGCTGATGAGCAATGGGGTCAACTTCATGCGGGAACACATAATCGAGAAGGCTAGGGTCCACTACGTAACAGAGGTTGGCGGAGGGCAGCCGAACGTGGTTCCCGCTTATGCTAGGGCTTGGTACTACGTAAGGGCTCCAGAGCGGGAGCAAGTGGAGTATATCTACAATTGGGTTCTACAGATCGCTGAAGGTGCCGACAAGATGGCGAGAACGACGCACAAGATAGAGTTCCTTACTGGATGCTTCAATGTTCTGCCGAACAAAACCTTAGCCGACCTGATTGTGGCTAATATGCGCGAGATCGGCGCACCAAGGTTTGACGAGGCGGATCTAAAGTTTGCAAGGGAGTTAAGTAAGAGTATACCTCCTGAGATGAAGAAGGAGTCGCTAAGAAAATCTGAGCGCCCAGGATGGGAGAAGCTCGTTGACGAGCTTTTCGATGAGAGGATCTTAGACGATTACAGAGCAGGGAAGGTGAGCGCAGGCTCAACGGATGTAGCGGATGTGAGCTGGGTGACCCCGACGAATGAGTTCAGCACGACGACATGCATCCTCGGGACACCGGGACACAGCTGGCAGTTCGCAGCCCAGAGCGGGATGAGCATCGGTCATAAGAGCCTCCTCTTCGCTACGAAGGTGATCGCTTCTACAGGCTTAGATTTGTTGACGAGGCCTAAGCTGCTCCAGGAAGCGAAGAGGGAGTGGAGAGAACGCCTCGCTGGTCGAAGGTATAAGCCTCCAATACCGCTGGACCTCAAGCCGCCGCTCAGTCAATTCTAATTTTTTAATCTGCGTTCAACAATATGTTGAAACTAGTTTACTATAACAGATCCCATACATTGTCATTATTCTACTATCTCTCCCGAATGACTTGTTTAAGCTTAACAACTTTACTTCTTACACGTGCCAAAAAAGAGGGGAAGGTTTATATGATTTCAGTGATAGTACCAGCTTATCATTCCTTCATAGTATATTTGAACATCATTATTGTTGATTACTCGCACGTATGTGGTTCTGCCATTAGCTGTAATAGTGGGTGATCTTTGCCCTGCACTTAAATCTCCAGACCATACTGAAACTCCATTGACCTTTATGTTCACTGTAACTTTGTATCCTGAGGGGTTAACATAACCGATTCCTACGGATACAGAATAGGGTTGGCCTCCTCCATACTGATCGTACTCATCAGGGTCTAATGATCCATCAATTTCTTCATACTCATACCAGCCTTCTGGGCTAACTTGGTTCTCAAAAGTCCCATCGAAAGGTAGAACTTCAACTGAAACCTCTTCATAATCATTCCATCTTTCCGGAACTTCTTGAAGCTTATGGCTAAACCCACCGTCTCTTTTGATTAGTTTACCCATTGTCTTATTTGTTTCAGCATTACCTAATGTTACTATCATTAGAGGTACTGTAAGCATTAGAATAGATATTAGGACCGAAGCCCATGTTAATCCACTCATCTTCTTCATTCAAGTCACCTGATCAAATGGTGCAGTATCTAAGATTTAATAATTTTTGAAAAGAAATTTTTTCGGATTTTTCATCAGATTTTCTCTCAGTAAGAAAAATTTTCTTTTCAAAAACCATTTTATTCCAATCAGTACCCCTTAGATCCGAGGTTCTGATGGATCTCGAGGAAGATATCTATTCGATCATCTTTTCTGCTCTGAAGCATCCCTCAAGAAGGAAGATTATTAGAATATTAGCAGAGAGCCCAAATACTTACACCGAGCTTCAGAAGAAGTTAGGGGTTGAGACTGGTTTCTTAAACTATTATCTAGAGAGTTTAGATGGGCTTGTAATAAAAGATAGGGATGGAAAATACCGCATATCAGATCTTGGGAGATCTGCTGTCGATCTCATTAGGCAGGTGGAGGAACCACCCCGAAAAATTAAACCTGAAAACAAGATAGAACTCTTAGGATTCAGAGTAAGCATAGCTTACATAGTGCTAGTTTTAGTGGTCATGTTAGTTTTTTCTAATGGATATTGGGTTTACGCTTTCCAAAGGCAGAGCAATGAAAAAACAAATTTATTGGGAGAAAATATCATAAACGCAAAAGTATTGCTCATGGAATCAGTTGAAATAATAAATGTAACACTCAAAGAAAGTAGGATAAGCTTTCATTCATGGTATCATCTCCTCGATTATACAACTAGAATTTCAAACAATTTTAAAATGGCAAGATCTCTAGACACCGGACATTATAGCTCGTGGCTTCAGCTCGAACAAGCCACTGAAAAATTGGCTGGCTTTATTTCAGATGTTTTGGAAAGACATAGCCTTAAGTTTCCATTCATGAATTTAACATACGGAAAAGGCTGGATAGTCACGCTAACTAAAATAATGGAAGATCTAGTAGAACTCTATAATATAATGCCGTCTAATGTAACATTAGGAACAGCCCCCTATATAGGAATAGATGATGAATTCTCAACCAAGGCGTCAACAATAGGCTTCAAACTGCAAAAAAATATAGATTCAGCACGCAGAACCCTCAGCATTCCAGAGACTTTAATTGAACCTTTTTAGGAACTAAATAGGCTTTTCAATGTTTTATCAAACCCTTTCTCATCGCCATTTCTTGCCGTCTCTCAACATCGGATTCCACTACTCGTTTTGTCCGCTCAATGTTCAAATTTTTTAGGCATAATTGTCTAGAGGCTCTACCCAATTCTAAATAAACTACAGACTATGCTTGATTAAAGATTTTACAGGTGGTTAAAAGGAGGGAAAATAATTATCTCATCTAGGATTCTTTAGTCTTCAACCGTCCAGCTGTTTATTCTGAGTTGATTAGGGAGAATTTGTCTGATTCGAGTGCATGATAAATCATTTTCATACTTAATAGCAGTGAGTAGTTGTGGATGAAACGTGTTTTCAGGCAAATTCAACTCGAGATTCGGTTCCCAGTCCATCTTCCGCATGAAGAAAAGCCAATTTTGAGCCTTTCTAATAACAGACTCCCCTTCGACTTGTACGAATACTCTGTTTTTGCTATCGTATCCACAGTACTAAGAATGAAGTTCATCTTTCTAAGAAAGAGAACATTTCGAAATAAGTATTAAACAGATAATCAATTTTCTGAATTTTACGCTCAATGTGCTCGAAAAATCCTTTTTTAGAAGTCGTATCTCGATTTGTATTGGAATTGCTTCCCAAATAGCTCATTAACCTCTGTTCAGCTCGTTTGCCGAGAAAAAGCGAAAAAATCCTGCCAACGGATTAAAGGATCCAGAGAACACTCGTAAGAATAGTTTTGTTGACTCTTTTCAGAACTTTTCTCGCCCGACATTTTTAATCAGCTTTAAGCTCGACTGCTATGTTTTTTCCAAACTCCCTGCATTTTTCTAGCTCGCGATCTGCTATAGGCCCTCTCAGCCCGTTGACTTTGATTGATAATCCTTGAGCTACTCTTTTCAGCTTTGGAACTTTTTCGGCTATCTGTTTCTCCATCTTCTTCACCGCTTTTTCGAAGTCTTTACCCAGATAAGTGTCGAAGACGGCGAACATTTTCTCTTCTAGCTCGAGTTCACTAAGCTTGTCGATGAATCCTTTAATGCCTCTCGTAGGTCCACCTATGTGGTTTGGAGAACCGATCAAGATAACATCATAGTTAAAGATGTCGTTGAGATCGAGTTCTTTAAGTTCCATAACTGAAGTTTCTACTCCTCCAACCTCGTTTAAACCTTCTGCGATCGCCTCAGCCACACGTTTAGTGTTACCATACTTTGACTCGTAAATAATGATTACTCTCATACCCATAGCATAATCTACCTTAGTATTCCCTTCAACTTTAAGATTTATGAAAAATAAATACTTCAACACCTTTCCTCTCGACTCATCTCTAAATAATCCGCGTTCACAACCTTTTGACTAGATTAAAAAATTATACATTGAATTATGATTATAAAATCGAAAAAGATGGGAAATCAGTTATAGATCAAAGTAATTGTTGATGTATAGTGTATCTGAACACTGTTCTGGTTAACTATCCTGACATAAGTTTGAG
>JAGTQU010000008.1 GCA_018396695.1 Candidatus Bathyarchaeota archaeon | reverse complement strand
TCTTCTTCATCGATATTCTTATAGCTGGAAAAGTTGTGGACAAGGTTGAATGCGCGTATAGTTTCGGTCATGAGCTTAGAGGTCTCTCTCCCGCGGGACGGCGAGCTGTTGAAAGCGGGCGTGTCAAGGTCGCTGCAGAGATATCTAACGCTGGTTTCCAGTGGAGGTTCAAAGCAGCAGCCATGGGGCTACCCTTCCTACCAGCTAGGATAATGTTAGGGACGGACACATTCCGATTCAGCTCTGCAAAGATTGTTGAGGATCCCTTCAGCGGGAAGCCTTTATGCCTGATCCCTGCATGCTACCCTGACTTCGCCGTAATTCACGTACACAGATGCGATAAATACGGTAACGCGCAGATCGATGGCATCGAGATAGAAGACATCGACTTAGCTAGGGCTGCTAAAAGGCTGATCGTCACAACAGAGAAGATCATCGATGAAGAAGAGGTAAGAAAGGACCCTGGAAGAACAGCTATCCCCTACTTCCTAGTGGACGCAGTCTGCGAAGTTAAATACGGATCCCATCCAGGCAACATGCCCGGGCTCTACTACTCAGACGAGGAACATATGGCCGAGTGGCTTAGAATGAGTAGAACCGACGAAGGCGTTAGAGAATACCTTGAAAAGTATATCCTGTCAGTCGAAAGCTTCGGGGAGTATATTCAGCTTGTCGGAGGCGAGGAGAAGATGAAACTCTTGGAGAGGATAGAGTCTCTGGAGGAACAGTTGAAATGCCCGTGGACGGGGAGCTAAAGATGAACTACACAGCAGTCGAACTCATGGCGTGTGCTGCAAGTCGAATACTAGAGGATGAAAACACCGTCCTAGTTGGAACAGGCCTTCCGATAATCGCTGCTACGCTTGCTCAAAAGACGCATGCCCCAAACCTTTTGATAATCTTCGAAGCTGGAGGAATAGGACCAGTAATCCCCACCATCCCTATAAGCGTTGGCGACAGCAGAACCTTTCACAGGGCCGTGATGGCGGCTAACATGGATTATGTTATGGGATGTGCTCAGGCAGGCTTAATCGACTACGCCTTCTTAGGGGCTGCGCAGATCGATCAATACGGCAACCTTAACACTACAGTCATAGGTCCACATGACCATCCGAAGGTTCGCCTTCCAGGAAGCGGGGGAGCAAATGATGCTGGCTCTCTATGCCGACGCACAATAATTCTAATGCAGCATGACAAACGGCGCTTCGTTGAAAAACTCGATTTCCTAACGACTCCAGGTTACCTTACAGGTCCAGGAGCACGTGAAATTGCTGGGCTTCCTTCGAATACGGGTCCATATAGGGTTATTACTCAGCTAGGCGTAATGGGTTTTGACGAAGGATCCAAGAGGATGAAACTGCTCTCCGTACATCCAGGTGTGACTTTGGAAGATGTTTTGGATAACACGGGTTTCGACATGATAATCTCTGAAGAGATCTCGACAACTAAACCTCCGACGGTTAGGGAGCTTAAGCTGCTACGTGAGGAGATAGACCCCGCTGGCATAGTTATTAGGAAGTAGAGATCGATAAGACGAAGAAAATCGATAAACCCTTCTCGAACCTGATATCTCGTTTGCAGTCATTGAAAAAGGAATTTATAAAAAATTGAATCCTGTTTCGCACGATCTATATCGGAAGGACTTAAATGGGCGTTTTCAGCTTCAGGATCTCCCTTGCGTCATCTGGAGTTGCTATAGGTCTGTCAAGCTCCTTAGCGATGTTTACAACCTTTCTCACCAGCTCCGAATTACTCTTCGCGAGAACGTTACGCCTGAGGTATATGTTATCCTCGAAGCCTACCCTTACGTGACCTCCCATCGCCATAGCGATAGCTGCCATAGGTATTTCATTCCTCCCAAGGGCGCAGACGCTCCAAGTCCAACCCTGAGGCAACTGATCTAGACAGTAGAGCAGAGCCTTCGGGGTTGGAAGGATCCCTGTGCGCCCAACCATCACCAACTGTACGTGAAGAGGCTCAAGAACTATCCTCTTCTCAGCGAGCTGTTTGCAGATGTTGATCATCCCCGTATCATAGATCTCATGCTCTGGCTTCACGTTAGCCTCAACCATGAAGCCGCACCAACGTTCAATCATTTCAACGGTGTTCAAGAAGATTGGACCAGTCGGGTGCTCAGCCCACCTGTTCATAGTCCCCATGTTCAGGGACATCATCTCAGCACCTAGCCGGCACCTCTCCTTGACGAGCTCATCCCACTTCTCAGGAGGGTTCCCGACTCTACCTCCCCCTGTAGAGATATTGATAACGACATCGATCCGCTCTCTTATTCGTCTAATATACTCCTTCAGCAACGGGTTAGGATCCCCGGACCATGCTTCACCGGTCGCGGGGTCCTTCGCATGTAGATGAACAATTGATGCTCCCGCCTCTACGCTTCGGACAACCTCCTCAACGATCTCATCAACTGTGCTGGGGACGTAAGGTGTCGTCGCCTTGGAAACATACTCGCCTCCAGTAACCGCCGCAGTTATGATGAGTTTCTCCGTCTCTATCTCCTCCTTAAGCCAAGGATCCGCCTCGCCTTGTCAGAGGTTGCGACCTCGATGTTGAGCGCCTCAGCCACTTTGACGATCCTCTCAACTAGCTGAGCATTACTCTTAGCGAGCTCTCCATATCTGATGTAGATGTTGTCTTCAAACCCTACTCGAACATGCCCGCCTAGAGTCATCGCAACCGCTCCTAAAGGCAGCTGATGTCGACCTAGAGCGCATACAGACCAAGTCCAGTTCGACGGGGTCTGGTCTAAGCAGTATAGAAGAGCCTTAGGGGTCGGAGATATTCCAGTCGCCCCCACCATGACGAACTGTATGTGTAGAGGCTGATCGAAGACGCCTTTATCGCAGAGAATTTTTGCAGTATTGATCATACCAGTATCATAGATTTCTAATTCGGGTTTCACACCCGCCTTCTTCATGTAGCCTGCCCAGCGTTCAATAGTGGGCACATCGTTAGTGAAGATTCCGTTATAGGGTTTAGTCCAAAAATTTATCGACCCCATGTTAATAGACGACATCTCTTGACCAAGATAGCATCGCTCCTCGATCATCTTATCTAAAGATGATCCAGAAACTCTTCTACCACCGCCAGTAGTAACATTAATAACGATGTCACATCTGTCCCGAATCAGATTTATATATTCCCCCAAAAGGGGATTAGGGTCTGCGGCTGTTTTCCCCGTGACCGGATCCTTGGCATGAAGATGCACAATAGACGCGCCGGCTTCGCAGCACTTAGCTGTCTCCTCAGCTATCTCTTCAGGTGAACAGGGGACGTAGGGAGTCATCTCCCGTGATACGGGTTCTCCTCCTGTAACAGCCGCTGTGATTATCAACTTGTCCATAATCTTCGATAAACAAAATATGTTGATCTACATTAAATCTTTATGAAGACTAACCTTATAGACTCTTATTTTTAATCCTCATCATAAAAAGGAGGGGTAATCAAATTTTGAATAGTTTGCTTACTTAATCCTCTCCAATTTAAAGACGACTGGTCTAAGTCCGTCAGTGCAGCAAGAGACCATGACATCTTTCTTACTTATCCAAGGGAAGTCTCCACCCATCGCTAGATGGACGACATCCCTCTGGATATCCGCCCAAGCCCAACTGCAGAACCCTTCAGGGATATTCATTTCCTTCGATATGTATTCATGCCCCTGTTTGACGTATGGACATTCTGCTTCAACCTCGCCAACACCGTATTCTTTGAGTATATCTCCGGTTTTTAGCTTCTTAAGAACCGTTATCTTCACGTCGCTGAATTCCATAACTCTCTCCAACTCATTTTTATTCTAATAAATATCTTAAATGTTTTGACAAAGAAGATTTGGTGTATTGTCTAGATTCGTCTAGTCATCTTTTTAAGACGTCCTTATCCTCTTATGGGGGATGAATCGAATCAAAGTGATCAGCTTCGACTCCGAGGGGACTTTAGTAGAGCCCGAGTTCAGCACTTTGATCTGGGAGCATGATATCCCTCGCCTCTATGCTGAAAAACTAGGACTGAGCTTCGGAGAAGCAAAGACAAGGTTATTGGAAGAGTATAACAGGATTGGAGATGAGAGGATTGAATGGTATGATATTGGTTACTGGTTTAAGACTCTGGGTCTCGCAGGGGACTGGAGAGAGCTTTTGAGAGCGAGGCAGAGTTTCTGTAGATTCTATCCTGAGACTAAAGGTGTCCTGGAGAGACTGAAGGATGAGTATACTTTAATCGTCACGTCTAACACGATCAGAGAGTTCCTCGAAGTTCAACTGAGAGATTTAACAGGGTTCTTCACTAGAATATTCTCAGCCCCTTCAGATTTTAGGGAAGTGAAAAAGTCGCCTGAATTTTATCGAAGAATCTGCGGGATCCTGAACGTTAAACCTGAAGATTGCGCTCATGTGGGGGATCATGCAAAATTTGACTGTGAAGTCCCCTCTCAAATCGGGATTTCTGCATATCATCTCGACCGTTCAAGAAGATTGAAAGGGAACCATATCGTCCACGATCTTTTAGAGTTCGAGAAGAGAATAAAAAATAGCAATAGGGTAAAAGGAAAAATCATGTTAAAATCTTTTAAGGAACCAAAAATAATTAAATGGAAGACGAATTAGGGAGAGGAAGAATTGGTTAATTTAGACAGAATTATAATACACATCATTGTGAATGTTATATTCATCTCCCCGTTTCTATGGCTATCTGGAAGAAGCCTAGTCGGCGGGAAGAAAGCAAAGTTCAGCGACGCTGTTATGATTGTGGTATTCGGAACCCTGATAGGTACAGTATTCGGCGTCTTCTTTACAGGATTTACAGCATCAATAATCCAGTTGATACTATGGCTCTTACTCATCAAACACTTCTTTGATTGCGGATGGCTGATGGCGTTAGCCGTCTCAATAATAGCAGTTATAATATTTGCAGTGATCGTTGCAATTCTGGGTTTAATCGGCTTCGCACTAATCCGTTTTATATGATTTTTCTTGAGAACGATTTTTGAATTATGAGGCGCTTATTACTGAATATAGGTTCAGAATATTAATTAACCAGTTAAAAATTGCAATTAAACTGATGTCTTCAATAAAACGGAAATATTCAATAGTTCTTCTGATATTAGCATTCACCTTACTCGCTCCTCACGTAAGAGCCGAGAACTATACTCAAGAGGACTTGACTTTCAATATTTATCCAGACGGGTACGTCAGCGTAATCTACACTGTAAAAGTTGATCCTACTGTTGAGAGTATTAACCTAACCCTATTCGGGTCAGATTTCCAGTATTTAATCGTTGAAGACCAGGATGGTCTACCGCTCGACTTTTCATTGAAGGATGGAACAGTAACAATCTTTTCCCTCGGAGCCATACTCGTAAGAGTCTCGTACGAGACATTCGATCTAACGAATAAGTCTTACAATATATGGACTTTCTACGTCTATACCCCAATCCCTGCTAGCATACTACTCCCTGAGAACTCGACAGTAGTGGATCTTAACGTTTTACCAACCTCTATAGAAAGCCTTAACGGTCATCCTCTGATAACGATGCCCTCAGGCAGCATTCGGATCTCCTATATTCTAAGCGTTATCGGGTCTAAGGAGAATGCGTCAACAGCGATTAAAGATGCTGAACAGACTATTATCTCTCTTAAGGAGAAGGGAATAAATCTGGTTCAGGCTGAAACCACACTACAGCTGGCTAAAGATGCTTACTCTGAGAGGATGTATGTCGAAGCAGAAAGGCTTGCAAATCTAGCTAAATCGCAGGCTGCTGAGTCTTACCAGAGAGCGGTCTCGGCTCAACGGGAGATCGACACAGCCTCAGAGATGATAGAGACCGCGAGAAGCGAAGGGAGGCTTTCAGGTTTAGATGAGGCTGAGGCCCTTCTAAACAAGGCTCTTGAAGCTATGAGCTCGAAGGATTATGCATCTTCGGAGTCCTATGCACTTCAGGCTCAAAATGCTGCAGCTAAGGCTAAATTACCGACATCGATTCCAATCATACCTGTTGTTATCATTGGCTTAAGTATTGTAGCCGCTCTAACTCTCATACTTTGGAGAAGGCGCCACCCTAAACCTTCTACCCTTAGAGAAGAGAAGAGACCTGACTTAGCTGAGCCTAAAGGTCAGGTCGATTTGAACCTCATCTTCGAGCAGAAGAAGAATCTTAGGCTTGAGGAGAAGGAGGTGCTCAAGTTTCTAGCAGAGTCTGATGGAGAAGCCTTTGCATCAGACATCCGTGAACACTTTGACATCCCGAAAACAAGCGCATGGAGACTAATCCGCCGCCTCCAGAAAGAGGGGATAGTGGAGGTGAGAAACGTGGGAGGACAGAACCTGATAAGAATCAAAGCGAAGTATCGGGTTCCATGAGGCTTTCGGTGGAACACTCGTTCCATTTTGTTTCATAGGAGTCCTCTAATAGGAAATAATCACCGTATTAAAGCGGTGAACAAAATGGATAAAAAGGTAGCCTCAATCATCGTGATAGCCCTATTAGCCGTGTCCGCATCCATAGTCTTAGTGAACGCTTCTTCGATAACTGTAACCACAGACAAGGAGCGCTATGTCCCAGGCGAGATCGTTAGGATTTCAGGTATTACTGATCCGAACAGCGAGGTCTTGATCAAGATCAACAATACGCTAGGGTTAGTCTTCGTCACGAACGTTACATCGACAGAGGAAGGAAACTACTCAACAGAGTTTCGCCTACCAGTCTGCGCGCTCCTCGGAGACTATACTGTGACAGCCACGCTGAGTAGTTCGAGCACCGTTAAGGCTGAGACAAGTTTCACTGTCGTCATGAGATTGACGAAGAGTCTGGCTGAGAAGCTAATCTCAATGAGCAACTTAGCGAAGGCAAGGGTTGAAGCAGTCTTTGAAGAATTGGAGGAGAACAATGCCGCTATCCCTGAAGATGCGACAAGCAGCTACGAAGACGGTGTGGAGCTGCTTGACGAGTCGATGGATCTTTTCGAGGAGGAACTTTACACTGAATCTGTTAACAAAGCCCTCCAGGCGCTACAAGAGTTTAACACTGCTCTACGATTAGCGAAAGCCGTAGAGAGAATGGAAACAGAAGAGGAAGGAGAAGAACAAAGACTGAGGGTTGCTATAGATCGGGCCTACGCGTTTCTCGACAAACTTGAAGAGATGGCCGATAAGCTCGAGGAGAACGGATTTGACGTAAGTGATTTGAGAAACAATTTAACCGAGGCTGAACAAAATCTTAAAGATGCGGAGGAGCTCTTAGACTCGGGGGATGTCAGCGGAGCCGCTCAAGAGCTGGCGGAGGCTAGAGGCATCTTAGGCAGGTCTATGGCGCTCATATCTCACATAGCGAAAAAGTTCAAACTTGAAAAGGCTGAAAAATTCATAGAACAATGCCAGAACCGTTTCGAGAATATGATCATGTGGCTCAATAGAAAGGGGTTTGGATTTACACAGCAGGAAGTCGCCTTAACATTGATGAACCTTAACCGCATAAGGATGAGGTTAAACGAGATCAGGCTCAGGATTTCGAGCTATGACGAAGATGAAATAGATGACCTGGGATACGAGCTAAGGAACTTCAGCAGCATGATGGCTAATATCTACCGCAAGGAAATAATGTTTGCGTACCAGTGGGTCGAAAGGCTTGAAGCTAGGGTCACAGTCCTAAATAAAAGCATAGAGAAGCTGGAAGCTAGAGGAATAGATGCCGAAGACCTCAAAACTAAGCTCGACTCTTTGAAAAACCAGCTTGAAGAGATTAGAATAAGGCTCCGTGAAGAATACGGTGAGTCTATCCGAAGCCGACTTGAAGAACTCGAATCATTCCTAGACAATTACGATAATCTCCTAAAATTCCAATGGCGTAGACATTTTATGTTCAAGGGACGTGGAGAAAAAAATCCTGATGAGGGCTAGTACAGATTAGATCCCAGCTTTTCTTTTTAAAATAAGATTTTTCTAAGCATTTTTCAAGTGTTAAAAATTTTTATGCTTATTTTTATCCGATTTATGGTTCCTCTAGTTTTTGCGTTCAAACTGGTAGATAAGGCGCGAGGTAACAACCCAAGCCTCCAGAGATAGAGGATATATGCTGAAAACTTCATCCACCAATGATAATGTACCTTCTTCGAATGGTCCCGTCGGATAAGCCCCTATGAATGCGGCAGGATTCTCAACCCTCTTCAGGCTGTTACATAGATCTACTAAGTTTACGCGTTTCCCATGGCTGGATAAAGCTATGACTTTGTCAGGTCTCATCGCCTTGATTAGTTCCTGGAGACCCATCTCCTCTACGGTTAGCAACGGCTCAGAAGATTCAGGAGGAACTCTCCTAAATTTGAATAACTGCTCCATTAATCCTTTAAACCGATTGCAATCTCTTGGGAGCCTAACTTTAGGCGAAACACTTATTGTGTAGCCTCCGAAGGTGTTAACCCATATTCTTAGACCCCCCTCCATGTTTAAAGGCGATCCTAAAGCCTCTAGGAGACAGAAGTGGAGAATATCTGGTCTCCCACGCTTCTCAGCCTTAGGCAGGCTCTTCATAGCAGCATGGTGTAGGCTCCTGTCCAGCAGAACCTCTACAGGTTTTTTCCCCGAACGTTCCGCATTCTTCACCACTGCGGTATGGTTCTGAATGCTCTCTGGAACCGTCTCAAGGGCGGCTTCTACGAAGACTAGGTTCAGCATACCAACAGAAATTAAAATAATTGGGCATTCTTAAATTTGGTTGATGATATAACATGGCTGAAGAGTTTACGCTCGCGCCTATGAGGAGGCTTCTGAAGAAATATGGGGATATAAAGGTTAGTGAAGAGGCTTGCGAAGAGATGAGGCTAGTCGTCGGAGAATATGCTGCAGAAATCGCTAAGAAAGCCATTTCGATAGCTAAGGAAGAGAATAGAAAAACTCTTTTAGCTAGGGATGTGAGAGAAGCTCAGAGAAGGTAGAGACGGCTTGCAGAATCCTAATATGGCGACTGAAACTAGGCGCCCCCCATTCTTCGTAAGATTCTTCTTCAAAAGTCATGCGCAGTACGTGTGGGAGTTGCGCGTACCGTTTATGGTATGCTTATCCTTATTCTTCGTGTCGCTATTATGCGGTTTCTTTCTAGGAAACCTGCTTCCAACAGATGTGTTAGAAGAGGTTTTAGGCTCTATACCTGAAATGGAAGATTGGAGTCTTCCGTTTATATTCGTCTATATCATCGTAAACAATGTCTATAAGAGCTTTATATGGATGCTTCTGGGAATAGCGTTAGGAATCCTCCCGCTATTGTTTGTGATGATTAATGGTTTCTTCGTAGGATGGATATCATATACGACGAGCCTTAAGCACGGCTTCTTCTTCACAGTCGCCGCATTACTCCCACACGGAGTCGTCGAGATACCTGCGATACTTCTAAGTATGGCTGCAGGTATGGGGCTTGGGTTCAAGCTGGTAAAAAGCCTTAGAAGACAAGGAAGTCTCAAACAAGAGCTTCGCAGCGCTCTTAGCCTCTATGTTTTCAGGATAGTGCCTTTGTTAGTCTTAGCTGCCGTTCTTGAAGTAACTTTGACGCCTTTAATCATATATCTTTTAGGATTCAAAGCAATCTGACAAAAAGGGTAGTTTATTAAACAGCAAAAAGGATTTTTGAATCATTGTCTTCTGAGCGACTCAGCCATCTCTTTCCCGAACTCTCTACACTGTGGCAGTGCCTCGGCTGCACGGTTCTTTATTTCGTTATCCGTCTTAACTAATACTTTATCGTATAACTTTAACCCTAGTTCTGAAATCATGTTTTTAAGTCGATCTTCCATTATCCAAGCGCCATCCCAGCCATAGCTACCGAATATTGCTGCGCGTTTATTAATCATCTTCACCTTGCCATCTTTTAAATACCTTTTAAGATGTTCGATGAAGCTTCGCATGCCATCGGTTACGTCAGCATAATTGACAGGGGACCCAAATAGAACCATCTCCGCATCAGCGATCAAAGATAGAGGCCAAGGCTGGCCTATCTTCTTAACTTCAGCGTAAACTCCATTAACCGAGTTTATGCCTTCAGCTATAGCTTCAGCCATTCTCTGAGTGTTTCCCGTCTTACTATCATATATTATTAAAATTTTCAATGCTTATCCAGTAAAAACAAGGATTAGCATTATTTTAAGGCTTCTAAAAAAGGGTTGAGGGAAGCTACTCTTTCACATGCTTTAGTTCATGGGCTTCAACTGCACCTAGGTACATCTCAGTCAACTGTGGATGGTTAAGCAACTCTTCAGCTGTCCCCTTGAAAGTGAATCTTCCACCGCGCATCATATATGCAACGTCTCCGACCTCGAGTGCCCTTCTCGCCCTCTGTTCAACCAGTATTATTGGCAGGTTTGCGGTTTCAGCCATTTCTTCAAGCTTCTTTAGAACATCATTTACAAGCTTAGGCATCAATCCTGCAGTAGGCTCGTCGACTAGCATGACCTTAGGATCCCTCATGAGAACCATGCCCTCAGCAAGCATCTGTCTTTCTCCTCCACTGAGAGTTCCAGCTGCTCTCATCGTAAACTCCTTCAACCTTGGGAACAGGTTGAAAACCATCTCCATTCTGTCTTTAATGAAACTCGGATCCTTTACAGTGTATGCGGCTATTCTCAGGTTTTCGCCGACAGTAAGCCGACTGAAGATATTTCCTACCTGAGGCATATATCCAATCCCTTTCTTCGTGCGTTCATGCGCTGGAAGCTTAGTCACATCCTCTCCTAGAAATACGACTTTACCAGAGTAAACCGTGACCAAACCCATTATGGCCTTCAGCAGAGTGGTCTTGCCTACACCGTTTGGTCCTACGATCACAGTGACCTGATTTTCTGGAGCCTCAAAGTCGAGGTCGTAGATAACGTGGATCGGCCCATATCCAACGTTCAGACCTTTAGTTTCGATAATGTTCCCCATACTTACTCACCTAGATAGGAGGTTACTACTCTCGGGTCTTCGAAGACTTCTTCGGCAGTCCCTTCGCAGACTAGTTTACCCATATCCATGGCGAAGACATGGTCAGCATACTGGGCTGCAACTTCGAGCCTATGTTCGATGACTAGGAAAGTGATTCCCAATTCATCTCTCAGCCGTAAAACGTGGTTGAATATCTGGTGACAGAGTTTCGGATCAATACTACCGACAGGTTCGTCTAAGAGGATTGTTTCTCCTCCGCTCATTAAGGCTCTGCCGATCTCTAAGAGCTTAAGCTCTCCACCGCTAAGGGTTCTCGCAGGCATATTCCAAACATGTCGAAGACCGAGAATGCGCAAAAGTTCTGCTGCTCTTCTGACAGCACTTACTTCGCTGTCAAGCCAAGAACGTTTGATCAGAGAATAGAAAATGTTCTCACCCGCATTATCCGGCAGAGCTACTAACATATTTTCCAGCGTTGTTAGGCTTAGAAAAGGAGATGCTATCTGGAAGGTTCGGACGAGACCTTGACGGGCGATCTTGTACATCTCCCATCCGGTGATGTCTTTACCTCTGTAGAAGATCTTGCCCTCTTCAGGTTTGAAGATGCCTGTAATGCAGTTCACAAGGGTTGTTTTTCCGCATCCATTAGGCCCTACGAGAAGGTAGATGCCCCCTTCCTTCAAACTGAAGCTGATATCGTCTACGGCAGCAAATTTTCCGAAGTATTTCCTAACATTCTGTATCTTTAGTATCTCGGACATTACCCAACTACCTAGATCTTCTTACTCCATTCCATAGTTTAAATATTTTCCGAGAGAAAATGGGGGTTTAACTCAAAATCTAGGAGATAAACTACGAAGAGTAGGACATGGCAACTCACTGTTAGATAATCTGTTTTTTCAATTTTTTATAACGCGATAATAAAAAGCGGAATTGGTTCATATTTTAGATAAGAACGTTTCGCTTAAGTTTTATAGGAAACGTTTAGTCCATCTTTCTTCTCCGTTTTATATACCATATCTTGCCGCTTTTACTGCTCTCTATCCTGAAATCAGGATTATAGAAAAGCATCTCTTTGACGAACTCTCTCATAGTAACTCTTGAACCATCCGATCTAACGATAACTTCGTCGAGATTAATCGTTACTCTTTCAGCCTTCTTTTCTGCTTCCCTACTCACCAACTTCTAAACACCTGTAAAAATAATTATTTGTTGAATAATTAAAAGCTCTCGGTCTTGCCATTGGGACTGGTTCTCTATATAGCTGAGCCTATTCGTAATCTAATATTTTCCAAATCTTCTACTGAGTAGACTCCAAGGGTAGCCATCAGTCTCCCAATAACTCTTCTAAGCCCTAGATCAACCTTAACCCCTCTCCTTTCAAAAATACGCGTCAATCTTTTATTCAATTGTCTGCCCTCCTCATCAAAGTCTGTCAGAAGCAGTACGCTTTTGTATTTCGATCCTATCTCTTCAACAAGCTCCTCCTCGGAAAAACCTTTCATCGAATGCATCTCTATCACCCCATCAAAGCCTAGTCTGCGGAGAGCCTCCCGGTCTCTAGACCCTTCGACGATTATAGCGTCAACTGAACTATCGATTGAGCTTAAGAGCTCGATCAAATCCAGAAGGGCCTGAAACCTATCGGCTCTAATCACATCCCCTCACCTAAATTATGCTGCGAGTATGACTAAAATGTCGTTTACGTTCGTGCCTGTAGGGCCAGTTAAAATGGTGTCCCCTAAAGTAGAGAAGAAGGTATTGGAATCATTATTGGAGAGGTACTCTTCAGGAGAGAGTTCTGCTTCTCTGGCGCGTTCAATTGTACAAGAGTCAATAATAGCTCCAGCCGCGTCCGTAGGACCGTCAACACCATCTGTTGCTAGAGCTGCTATCACACATTGGTAAGCATCGAGTTTCATAGCTGCGCTTAAAGCCAGCTCCTGATTTCTACCTCCCCTCCCCTCCCCTAACACTTTCACTGTCGTCTCCCCTCCTAAGATGACTGCGGCAGGTCTTCCGGTTGGAAAGCCTGTAGAAGATATCTCATTAGCAATCGCTGCGCACACCATTCCTACATATTTTGCCTCCCCCTCCACCCGTGTAGATAGCAGGATACTATGATACCCTAGATTTTCAGCCTCTTTTTTCGCTGCGTGAGCGGCTGTAAAATTATTTCCTATGATTAGGTTATACACTCTTCTGAATGTTTTGTCTCCACTCTTTGGAGTTTCAGGTACTTCCCCCTTCAATCCGGCTTCTAATCGTCGCCTTATCGATTCTCCAGCTTCTTCTAAAAGCCCGTACTTCTTGAGAACCATGTAAGCGTCCTTAAATGTTGTATCGTCTGGTGAGGTTGGACCTGAAGCTATCACATCTAAACGGTCTCCTACTACATCGCTTAGTATGAGGGAGACGACCTGCGAGGGATAAGCCCTCCTCGCAAGCTGGCCACCCTTTATCGCTGATAGATGCTTTCTCACAGTGTTTAACTCATGGATAGTGGCGCCACTCTTCAAAAGTAGGGTCGTAACTCTCTGAATATCCTCAAGGCTTACCCCTCTTGCAGGATGCGTCATGAGGGAGGAGCCTCCGCCGGAAATGAGAACCAATACAAGGTCACTTTCCTCTAAATCCGTCAGTAGAGAGAATATGCGTTTTGAAGCTTCGATCGAGCTTTCATCTGGGATAGGATGCGGGGCTTCAGCTAACTGTATTCTGTTAAGCTTGAAACTAGATTTCGTACCTTTGGGAACTATGACTATGCCTTCACTTATCCTGTTGCCTAGAACCATTTCGACAGCTTCAGACATACGCCCACTCGCTTTTCCGCCGCCTGTAACTATAATCCTCGACGGTTCATTTATTGTTAGATCTTTGATACATACCGCCTTCTTTTCGGAGGTTAAAACTCTAAAAACAGCTTCTCTAGGATCCACTGCTTCGACTGCTGAGCATAGGATGTTCAAGGCATCTTCTCTTAAGCTTCTTAAAGGCTCAGATCTCGCATTTCCCCTCAATACTTGTTCATTGATTATGCGCATATATGATCAAAGCTTTCATATAGAGTTGAAAAATTTTAGCTGAAAAATGTCGTATATGATTCTACTCTTTTACAATATACTCGTCAGCTGAAGGCGGAGTTGGAGACAATCCTTTACGCTTTCTCACCTTTTGAACTACATCCATCAGAATGCTATCTGGAACTGGCGCCCAATGGTCAAAAGTACTCTGCCAGAAAGCCCTACCAGAGGTGGCAGCTCTCATCTCTTGAGCAAGTCCAAGAGTCTCTGAAACGGGTATAAAGCCTGTTACTGCAACGACGGGCCCCTTCTGCTCTACGCTGTGAACACTCCCTCTTTTCCTGCTTACTAGGCTTGTTACATTTCCAAGTTCTTCAGGAGGTATCGTAACCTGTATCTTGTATATAGGTTCAAGGAGGGTCGGTTGAGCGGAAAGTATGGCGGCGAAAATCGCCCCCCTTGTTGCAGGCATGATCTGAGCCGGTCCTCTGTGCACAGGGTCCTCGTGGAGCTGCGCATCAGTCAAAGTTACCTGGGTCCCTCTGACAATCTCTCCAGAGAATGGTCCGGACTCAACACTCCAATGGAATCCACTTGCAATATGATCCTTAACTTCCCTTAAGTATTGTATTCCTACCGTTGCATCTATGAGAAGGTTAGCGTTCTGGTCGACGGCCATAACCTCCCTTGCATCTCTTGAAGACCATCCACCTTTCTCCATTAAGACTTCTAGTCGCCTCCTCCTCGATAGCGCCTCGTTTAGCTCCCCCTCTCTTATTAGGTCGATTATTTTCTTATCGAGGGGTTTAACAGTGAACCATAATCTATTATGTTTGTTCGGGCTTTTCCCCATGAAGGGGCCAGTTTCGGTTCGAATGGACTCTCTGTAGACAACCGTTGGCTCGCTCGCTACAACGTCGACTTTATATTCTTTTATCAAGTCCTTTATAGCAATTTCTAGGTGTAGTTCACCCATTCCTGAGAGGAGATATTCTCCAGTCTCCTGGTTTATCGTCGCTATAAGGTTTGGGTCTTGAATAGATAATTTATTCATGGCGTCTATTAGCTTAGGTAGGTCTACAGGTCTTTTAGGCTCGAGGGCTACGGTTAAAACAGGGTCGGAGATATACTTTATCTGCTCGAATCCCACTACTTTCTCCTTATACGCAATGTTCACTATGGTTTCACCCGCTCTTCCCTGATCCAAGCCCAGTAGTGCAACGATATTGCCGGCTGGGATCTCATCAACGATCTCCCTGTACTGCCCCATGTATATGCTGACCTGCTGTGCCTTATACTCTTTGTTAGCCATTAACAGGTATACGTCTTCACCCTTCCTAATAGTGCCTGAGAAAACTCTACCCGTATTGATGACCCCGGCTTGCGGATCTATAATTACATTTGTGATGCAGATTACTAGAGGTCCATTATCATCGAGCGTATACATTGCTTTCCCAACCTCGCTCTCAGGATCGCCACGCCATATTTGTTTGAGCCTAAATGGCTGAGCTTCTACGGGGTTTGGAATATGGTGGACAACCATCTCTAAAATGGCCTCATGGAGAGGCAGAATGTTTCTAAGCTCCTCAATCTTTCCTTCGCTATAATATTGGACTATGTCATTGAATTTTAGACCTTTTCTCTGGAGCATCGGCAACGTGAATCCCCAAAGATCCATGGCTGAGCCAATGGCTACGTTGCCATTAGCAAAGTTTACAGTCCATTTATTCTTAATTTCGTCTATACCGTAAGTCTGGACTATGGAGTTAAATTGATTGATGATTCTAAGGAGTTTCTGCATTATAGCATTCGGCTCCATCTTGAGTTCCTTAATTAATCGGTCAAATTTGTTGATGTATAGTACAGGCTTTACTCGCTCTTCTAGCGCAGCCTTTAACCGTACTTCAGTCATGATCTGGAACTCTTCAACAGCATCTACTAGCAATATGCATCCATCTAAAGCTCTCAGGGCTCTCGTAACTTTTCCAGAGAAGTCAACGTGTCCAGGAGTATCTATCAGATTTATAACGTAGGGCTTACCGTCCTCTTCATAGAGGAGGCTAATATTGGCAGTTTTGATCGTGATCCCTCGCCTTTGTTCCTCTTCAAGATAGTCGAGAGCCCGCATCTCGCCTGCTCTGCTAGGTGCCATCAAACCTGCTTGAGCTAGGAGGCTATCGCTCATGGTTGTTTTTCCATGATCGATGTGAGCAATTATGCCTATGTTCCTTATCCGCTCTTTATCACGCATTAACTTTAGGATTTCCTCAGTCTGTTTATACTTAGGCATGTCCTTATCAAACCCTTACCATGATTTCCCTATACACTCCAAAAAAGCTGCTTTTAAATCTATTTTTTATATAAGTGCAAAAAAAGCCTATTTTTAAGGCTTCTTGCAACTTATTTTCAGAGTTAAATAAGATTCTCACTCAGCATTGGCATGTCTTTTCCTTAAATCAACCTCTCTTTCTCCAAGCCTTTGCATGAGATCAGCTATAACTCCGTCTAGAAAAACCATGACGGAAAGTTCGAACATGGTGCCTAAAGGTGCACGATCGTATTCTCCAGTAATCTGCCTTCGTTCATAGTCTATCTCCTTATCTACCTTGCTTCTACCCTTAACAATAACTACCTTGTCTGCATATTTGGTAATTGGTGAATTGGGGTTAGAGGTAATGGCTATGACCTTCACCCCTATCTCTTTAGCCACTTCAGCCTGAGTTACAACGGTTTTAGTTGAACCTGATCCTGAAATTGCTATTATAAGATCCTCAGGGCTGAGCGCTGGAGTAATCGTCTCTCCACTAACATAAACGTTGAAACCGAGATGCATGAGTCTCAGTGCAAACGCTCTCCCAACGAAGCCGCTCCTCCCTGTTCCAAGAAGGAGAATCTTATTACTCTTGGAGGCTAGGAGCGTTTGAATCATATCTTCAATTTCTTCATCGTTTACCGATTGTATAATACCGTTTATTCCTGAGAGGATCCAGCTGGTTACTTCTTTAACGAAGCTCATTCGTTCTAGGAGAACGAAGAACTGTTATATCTAATTTTCTTATTAGAGACCATGTCCATCGTTCTTAGTATATACAGTATATATCTCATCTCCGAAACTTATATAAGCAAAGAAAAGAAAATTTTTTACTTGACTTTATCTTTTTAAAAATTTGCGCGAGAAGAACTTTTGAGAATCAATTCTTCATGATACTGCACATTTCATTATTATCCATTAAAACTTTATCTATAGCAATCTCGGCTATAGCTGCACTTAACTCAGAGATGTGTTTCAGATTCCAGACAATGGAGTTTATTATTGAAACAGACTCTATGTCTGCTTTTCCATGGAAATATCTCTCAAGGTTATTCTCCTCTTTTTCAACCAAATCTCGCATGTCGACGACGTCGCTAGCTACTTTCACATCTCCTTCAAACACGCTATTAATAGCCTTATCGAACATGGTTAAAGTCATAAGCCCTATCTGTGAAAGGCGGTCCATAAGCGCGTTGTTTCTAATTTTTTTATCGTTAAGCTCAATTATTTTATTCGCTATTTGAAGAATCCTGTCGCCGATCATCTCAAGGAAGACTGCGATGATGTTTTTCTGAATAAGTATTAAAGGTTCTTTAACACCAATCTCATCGGCAACTGCATTCGACTCTTGAGCTGAAGCCAGTAGCCTAGTCAGCAACCAATAGATGGTATCAGCCTCGGGCTCCCTGATGAGCGCATCTTTAGCCAACTCCACATCGTCATCGATAATAGCATCTACCGTTTCTTTGAACATAATAGAGGTTATCATGTAGAGTCTCCTCAAAACTGTAGGTAATGGAAAACTTTTAGGGTCTATCGAGCATTGGAGAATTAAATGGTAATCACTCTCTTCGATTATGCCAAGGCCTAGAAGTCTTTGAGCGACATTTCTGATGCTCTCTATCTCTTCTCTCATTAAACGTCTTGAAGATTCAACCTTGATGATGTTTCTCCCCAGAACGTAGTTAGCGACGATTATTCTCTCCAAAATTTTGACGTTATCGCATCTGTCAACATTAACTATGTAGACATTCTGTTCTTCGGATTTTGCTGGCTCTACAGTCAACTTTAAGCTGCGGTCTTTCTCTTCAGATATGAAGACTAGATCCCCTTTCTGTATGCCGGTCTTCTTAACCCAGTCTGTTGGTAACGATATAGATAAAGTTGAGTACCCTACTTTCTGAACTTTTCTCGGTTCCATTAACAAGCACCATTATTCTATTTATTATACTGCCAATTGAATATCTAGTATATATATAAAATTTTTCTATTTACAATATTCTAACCGGAGGAAACATAGGCATAAACGTCTGCATGAAAAATCTTACATAGACTATGATTATTAAGATCAAGAGTGTGAATCCTAAAACTAAATAGTCGAGCACACTCATCTCGAGTTCGTATAGGTTTGTGCGCTTTTTCGAAGCTCCGAAGGCTCTTGACTCCATCGCCTCGGCAAGTTCAAGACTTCTTCGAATCGAGTTAACAATCAATGGTAGTAGTATGGGAATATAGTTTCGAATTCTTGATAAAAACCTCCCCTTTTCAAGTTCAAGTCCCCGAGACTTTTGAGCATCCATTATAGACTGGGCTTCTTCAGCGATCACAGGTACAAATCGGATCGAAGTTATAAAGGCAAAGTTGAATTCATAAGGCACTTGAGCCTTCTCAAGTGCTAAACTTAGCTTATCAGGAGAGGTTGTAAGAAAGAAGATTGAAAATGATGTTATCATGATTAGAAACCTGAAGGTGAGTGCGAGAGAGTATTCCAACATATCCAAGGTGAGTTGCTGTCCTCTGAAAAAGTAAAGCGAGACTAAATTCGTCACAAATATCATGGTTGCTAAGAGTAGCCCACCTTTTAGAGTCTTCAGCCACTCTTTGATGATCTTTCCTATGATTATTATGGGGATTTGAGAGAGAAAGATGATGAGGAGCATTGAAAATTCATGGAATAGTATAGCTGCCACGAAAAGGATACAAGTCATAAAGAATTTTACTCGAGGATCCAAGTCGTGTAAAGGGGACGATCCTCTGCTAAACCTTAATCCTTCAAGTAAACTCAAATTAACCCTCCTCTTAACGATCTCGATATGATTTCTGCCGCCTCATCTACATCAAAAACGTTTTTAGGGAACCCTAGATCAGAAATACTTCTAAACACTTTTAAAATTTCAGGAGGAGAGACTGAAGCCTTTTCTAACATTTCAAAATCCGTCATAACAAGTTCTGTAGGTCCATCAGCTATGATGTGTCCTTGAGACATCAGCAGTATTCTAGGCTTACTATCCACCACGAATTCAACATCATGAGTCACTATCACCGTAGTTTTACCTTGAGACCTTAATTGTAAGAGGAAATGTCTAAGTCTTTCTTTCTGAGCATAGTCTTGACCAATCGTTGGCTCATCGAGGACGAGAACATCTGGGTCCCAAGCGAGAACTGATGCTAAAGCAACTCTCTTCCTTTCTCCACCACTTAAAACGAAAGGACTAGATTTTCTGTACCTTTCTATATCAAGTAGATTGAGAGCCCAATTAACCCTCTTTTCGATTATCTCTCTGCTGAATCCAAAGTTTTTAAGAGCGAACTGTATCTCTTCCTCGACATTCTCAGAAAACAGCTGATCATCTGGATTCTGGAAGACCAAGCCTACCTTCCTAGCTAGTGCTGCTACACTCATCGTCGCTGAGTCGATCCCGTCGATAAAGATTTTTCCTGTTTGAGGGCGCAATAGACCGTTAAAATGCTTAACAAGGGTGGTCTTTCCAGCCCCATTCTCACCCATAATGGCGATGAACTCGCCTTTAGATATATTAAGCGAGATGTTTTTGATCGCTTCCACCCCGTTAGGATAAGAATAGGATATGTCACACACCTTTATGATAGGCCTGTTTCCTGAATCCTCCATAATTCGATTTACCTTCGTATTTGTCTCTACGAGAAGGCTAATCTTCTTATTCACAAGTTTTTCCTTTAATTTTTCAGTGAACGTTAATGCATCTAAAGGAAGGTCCTCAAGATTAACTCCCATTCGTCTGAGTCTCTTCCCTAGTTGGATTATCTTTGGAATACCAACACCAGCTAACCTAGACTCTTCAGCGCTGAACACTTTTTCTGGGGGACCATCGTCGATTATCCTTCCATCATTGAATAGTATTACTCTGTTTACGTAGCGGGCGGCCAGGTCTATCCTATGCTCGATTAGAATAATAGTGATCTTATCCTCCTTATTGAGGGCTAGAAGGACATTAAAGATCTTTTCCGCGCCCATAGGATCCAAAAAGGAGGTAGGTTCGTCAAGAACGATAATCTTTGGCTTCATAGCTAATATCGATGCTACTGCAAGCCTCTGCTTCTGGCCACCTGAAAGCTCATATGTTGCTCGTTGGCGCATCTCTTGTAAGCCAGTTCTATCGAGCGCCCAATCAATATGTTTCAGCATTTCATTTTTTTCAACTCCAAGGTTTTCCAAACCGAAGGCAACATCTTTCTCAACTGTTAAAGCGAAGATCTGGTTATCTGGATTTTGAAAGATTAGTCCAACATTCGTAGCCAACCTGTTGATAGGATTTTCTCTTATTGAGAGACCGTTAATAGTCACTTCGCCCCTCAAATCGCCGTTATAAAAATGCGGAATCAACCCGTTGAGGCATCTGCAGAAGGTGGTTTTACCGCAACCACTTGGACCCGTAAGAAGTATGAATTCCCCTTCTTCAATCTCCAAATTCAATCCTTTGAGAGCTGGCTCTGAAATCCCAGGGTATCTATACCATAGATCCCTGACTTCTACAATGCCCAAGGGTTTATCCACCGTTGGTTTTAGGCTCCGTTAAAAAAGATATAAACATATATATGGATTATTTTAATCCTTCACGCTAATCCTTCAATTTCCTCCTTTATAACCGCATTAGCCCGATTGAGAAATAACTTCACATCTCCTGTGCAATTTATCCCTGCAGATGTAGAGTGACCGCTGCCAGCCCCTGAAAATTCTTCTGCGATTTTTTTCGCTATATCTCTACCAAGGTGGATGTGAGTTTCCTTGAAAAACTCACGAGTTGATCTAATACTTGCCTTGATTGTTCCCCTTTTTCCTCCAGCGACTAGAGCGAGGTCAGCACCAAGATCGATTAATGCTCGAGCACCTGACCCTTGAAAAGAGCTTATATGCGAAGTAGCCACAACCCATTTGGAGACGGTCATTAGTTTCATCCTCTGTGCAGCCTTCAGTCTAGCAATCTTTTCAGACTTATCAACTGCGCCATCCAGTACAGATAATTCGTCTTCAAGAGATAAACCAAGGCTTAAAAGCTTGGAGACAGTTTTAAAGGTTCTAGCATCCCCCATCCTGAAGTGCTTCGAATCGTATGCTATCCCAATAAGCATTGCCCTAGCAGCTTCACAGTCTGGTGTGACCCCTAAGCCTTCATATATATCGTATACTATCTCGCAGGTCGACGTAGCATCCTCGTTAACTATGTAAATAGTTGAAAGCCGCTCCACCAGTTCAAGGGGAGAATGGTGATCTATGAAGATTTTGGGCGTCTGAGAGCTAACTACAAGCTCCTCCCATTCATCTAATTGAGATAAAGTTCCGATATCGAAAAATATTAAGACATCAGCTTCTTGTATTGAGGCTTCTACGACTGTTTCTATGCCGATCTTCTTCATCAACCTCTTCGATACTCTACTTGCTCCTCCCGGAAGCAAGATCTTCGAGGATGATGGTTTATTAAGCGTCTTTATCAAACTATTAAAAGCATAGGCGGAGCATATCGCGTCCGGATCTGCTTTTTTATGGCATAGTAGAAGAATATTACCTTGAATGAGATCCTTTAAAGCCTCAACCTCGGTTCGGCTCACCCTTGAACACAAACGTTGAAACACACTCAACAATTGAAATTGTAAGGTTATTTTTTAAGCTAGTCATCTACTCTTTTTAATAGAAGTATAGAAATGTCAAAAAGCATAGAGATCTTTGAAGTAGCCTCTGTGAAGCGGAGGAATCCTACCGTTATAACAGGTTTCGCTGGACCTGGCTTCATCGGGAACACGGCTGCCATGTACATAATACGCAGCAAAGGGTTCAAGCAGAAAGCGTACGTTGAATCCAAAATTGTTCCGCCCATGATGATGATCCTTGAAGGCCGACCTGAACATGCTATACGGATATATGGAAGCGATGACGATGATTTTTTCTTAATAGTCAGCGAGATTATGCTAACATCTGAACACGCATGGAACATCGGCTACGAGATCATGGAGTGGCTGAAGGATAAAGGTGTTAAAGAACTCGTTTCCATTGAAGGTATGCCTCTCACATTACAGAGGAAGGATAGCATCGTTTTAGGATTTAGTGAAGATAGAGACGTAGCCAAGTTCGGCATACAAAAAATCTCAGAGAGCGCCATATCGGGAATCAACGCTTCTATTGTAGACTGGTGTATAAAACAAAAGGTCTCTTGGTCGTCACTTTTCGTTCCAACAAACTTGCTGACTTCAATCGATTTCGGAGGGGCGATTGCTGTCGTTGAAGCTTTAAATAGGATGTTCAAATTTGGGGTTGATACTAGCCTACTCGTGAAGAGACATGAAACGTTTAAAAGAGTTACAGAAACTAAGCAAGAATCAAAGCCAGGGTTCTTCGAGAAGATAAGAAGATCTTCGCCTAGTAACCTAGGTCTTGCTTCTGAATAAGCTCTTTTTGGATAGCTTGCTGTAAACTGTTCAATCTCTCTCGTGCCTTGTTCTCTTGTTTTTCAAGAGCTTTCGATCTTAACTGGAGCAACTCTCTACTCTCATTCAATTCTTTAACAACTTCATCCCTAGGCTTCTCCACGAGTATTGCCCCAACAGACTTGTAGACTTTTGCATCTGAAGCCAAACCTTCAAGGGTTTTGAGAGCTTGTTCAGCCTCGTTAAGTTCGAACTCGATCCTCTGCCTCTGAAGAGATAATGACTGAACTATATTTTGAAGCTGTTGAAGTCGAGCAAGCCTCTCTTGGAGTCCTTCAGGGAGTTCACTGTCAGACATATGCCTCTCTTAAACCTCTAGCCTCACATCTTTATAGTTATCGCAATTTTCAGCCGTTCGAAGCTTTATCTAAAACATCTGTGATGCTTTTCACCCATCTCAGGTAACTATTCAAGGCGGACCTTAATGCTGTTACGTCTGAAGCAGATATCATAATCCTAATGGTTTCTTCTTGAAGATCCAGTAAGATTCTTGAGCGGGATGATGAGGGCCTCTCCACCTCTGGTTTTAGGGATTTCCAAAGAATATTTGCGAAATTCGCTCTTCCTGTAATAGATATGATCGCATTTGCAGGGTATTCCTCTGGTTGAAACATTAAAGAACTCCTAAAGAATAGATAAAAGATTTCTATTCCGTTCTAGCAGAGCTTTGACCTATCTTTGTTGAAGGCTGATACGCTCCTCCTGCAAACTGGAATCCGCACTTCCTGCACTCCCAGATCCCTATGCTCATTCTCCTAACTTTTTGGTTCATGCAACTAGGACATGTATGAGGAGCTTCCATCCTAGATACTATTTTTATCCAGCGCTTTCTTACAGAGAATCCAGCACGGGTTCTTAACTTGGGACCGAAGCCCCTTTTCTTTTTACTCATCCTTCACCACCAGCGATTTTCGATCTAATCTCCGAAGCCTTAACCTTCGCGATATTTACAGCTTTCTTAATTTCATCAAAACTCAGGGGTTCAGAGCCGCTTTTCTGTATGGTGCAAATATTCCCTTCATCTTCTAGAGTTACAGTGATCCTGGTTTCCATAACCTCTTCCTCGTCAGCCGAAGGGTCGACAAGCAAGCTGTTGCCAATCTTAACCATTGTAACAGCTATCGGGGTCTTCAAAACTTCTAGCTTTTCTTTCACGCCGGTAGGCTTCACTTCGCCTTCTTTAACCTCGTAGACAGGTTTAACTGAGGTTCTGAGCGCAGCTATTGCCGCGAAAGCGGAAGCGTCAATTAGGTTACCATCATAATTCAAGATATAGATGTCGATATTAATTACATGAACTAATTTTCCAGGGATCAAATCAAGTTTTGAGAAATCGACTACTCCAGCTGATCTTAAGCCTCGATCCACAATTCTGGCGAGTTCGATAGAGTTCTCGTCTGGAGGCCCAGGCTCAAAGAATGGGGAGGCTATAGGAACAAACTCAGCGTTACAGACTAAAACTCCTTCTCCCGGTGTATCCTCGAAAGGCGTACCTACACCTATTTTTACGCCTACAAGAACCCTAGTATTTCCGATGAAGACCTCCGCCGATCCCTCTGCTTTCTCAAGAACATTTGTCTTTATAGTGATCTGCCTATATTCATCAAATCCTCGACCATCAGCACGTTTTCCACTAGATATTAGTTTTTGGATTCTTTTGGATTTGAGCCTCGAAGCTATACCATATTTGCTTGACATCATTGTTCATCCTCCACCCTAGATTCTTCAATGAATTCCTCAGCTTTTTCGATCTCTTTTTCACTCTTTTCAACTACATATTTTTTCTTTATCGCTTCCCTCTGCACTTCATAGATCTTCTTACATCCTTCGATTGACAGAGATATGCATTGTTCAAACTCTTCAGCAGTTAAAATCCCATCCATTTGAAGTAGAGTTATCTGTTCGAGTTTAGGCATATACGCGATTGGAACATCCGCCTCACCATTTTTGTCTTCATAATCTCCTAAGTCTAAGATTATCCTACCGTTATATTTGCCCGTGGAGCACGCAGCGACAAGATCTCTCATCGGTATCCCGGCATCGACTAACGCCACAGAGCTCGCGGTAATCGTCGCGCATCTCGTCCCGCCATCAGCCTGCAGCACTTCGGCATAGATGTCAATAGAAGATCTTGGGTAACGTTCTAGAAAAATCGCCGGTTCGAGAGCATATCTCATAACCATCGTTATCTCAGTATCCCTCCTAGAGGGGGCTGGAGATCTGCGAGGATCTGTAGAAAAGGGAGCCATATGATAACGGCATCTAAGAACACCAGTATGTGGTTTAGACAAGTGTTTTGGATGAACCTCTCTAGGCCCAAAAACACCAACGATAATCTTGTTTTTCCCCATCTCAATATATGCAGACCCATCGGCGTTAGATAGAACGCCGCTTTCTATCTTTAGCGGTCTTAGCTCATCCCACGCTCGACCGTCAACTCTCAAAAACTCTTCTTTAACCTTTTTCGGCGTCAATTATCTTCACCTTTCAATTCCTTAATATAATTCTGAATCCTGTTTGTAAGACCGGTTGTATGAGCCTCTTTTTCAATTTTATCGATCACTTTAACAACAATCTCTTCTTGCTTCCGATTTTTACATGAGACCAAGATCCGTCCATTCTGTCCGATTATAATATTACAGCCCGTCTCTTTAAGGATCATGTTAACCATCGACCCCTTTTTGCCTATAAGACGCGGTATCTTGGATGGAGTTAATTTGAGAAGGAGACCTTCTTCAACCTTACCTAGACCTTTGCCCAATATTGACAGGATCGGGGTCATCTTCCTATCCAATTCCACAATCTTTGCCACCATCGTCTCCCCAACATCGAGGATTTTAGGCATCTCTATGTCAGGTTTATATGGCTGCCCTATCGCGTCTTGAACATTTAATACCGCATCCGAAGGAGCATTGATATCGACTATCCATGAATCGGCTTCTAAATCTATGACCTCCCCAATAACTAAGTCGCCTACTAAAGGAACATAACCTGCTTCTAAGGCTATCACTGAAACCATGTCATGGCCGTATTCGACTAATCCGATTCGGGTTGCATAGACTTTCCCTTGATGCCGATATGTGTTTTCTCCAGTTCTTATATTACCTTCGAAGATAAGGTCTCCTGGGATTACGAGGTCTCTCGTTTCAAAATTTTTAGACAGTTTTCTTCACCTCATAATCTTCGTCTGTAGGTTTCCTTGCGTAGCCTTTCCAAGTCTTTCTAGAAATTCGCCTTGCATTGCGGCAGGTATCGAGACTAAGGCTATCCATGATCCATCGAAATGCCATTCCTGTTTTTTAATCTCTGCCATGTTCTTCACTATACCGTAAGCTTTGGCTGTAAACTCGGAGGGTATCTTTATAGCTATCTCCAGACTTTCAACGCTTAAAGGTATAATAGGCATCAATTTTTTAACGATCTCTTTTACCTGTTCTTCTGCCTCTCTAAATGGGTCGATCGAGACCTTGGCTTCTTCAATCGCATTCTCAATTCTAACAGGAGGGTGTGGGAGTTTTGTTCTAGGATCCACATATGTTCGAGAGATTATGTTTACAATCTGTTTTAGCTTCTGCTCAGTCAACATTTTCCGCTGGCTAGCTGTGAGGAGGAGCTGTCCCTTATCGTATATGATTTTCGCAACCTCTAAAGGATCACTAATCCCAAAGGTAGCCTCGAGTTTCTCCTTCGAGGCCTTTATCCCTTTACTCGAGTCTAGGAATATAGTGTCTACGATCATAGTTTTTGAAATATCAGTTATTTCTCTCCGCTTGTATGCGAGAGCTAGATCAGGGTCAACTAGGATCTCGAACTTTTCTCCTGAATGTGAGTATCGGACAAGTGTATACTTCTCGCTCATAAATGTGCCACTATTTCAGATATTTCTCTACTTCCTTCTCAGTTAGTCTTCTAAATATTCGAGAATCTACGGGGATTACAGCTACTTTCACAACTTTTGACGAAACTTCAGCCTCAGAAGCTACTTTAACCGTATCGACCGCTAATCTTATGGCCTCCTCGATTCTTATCTTTTCATCATATTTTTCTTCAAGGAATCTATTGGCTTCGTCGCTCTTCCTACCTACTGCTATGGCTAGATAACCACGATACGTTCCACTTGGATCGGTTGTCAGAACCCTAGGTCCAGATGAGTCTACTCCACCGATGATCATGCTCACCCCGAAGGGGCGGACACCTGCGTGCTGTGTATAGATTTGAGCGAGATCTCCTATTTTCCTCGATAAAGTCTCTACATCAACGGGTTCATCATATAGGAGACGGTTGCTCTGGCATATGATCCTAGCTTGACTAATGAGAACCCTAGCATCAGAACTTAATCCCGCTATAGCAACTCCTATGTGATCGTCCAACTGAAAGATCTTCCTGAAATACTCTGGATCTTCTAACCTGCTCTCGGGAGTCTCATTAGCCGCGAGAATTGCCCCCTCAGTTGAAACTACTCCTACTATGGGGGCGCCCCTCTTCACTAATTCTAAAGCATACTCAACCTGATATAGACGTCCTTCAGGCGAAAAAATTGTTATCGCCCTATCATACGCCCTTGGCATAAACAAATCTTTGCCCTCCTCATGCTCTCCGTTAAAACTTTTTCAAGATTTAACAACATACTTACTATTTAAACCATGCTAAAAGATTTTCCACAGAATCGATTTTCGGCTAGATATATAGTCAAGATTTTAGTACTCAAAGATCGAAAATCGTATTCACTTAAAAATATCAGTTATTAAACTAGGAAGTTTATTTTTTAAGATAAATATATTCAAAATCTGGAATCTAACTACTCTGCAACAATTTTTCCAGTCTAAATTGATTCTCTTCAAAGTGGCGATAACAATCTAAAATATCTTCTAATTTTGAAGAGCAGGAACCGCTCTTCGTCTTCTTGAAATTGTTACAGTAACTTTGAAGAGGACATATTTTATCTCTCATATTCAACACCTCCTTTTCTCCTCCAAATTTACTGAAGAGTTATGGATGAAAGGAGACTAACAAGCCTGATGAGAGATATCAGGCTGATCAGAATAGCACCAGCTATTATCAAATATCCGATAATTCTCTCAACCAAGCTTGAATCCCCACTCAAGATAACACCACCTTATCAGATGTTTCAAAACCTAAGGGTGTCATTAGTCCTCTGTATTGTTCTAGGAATCTTGCTCCTTTCGCTGTGGTGATGTAGAAGCTGTCTCCTGCTTTGAGGAGCCCGCTCTCTGTGAGCCTCTTAAGGTACTTCTCCACTATCTTGAAGTTCAGGTTAGACTGGTAGACTATCTGCGTCTTCCTGGCCCCCATCCTGGAGACCTCTAGGATTCTGGCGCATATGTCTAGGTCGTTCCTTCTAGCCATGTGTTCACCTGGCTCCTCCTTAACATTGTTTAGATAAAACGATTCTCTAGCCTGTTCAGGGACTCTAATCCGTTTTCGGGAACAGAAAGAAAAGATTCACCAGAAAAGGAGAAAAAACCCCAAGAAAAGGAGGGTAAATAGTCTAAACTATAGTTCTTGTTAATTAAAATATATTTTAAGCCCTTTTTGAAGAATTCGTATATCAAACCAATAATTCGATAAGTAAGGGATACTCTACAGATTAAATCGTAGATATTTACGTTAAACTTTCTTTTCTTCAAACTAAGCAATTTAGAGTATAGTTCTTCAACAGCTTCGAACATTGTTTCAAATTTGAAGTAAATTATAAGACGATCGTTATAGATTGTTGATAAAACTTAATGAATTATATACCTCATTCTAAATGGAATTTAGATGGCTTTTGAAAAATCTGTTAAATATGAATAGATTATGTGGAAAAAGCAGCTGGAGGATACGTTAAGTTCGAAAAATTGGAGTCGATTACGTTTTCTATTTTCCTGGAAGCGAGTTTATCCATATTTGGAAGTATCACACAAAACATAACTCTCAGGGTCGGAAGCCTTATTATATAAACTCCAGGCATGAAGGCTTGTCTCTATCACTTGCTAAAGGCTACGCTATGGCAACTTGTAAGCCTCAAGTTGTGTTGGCACATGTTCTCACAGGGCTTCTCCACGGCGCGATGGAGCTCAAAGCAATGTATATTGACAACATACCTGTGGTTCTGATCGTAGGGCAGAACAGGACTCATGATGGAGAAGTTGAGGAACGCCTGGCCCCCCTACCTATCGTTTACTGAAGTAGGTGGACAGCGGAGGCTTGTAGACCATTATGTTAAATGGTCGGACGCGCCCGATTCAAATGTTAATATTTTAAGCATAATCTCAAGGGCTTTCGATATAGCATCGGCGGATGTGAAGGGGCCTACTCTACTCTCAATCTCCAGGGAACTACTTTTTGAGAAGGTTAAGAAGATAAGGATTCCTCCAAGATCTTCACCTACACCTATCCAATCTGATCCTAGTATGCTAGATAAACTAGCGGAATTGCTCATTAAATCAGATCTTCCGATCATCTATACTAGATACTTGGGTAGAAGCCCCACTGCCGTCGAAGCATTAATCGAGTTTGCAAATATTCTCTCAGTTCCTGTTTTCGAGGCTCCGGGATATATGAATTTTCCGACAAACCATCCTATGCATCTTGGATACAACATAAACCCTTATGCTTCGGAAGCGGATCTGATTCTAGTTATCGATGCGAGCGGCTGGCCACCTTGGCATCCACCCAGTAGCATTCTGAGAAACTCGAGTGCTAAGATAGTGTTCATGGACTTGGATCCTCTGCAGGTTAAATACTCCATTTACAACTATCCTTCCCATTCGTCGATCAAATCTGATTCAAGCTTAGCGCTACCTTCCCTCGTTGAGCTTGTGAAAGAAAAAATCTCGAAGGGTAACATAGCTGACAAGGTTGAAAAACGTAGGAAAACACTTTCTATAAAACATGAAGAGATTAGGGAGAGATGGAGAAGAGAAGCTCTTAAGGTTAAGGATGATTCTCCTATTGATGCTCAATGGTTTTGTTTTTGTATTAACGAAGTTATCGACGAGAATATAGTGATTGTGCACGAGATGATAAGTTATGGCGAAACGATCTATAGGCTCATAGAGAGGAATAGAAACGCTTCAGGGATATGGTTTAAAGCCGCTGGACCAGTTGCTCATACTGGACTCGGGCAAGGGTTAGGCGTAGCATTAGGCATAAAGCTTGCTAAACCTGAAAAAGCCGTGATCGCTTTAGAGGGGGATGAAGCTTTCAACTACAATCCAGTCATAGCAGCTTACGGTCTCGCTCAGGAATATTCGCTTCCTTTCTTAACCATTATTTTCAATAATCAATCCCATGTTTCCAAGAAGCACCATCTAAAATTCTACCCTGAAGGATGGTCAGCAAGGAGTGGAACCTTTTATGGAGTCTACTGCAAACCTACGCCAAACTATGCTAAGATCGCCGAGATTTTCGACGGATATTCTGAACAGTTGAGAATCCTCAGATGGTAAAATCAGCATTAATAAGAGCACTTGAATAAGTAAAAAGGGAAGATTCGCCATCTTAGACATCATCTTAAAACAACCCTAACAAGTAATAGATTCATGCTACCTGTTAAAAGGTCTGATAATTACGCTGTTTTAAGTAAGGGAACAAATATTTGGTGCTCCGGCCGGGATTTGAACCCGGGATCACAGGCTCGAGAGGCCCGTATCCTTAACCGGACTAGACGACCGGAGCTAGGCTATAGAGACTTCGCGTTGACTGAGATTTAAGTTTTCCACCTTAAAATTGTTAATTGAATTCTTGCTGCTAAGGGTTAATAGTCTCTGATTTTTAAGATTTTAGCTATGTTTGCGTCTTCAGCGATAATGGGCCTTATCTTTCCATTCTTTGAAGTGAAAAGCGAAGTCACTCCTGGCCCATGCCCTGCAATTACGCAGTTAGAATGAGTCACGATGCCAACGGTTATAGCTCCCTGCCGGTATATTCGCCCATAACTGTTGTCCGCATCTAGAATAGCAACAAGGTCACCTAAGCGGAGATCAGTGAGCCCGTATTTCTCGACGACCGCATCGTCAAAGAGCGTTATATCATAGTCCCCTGAAGAGACATGACTAGCCCCTAAGCCGGATCCCATGATAGCTGCCGGGATTGTATGTGTAACCGGTATCTCGAGTTTTCCTTCCACTACTTTTGGATCCATCGCTTCCAAGAGCCTAGGATCCGCGTTGAAGACCTGAACTTCTGGAAGGTCGAGAAGTTTCAATCCCACTCCGTAAGCCTTAATCATCACTTTCTGATCGATTACAAGCTTCTCCATAATTTCAGGAGAGAAGTCAACCATGACATGTTCAATTCCCCCATGTTTTCCAACTACCACTCCCCGCTCTCCCTTAGCGTCTCCCTCAATAACCAAAGCCTCGTTGCCGATGCAACTTAAAACGTTCAAACCTCTACTCTGCCCTTGCATCCTAGGATCAGTTACACCCTCCAGGCTCACCCCTGGCTCAACATGGTCAGCCATCCAGCCGCAAGCCAAGTCCCCCACTCGAAGATTATAGGTTATTCCGCCAACACCTGGAAGGATAACGGGCTCCCCCTCTGCTGAGATTTTATATACGGACTCGCCTATGACAGGGCTAGATATCATCCCCATAACTGAGATTTTAATTAGACTATCTCGATTAGTCCTTAACAATACGCATCAAAACAGTATAGAATTCAGATGGTTAAATGTTTTCACTTCAAAATAGTCTAAAAAACTGGAAAAGTTTTTCACTCCTCTCCTGGTTCGGGCTGCTCTCCCTTCCCAGGTGCCCCAGGAAGCTCTTTCCCGCTGGCTGCTATGACTTCATCTATCCTGAGTATCATCGAGGCTACTTCGACAGCGGATTTTATCGCCTGCATCTTTATTGCAAGAGGCTCAAGCACTCCAGATTCGAACATGTTTTCAACTTTGCCGTTATACACGTTCACTCCATAGTGGCTGCCATCATCTTTCTCATGTGTAGCTCTCAGTTGCACCATGATATCGAGAATATCAATACCAGCGTTTTGAGCCAAGGTTTTAGGAACTATCTCAAGAGCATTCCCGAAGGCTTCTATCGCTAGCTGCTCCCTACCACTCATCTGTTTGGCGTGGTTTCGAATCGTTTTTGAAAGCTCCATCTCAACTGCGCCTCCACCTACAACCATCTTGGGGAGCTCGGCAACATCTGAGATCACGTAGAGAGCATCATTCATAGTACGCTCCGCTTCATCGATCATTCGTTCGAGTCCGGCACGAATAAAAACGCTTACAGTCTTCGGATTCTTACAATCTTCAACGAAGACCATCTTGTCATTTCCAACTTTACGCTCTTCTACTAGACCACAGCTTCCTAGATCAGATGTCTTTAGATCCATCAGGTTGGAGACTATCTTTCCTCCAGTAGCCTTCGCAAGCTTCTCCATATCCGATTTTTTTACCCGTCTTACAGCTAGAATGCTCTCTTTTGCCAAGAAGTGCTGGGCAACGTCATCTATCCCTTTCTGACAGAACAGAACGTTAGCTCCAGAAGCCTTGATCTTCTCAACCATCTTCTTTAGCATTTCCGACTCTTGATCAAGGAAGGCTTTGATTGACTCGGGTTTCTTGATTCTTATCTCAGCACTAAATTCTGGTTTCTCGATCTCAAGAGCAGAATCTAAAAGAGCGATGTGAGCATCTTTTACGATCTTCGGCATCCCAGGGTGTACAACCTCTTTATCGATTATGATCCCTTTAATAAGCTGAGTTTCATCTAGGCTATCTCCTATCTTCTTTATTATCTGAACATTATCCACGTCAGCTATGATTTCTCCATCTCTTTCTTCGACGATCTGTCTAATCGCATCAACGGCTATTCGAGCGAGATAGTTTCTTGAAGATGAGACGGCTTTACTTCGCATCGAAGTTACAGCCAGTTTCATCAAAGTTTCTGTATCATTGAGATCGACATCAATGGCGACCTTCTCAAGGGTCTTCATTGCAATGTCCGAAGCTTTCTGGAACCCAGAGATTATAATTGAAGGATGAATGTTTTCGTTGAGAAGCTCTTCAGCTTTATTCAGCAACTCTCCTGAAAGAATAACCGCTGTCGTAGTGCCATCTCCAACTTCATCATCCTGAGTCTTAGCTACTTCAACAATCATCTTAGCGACTGGGTGCTGAACATCTATCTCTTTCAGAATCGTTGCTCCATCATTAGTTATCGTTATATCGCCTAGACTGTCTATGAGCATTTTATCCATGCCTTTAGGGCCTAACGTGGATTTTAGAACCTCAGCTATGATCTGTCCTGCTAGAATATTCGATTTCCGAGCGTCTCTACCCCGATTCCTAGAAGTCCCCTCTTTCAATATGAGAACGGGCTTTCCAGACATATATGCCAAATCAGATCCCCTCCAGATAATAATTTTTAACTACAAATCAAAAATTTGGTCAAGATATAAAGTTTACCTAAGACAAGTTCAACTACGCATATAAGCCGCCAATAATTTCATGATTTTTATAGGTGAACGCCGGACTATCCTGCTAACTACCCGTGCGACATCGTGTCCATTAGCTAAAGCAAGGATATCTTCGCTGGTTATAACTTCAGCTAGAAGATTCAAATCTTCATCATCAAACTTATCTAACATTTCCACTACTTTTCGACTATCTTGGATCCTCTTACCCCAAGTCTCTTGAAACTTGTCCTTATACTCAGCTAGCCGGTTAGCTGAGGTATCTCCATCTTCTATTGATTCAGCCGCCACTTTTCCAGCCAAATTTCCAGAAACCACTCCTGTATGAACGCCCGCCCCTGTACAAGGAATGAGAAGCCCAGCTGCGTCTCCGACAAGCATTAAACCGTTGCTGACAAATTTTTCAATTGCTCCTGAAACAGGAGTGATCCCACCGGTAATGCTCAAAATTTTAGCCTCTTTGAATCTATCGTCAGAGCTTATAAACCGTTTAAGATAAGAGATAGCAGAATCCGTATGAACCCTCCTCACGCCTAAACCTACATTTGCTTCTTCAGAAGACTTGGGAAAAACCCATGCATAAGCTCCAGGAGCAACATTCGATCCAATATAGAACTCGTTAACCCAAGGTTCATCGAGTTTAAGGTTGCCTAGCCGGTATTGTGCGCAGGATACAACATCAAGGAACCATCTTCCAAGCCCAGCTGACCTTCGAACAACAGAAGCGAAGCCATCAGCACCGATTACCACCTTAGCCTCTATCTTTATTTTCTCGTCTCCTTGCAGAGCTACAACTCCGGCAACAGTTCCATTCTTTTTGATTACATCTATCACCTTAGTATTCGTGAAATAATCGGCACCTGCTGAGCAGGCTTTTTCTGAAAGGATCTGATCAAACACGTCGCGTTTTATAGTATAGCCAACCCAATTTGAACTTGTTAACTCGAGGAACCTCTTGTTCGGCGCATAAACCCTTGCTTTCGTGATCTTCTGACTAATTATCTTCTCCGTCGGCTCTAAACCAGCATCTTTCAAACCGTTTAGGCTGAGCCCTTCAGCACAATGGTTGGGGATACCTGCTCGAGGATGTTCCTCCAATAGAATAACATTTACTCCTAATTCAGCTGCGGTCTTTGCTGCGGAGCTTCCCGAAGGCCCTGCACCGACGATGACAACATCATATTTGAGAAGACGCATTTTTCCTCTAAAGATTCGTCTACGAGGAGTATATTATTTCTATCGCTCTATTATTTTCTTAGCAGCGATCTCAATGTCTCTTGCCTTGATAGTTTTCCGTCCAGCATGACGGGCAAAGTCCATTGCTTCTTTAGCAATTTTCACTCCGACTTCTTCTAATACTCTGCCTAAAGCTTCAGCGCTTTCTTCGCTGACTCTGGCAGCCCCAGCACGCTTGATTATTTTATGCATGGGAGCCACTTTAATCTCATTTACCATATAAAATCTGCCCTTTTTTAATTTGAAGCTTATGAATATTTAATACTTTTTACTATTTCCTCAAATCATCAGTTTTAAAAACGTTCAACTAGAATATTTTTTATATTTTCCTCCCTTTTGATGAAAGAAGTTGAATTTTATGATTTAATTCAATATACGTGATGACATCTAGACCATTATTTATTTTCGCCTTAGTTTTAGTAGATATGAGGGCAAAATTTACAGTAATAACGATTTTTGCACGTCTATTCCTTAAAACCTATTATTCTATTATCAAAATTTTTATTGAAGAGTTAAGCTTTAATAGGCGTATCTAACCGTATTGAGAATCGACTTAATAATCGAAGGTGAATGAATGGGAAAGATCAGAACCGAGCTAGTAAAAAGAATTGCCGACGACCTATTAGAAAAATATCCAAAAAGCTTCAATGATGTTTTTGAGCAGAACAAGCAATTTCTGAAGGAAATAAACTTCACTGTCTCAAAACGCCTTAGGAATCGAATAGCGGGATATTTAACAACTATGATGAAGGTTAAAAAAACTCAAGCGGAAGAGACTCAAATTACAGAGGAGGCCCCTCAAACATCTTCATAAGCCTGCCCGTCCCCTTTGGTTTAAACATTCTTCTTGAATCCCAAAAATGGATGAAGTAATATATTGTTTTAAGAATATTTTATAGATTAAATTGAGCTGCTATACATCTCAATCGTATTCTATAAAACATGAGAATGAAAACTTTGAAATTACTCTAATCGAGATTGATAGGCTCGTTCTACATGAAGAAATTGTTCCAGAGATGCTTAAAACATTGATAAGCAAAATCCGAAAAGATCAGAGGCAGATCTCACCAGTTATAGTGGATAAGGAAACCTTAGTTGTTCTTGACGGCATGCATCGAGTTGAAGCTCTTCGAAAATTTGGGTGCAGATTCGTAGGCGTCTGCCTCGTAGATTATATGAGTGAGAGTATTAGAATAGAGCGCTGGTGTAGAACAGTTTCTGAGCGATTTGATCCTATCTTTCTATCCGAAAAAACGGGTTTAAGATTCCTCCAAGTAAATATTGAAACTCCTATGGAGAACCAACTATTCTTGAGTCTCTACGATAGTAAGTATCTTGTACAACTTTCTAAAGAAGATATCCAATTAGCTTTTGAAGCTGTAAGAAGGTTAGAAACTTGTTTGAAAGATATGAGGAAACAAATAAACTACGAGGCTGAGCGGCAAGCATTAGAAAAATTGGAAACTGGATCCATCTTTGCAATCATCTATCCACCTAAGATCGGTAAGAAACAAGTTTTAGAGTCGGCTATGAATGGGAGGTTATTTATTCCGAAGGCTACTCGACATATTTTTCCTGCTCGCGTAATCGAGGCGAGTATTCCGCTAACACTTCTTCAAAATAAGGATTTAAGCGTACAAAAAGCTAACAAAATCTTTTTAGAGACTATTAAAAACAAGAAATTGAAGCAACTTCAACCTGGAACGGTCGTGAATGGGAGAGTGTATGAAGAATATCTGTATATGCTTGAATAGAGCTATAAGCTAAGTTTGCTGACGACTTTTTTTGAGAACCCTAGAGTTATTAATCGTTTTTTTAACTCTTCTCCGTTAAGACCCTCAAGGCCGAGTTTTCTTGCAATGGAGTTGGCGGTCTCTAGAGTTTCCCATGGGTAAACTATCCAAGCGTCAGTATTTTTGGCATAATAATCCGGGTTGAATTTCGTCCAAGGTTTCATATGTATGGTTGCCGTTTTCGCCTCTGAAGCTTCTAGGCTTAGTATGTGATCTCTAACAAACCTAAGGGAGCTTCCTGAATCTGAGACATCATCTACAAGTAAAATTCTAAGACCCTTAACCTCAGCATTCAGAGGATATATTATCTTAGGAGAATCTCTCCTCTCACCTACTCCTTGATAATACTCTATCTGAAGACTTGCCAGCCGTTTTAAGGAAAGTTGATCGCATAAAATTCGGGCTGGGATAAAGCCTCCGCGACTAACAGCGACTATCAGATCAGACTTGAACCCACTTCTTTTGATTTTAGCAGCTACCGACTCTATTAATATTTGACAGTTACTCCAGGAGAGATGGAGAAGTTTCAATCCTTTATTCCTCACGCCCCTGACAAGTTTTATCCGCCATCCTCTCTATAACCCTTAGGTTAATGGCTTAAATAGAGTTTTGTAATAAGCATACTCCAAGAAGATTCTGAATAGTCCCATACACGTCGTGATTAAGGGATAATGTTAAAGGATTGTTTGACTCTTTTTGAAAGAAGTTAAAGGGGTGCAATTGATGTTTAAAAGAGGATTATTCATAGGACGATTTCAACCATTCCATTACGGGCATCTTCACGCTATAAAGATGATATTAAACGAGGTGGAAGAAGTAGTCATAGTTATCGGTAGTTCGCAGATGAGCCATGAGCTTGATAACCCCTTCACAGCGGGAGAAAGAATAGAGATGATACAGGCAGCTCTAGATGCTTCTGGAATAGATAGGTCCAGATATTTGCTAATCCCAATTCCTGATGCACCAGCCCATAGAGTATGGGTTTCACAGGTTGAGTCTCAAACCCCAAGATTTGAAGTTGTCTACACAAATCAACCTTTGACAAGGAGACTCCTTCTCGAATCAGGATATAATGTGCGGAAGATTCGGATGTTTAGACGAGACGAGTTAGAGGCGACTGAGATACGGAGGCGTATCCTGAAAAAAGAAGATTGGAAGAACCTAGTGCCTGATCCGGTTTATAAAATCGTTCAAGAGATCGATGGTGAGGAGAGGATAAGAGACTTGGCGAAAATGGATACTTCTAGAGCGAACATTAAAGAGTTAGATGACCTAGATGACCATGGTTGAGTTAAAGTGTCTTTAAGCATTGAACCAGCTCTCTCATCAAAGTATCCTGGATTAGACATTGAGATCGTTATAGTCGAAGGGATAAAAGTTAGCAGAGAGAACCCTGAGCTTGAAAAATTTAAAGTTGAGATCGCAAAAAAAGTGAAAGAGAAATGGACTCTGGAACAGTTGAAGGAACATTCGGTCTTTAGAGCTTACAGAGACTTTTTTTGGAGGATAGGTCTGGATCCAACAAAAAACAGACCAGCATCCGAAGCACTGATACGGAGGATTCTCCGTGGTAACCAGCTGCCGAAAATAAACACAGTCGTCGATGCATATAATCTCGCCTCCATAGAGTCAACCATCTCTATAGCGGCATTTGATAGAGAGAGGTTAAAGGGAAAACTTGTAATGAGACAAGCATGTGATGGTGAGATTTTCCTAGGGATCGGGATGAATGCTCCAACTCGGTTAAAAGGGGGTGAAATCGTAATATCTGATGATGAAAAACTGATTGCCATATATCCTTACAGAGATGCAGAATCTTCAAAAATAACTGAAGATACACGGAGTCTCATATTACTTATCTGCGGAGTACCAAACATAGACAAGAAACATCTATTAAGTGCGAGGAAGATCGCCACCGAGTATATTTTGAAGTTTTCTTAAGGATGATCAGTTTCTTAGGAGACAGGGGCTTGATAGAGATCGATGGCTCCATGATGGAGGGGGGAGGACAGATTCTGCGTATGGCTCTAACATACAGCGCCCTTCTCCAAGCCCCCGTCAAGATTTTCAATATCCGGGGTGGGAGAAAACCACCAGGGTTAAAGCCACAGCATCTAACTACTGTGGAAGCTGTAGCGAAGCTCTGCAACACTAGAATAGAAGGTTTGGAAGTTGGGTCTAAGGAGTTAACATTCGCGCCTAAGCCTCCTCACGGTGGAGAATACGTCTTTGATATCAAAACAGCGGGGAGCGTAAGCCTTCTGCTACAAAGCATAATCCCAATAATGGCATTTGTGGATTCCAATTCAAAGATTATCGCTAAAGGAGGCACAGTAGTTAGGCAGGCTCCACCAATCCAGATTCTGGATAGAGTCATACTAGAGTCAGCTCGATCGATGGGACTCGAAGCAAGATTAAAGACGATTAGGGAAGGATTCTACCCTAAAGGAGGAGGAGAAGTTGAAGCCTCCATCCAACCGATCGAGGACTTAAAACCTCTTATACTGAAGCCGAAGCCTGAAATCAGATTTGTGGAAGGAGTTTCAGTATGCGGGAAGCTACCAGAACATGTTGCAGAGAGACAGGCTCGAACAGCAGAGAAAATTCTAAACGATAGAGGCTTCAGAACAGAGATAAACAAAGTGGTAATTAAAGGTGATTCAGCACCTTTGTCCCCTGGGAGCTATATTTGCTTATGGTCGGTGAGAGAAAACTCGGCATTCATCGGTGCAGACGCTCTTGGAGAAAGGGGAAAGCCAGCTGAGAGAGTTGGGTTGGAAGCTGCTGAGTCTTTATTAAGCCAGATTGAGACGGGTGCCTCAGTTGACTTTCATACAGCCGATAACCTCATAATTTGGTGTTCACTAGCAAAGGGTGAATCATGTTTTACAGCCAGTAGACTGACACCTCACATCTTAGCAGCAGTCGAATTGGCAAAAAGGATGCTGAAGATAAGTTTCGAGGTCGATGGAGAGCTAGGGAAGCCTGTCAAAATAAAGTGCAGGGGAATCGGATTCAGGAAAAGATCGGTTCCAGCCTAGGCGAAGGAGGTGCAAAACATGCCTTTTTCTATAAATAGAATCGTCGAGGAAGAGAATTGATAGAACTAAGCTTCATAGACGGATCAATAATCGCGAAAGGTGGAGTTATTATCTATGGTAAATACGATTACCACTTAGGCGCCTTCAGAGCTCCTGCATTTCGTTACAGAGAAGTGATCAAAGATCTTAAAGAAAGGGAAGTGAACTATGTTGATAAGATATCAAAAGTATCTGAATTTCACAAACGCATTAGCGAATTAGAGCTCTGGGATTATCAAAAAGAGGCTCTAGAGGCTTGGAAGAATGCTGACCGGAGAGGGGTCGTAGTGCTTCCTACAGGGGCTGGAAAAACTATGATCGCTCTAAAGGCTATCGAGGATGCTGGAACCTCTACTCTAGTCATAGTCCCGACCCTCGTTTTAGTTGAACAGTGGAAGGAAAAATTGGAGAAGACTTTCGGAGAGAGGGTTGGAATCGTTGGAGGAGGAAAAGACATTGTCGAGGCTCTGACGGTGACTACGTACGACTCGGCGAGCTTAAGGGCTCGAGAACTTGGAAACAAGTTTAATCTCCTAATCTTTGACGAAGTTCATCATCTCCCTGCACCAACCTTCAAAAAAATTGGTGAAGAGTATATAGCCCTCTACAGGCTTGGGCTATCAGCTACTGTTAAAAGGGAGGATGGGTTCCACCTATTATTACCTGAACTCGTAGGGGAGAAAGTCTATGAGATGCGCGTTGAGGACCTAGCTGGAACCCATCTCGCCGACTATACGATAGAAACCATTCATGTGCCTCTTAAAAGGGTTGAACGTGAAGAGTATGAGATGCACTATAATGTTTATCAAAGGTTTATTAGGGAAAGGGGGATCAAGATGAAGAGCGCTAGAGATTTTCAGAGGCTGATTATGCGAAGCGGCTTCGACCCTGAAGCTAGGCGAGCCCTTCTATCAAGAAACAGAGCAATGGAGATCGCCTTAAACTCGGAAGCTAAGATAAGCTACTTGAAGAATCTGATTCTTGAGAACTCGGAAGAAAAAACCATCATTTTCACTCAATACAACAGCATGGTATACCGAATTAGTAGAGAGATGCTTATACCAGCAATAACGCATCAGACTCCTCGTGAAGAGAGGGAGGATATACTCCGAAAATTCAGTTCAGGCGAGTATAGAAGGATAGTCACAAGTAAAGTTCTCGAAGAAGGAGTAGATGTGCCCGACGCTTCATTGGCTGTGATCCTGAGCGGGACAGGAAGCAGCAGATCCTTCATACAACGTCTAGGCAGAGTACTCAGGAAGAAAGAGAAGAAAGCTAAACTCATAGAATTAGTCTCAGTCGGCACTGTAGAGACTAGGCTCAGTAAGAGGCGTAAACAGGATTGACGCTTCCATTAGACCTTTTAAGGTTTAGACGAAGAAAAGGAATAGTTGTGCCGCTCTATGCAGACGAAACCAAACTTAGCCTAGCAAAAACCCTCATATCAATTTTTGAAGATAATTTAGGGAAAAAATATAGGGAGCTAAAAGAGTCGCTCGACAGCTGCGAGGATTTAGGGTATGACTACAAGTTAGTGAGGGGGCTCGGATTCATGCTCGAGCAGCGATGCAAACTCGGTTCCAAGATCTCTTTAAACCCAGTTGAGGTCCGCAGAGCTGTATTCGAAGAAGTTGGAAACAGAGTGCTCGCTTTGGAGAATATGAGACGAGAGATTCTTTCAAAAGTTTCATCAAAGTTCGGAGTTGATTCTATAGAGATAGAGGATGCGCTTTACGCCGATCTATCAGATGAGCAGAGAATCCTAGAGTTTACCCCCCCAGAACCGATGGAGCTCTTGAAAGAATACAACTTTGCACTGATCACAGGCATTTTAACACAGTCATATGAGATGGAGTTGACGTTTAAAGGAACCGTAGAGAAGCCTAGCTTAAAACTCGGAGAATCCATAGTTTTTAGCGAAGGCGAGTTTAAAAGGATCACATTGAAGATGTACTCAACAAAATACTCTAAATCCAGAATGTCAGAGTTGGAGAAGGTAATAGCTCAGCTTATGCTACAAGATGACTGGAGGATTAAAGCAGAGCTGCGGCAATCCGGTAGAAATTATATTCTAGAGGTCTCTAAAGAGAAGCATGGGGCATTACTTACCTATAAAAAATTATATCAGGTTTCGCACGAGCCGCCTAAGCCTCATTCGAGAGAAAAACAATTACCAGATGTGATCATAGTTGAAGAACTAGCCAACTCTCAATGTATAACCGAGGCTAGTGTTCGAGAATTGCTTAAAAGAAGAGAGGATCTGGCAGATCTCGGCAGCATCTTCATCTCGAAAACTAAACTTGATCTAATCACCAAAGAGCTTGAGAAGCGAGAAAAGCTTACATTAAGAACAGTTCTCGAGGCTTTTAAAAAGATGGGATGCCAACATCCTATACAAGTCTTAGAAGCTCTCGGGTACTCTATCGAATGGACTGAAAACCGTGGCGAAAGTAAAGTTCACAGGATCAAAAGGTAATGAAAAACAATAATCTTTATTGTCGTAGAGTCTTCGCATCCAAGAGCATATAACTGTAAAATTTGTGTGAAAAAGACTCAAGAGTTTCGACGAATTTAGGCAACACATTAATATTTTTCGTTTAATACTCATGTTCTAAGAAGGGATCTTCGATGAGTTATCAAGAGCTTCAAGGAGCAACCACGATAGGCCTCGTATGTAAAGAGGCAGTTATACTCGCATCGGAAAAAAGGGTGAGTTGGGGACATCTGCTTATGAGTAGATCAGGGAAAAAAGTATTCAAACTGACGAAGAATATAGGCTTGGCCTTCGCGGGACTGGTATCAGATATGCAAGCATTGACTAGAGAAGCTTCAGCATATGCTAACCTCTATAACCTTGAGAATAATAGACCTATCTCGGTCAAGGCTACTGCTAAACTAATCGGGAATCTCTTATTCCAAAGGCGCCTCTACCCGCTACTTATGGAGACAATAGTTGGAGGAGTAGATGAAGAGGGCCCAGCAGTCTACTCTTTAGATCCCTTAGGTAGCGTAATCCCAGATAAATTTGTGTCAGCAGGCTCAGGCGCGCCTATAGCGATGGGTCTATTAGAAGCAGAATATAAAGATGGAATGACATTGGAGGAGGGTGCCTATTTGGCGCTTAAAGCAATAAAATCCGCATCAGCCAGGGACGCCATCAGCGGCGACGGGGTCGACATGCTTCTAATAAGGCATGATGAGGTCGAGGAGAGGTTTTATTCTTTGAAGACTCCACTAAAAGTCTAGTAGACTCGATCTAGAAATACTTTAATTTATAATAGGTGAAAAGATCTAATAATTTTAAGATGTGTAGCGAAATTTCACCTAGATCTAGTCATAAAGAGATCTGGGAGCTGAAAGGGTTAGACCGTTTTGGAAACTTAGTTTTCATTCAAGAAGTGAAAATTGATAAAACAGGATTAGAAAGATACGATTATATTTTAGATTCGATTTCTGAGGCGATCTCAAAGGGTTCGATTAAAGTTGTTCTAGAAAAATTGGTTAAATAGAATCATTATTTTTCATCGCTTCCTCAAAGTCTTTGAGGAAAAGGGTAAAATTCTTTTTTGGGATCTTTGCGCCACTAGCCCTACTATGCCCTCCACCATATCCATTACATTTCTTTGCAATCATTTTCGTAACTTCACCTAGGTGAATTTTGAGACCCCGCCTCGCTCTTATAGATAGATCAATGTATTCCTTTCCATTCTTTTTATAACTTAAACCTACGTCAACATCCATAGAGTCTAGGATTAACCCCGCCGCTGTTCCAAGAGAAACTTCGTCTGTTACTTCAGTATAAGCGAATCTATCAATCAGCTTTGAACGGTTTGGAAGCAGTTCGATGAGGTTTGAGACCACTTCTACTTGTTCAAGTGCCTTTTGTAGAATACCGGTAATTTTGTGTGGAAAGATGTATCTACTGAGGGCATCCATCATAATATCTCTGAAACCTAATGAGTTCTCCTTCAACAATGCGTATGTTAAAATCAAGGCTTCAAAATGGACATAGTGTTTATCGAATTTCGAAATGATTTCCAATGCTATGGGACCGTCCTCGAACTGGTCAGATATCGCAGCGTAAGCTGCTAGTCGAGCGCCTTCTCTACCCAACTTGTCTTTGAAGTGGTCGTATAGTAGAACGCTTGCACAATCCACTGGACTGAAAACGATATGTACTCCTGCTTTCCCAAGCTCATCTAGTACATCCTTCGCAGTTGGATGATGATCAACAATTGTAACCTTGGAGAATCTAGATATCCTTAGAACGTGGCTCATCAATTCTTCCCTAATATTTACGTCACAAATGTATAGTTCATGTACCGGTGGCTTTACCCGAGATAGCGCACTCTCTAATTCGTCATATGATACAAGAATAGTGGATGCGTTCTTAATCCTACGTAGAAATGAAGCACATATTATACCATCAGCGTCTTCCCTGTGAGAAATACAGATTATTCTTGGATCCATTAGCCATGATTATCAGAATCTAGCTATAAATCATGATGTTTGCCGAGTATTTAACGCCCCAAAAATATCTTCTAAAAGACCCGTCTTCCCTATTACTTTAATATGGAAAAAAGGGGCTAACGTTCAATTAACTCGTTAAGTGGAACTGATGGGATCCTGTTATATTTGAAACCTCTTTCAGGTAATAGGGTTTTAAACCTTATAAGTCCTTTAGCCAAATAGTATCCTGATGGCTTCTCTGGGCTAAAGTAGGGGAAACAGAACTTCGACTCGTCGTCAGATACGGGGGGTATGATAAGCTCGTAATCTTTGGATCCTATTCCAAGACGTGAACATGTGTTCACAGTAATCCACTGACTCCGACCTATGAGACCTGTAAACTTCTCGACTCCTGGTTCCATGATGTTCTTATCAACTGCCTGTGAGCCGGGAATACCGGGCATTCGGGTTGACATGTCAAGGGTAGCCGTATCGATTGCAACCATGTCTTTTGAAGCGAATACGCCCATGTTAGGTATGATCACCCGATCCGAACCTGGGGCGCAGTCGCATCCAGGAGATATGTCTATGGCGTATGTGATGAAGCCCACATTATTTTTCCCAATCTCTCTGACGTATCCTGTTGCTGCGTCTCCCATGGCGATGAGGAACCAGTGTCTCCAGTCGTTTAGTTTTTCGTCTCCCCAAACCTTACAGTTGAAAAGGGGTTTCTGATGCCCAAAACATCCAACACATTTTTCTCTATCGTATATCATTCCATTTTCAACAACATGAATTGCTCCGGCAGGGCAGATATTATCGCAGAGGGTTGCGTCGGGGCAATCTCTACCGATACAGTTCTCTCCTTTGAAACTCCAGTTATTCCATCCTACTTCTGGATGAGTCGTAAGATGAATGTTAATCTTCCCCCGCTTCGAGCTACATCCTATAGCTACGTTCTTGATCCCTCCTCCGAAGACTCCGCTGACGTGCCCTTTAAAGTGGCTGACCACGATCACAGCGTCGGCTTGATGGAACCCTGAGGCTAGAAACCCCTCTTTAAGTAGAATACCGTCTGGAATATCTACTCTAACATCATCAATCCCATAGCTACCGTCAGCTATGAGAATTGGGCAACCCATAGACTCCTTAGTGAAGCCGTTTGCAGCAGCCGTTTCTAGATAGAATTGGGCTGTGCTTCGGCTTCCATAGTAGTAGTATGGAGCCGTTGTCGTGTCAGTTACGAAGGGGGTTCCTCCATTTTCTTTCACAGCGTCTACTATCGCCCGGACAAGGATGGGTCTCAGGTATGCGGTATTATACCATTCCCCCATATGGCATTTAATTGCCACGGAGTCGCCTGGGCTAAAACAGTCTTGAAGTCCTGCATGCTCGAATAGCTGTCTAGCCTTCGCCGGTAGACTAGAGGATAAACCCGTGTACCGATCATCCATAAAATAAACTTTGCTTGGCAATTCGCCACACTCCCTATTTTAATTTTCAATCTAAACTTTGCTATAAGTAGTATATAATAATCGGGTATAGAGACCCTTTTAATTAATTTAAAATGGGAAAGATCAGAATTTATGCCATAGTCATGTAATATTTGAGCTTGACCTTCCTATTCTACGCGAATTGTTTGTCCTCGTACTTTTGGCTCAGCTAGGGAATTAAGCATAGATCCATCAATAGCTTGGATCTTCACATCGATTAAGTCATCATCCCTTCGATCATGTTACAACCATGCTTCGTCTCCTACTCTCCTCTTCTATCTTCATCAAAAGGTTCTCGAGCTTCTCCAAGGTCTGCTTAAAGCCGCCCCATAGCTCTCTCTCAGGAGATTTTTGAAGCTTAGTTATCTCGCTAAGAAGCTTATCAACTGTAGACCTAATTTCATTTAATATTTCTCTCCCATCTTTCGATCTCAGCCATATCTTCTTCTCGTTTTGAATTAGAATATTATTCGCCATTTGAATCCTTGCATCTACCTCTCTTATTTCAGCAGCAGGAAACGAAGTGGCAGGTATGCTTCTCAAGGTCTCGAGGGCTTTTAGCAATCCTTCTTTCGACACTTTCAAATCCTCGCTCAATATACTCACCTTAACCCAAGTTCCTCTCCAACAGTTCTTAAACGGTTAAGAAAATCATTTAAAGATGTTTTCTGATAGTTCAAGAACCTACTCCGGCTTGTATCATACCAATCTAGGCTTGTATATTCTTTAGAGAAATTAGGCTCAACTTCGACCCCGAGAGCATCATAGAAAAATTTGATATATTTTTCTCCCGTCATCTGCCATGATGCCCCACCCGCAATATTGTAGATGCCTCCCAAAGCTTCACGCATCTCGAATGCGGATAGCAACGCCTGTGCAGCATCTTCGACGAAAACATACTCCACACGTTGATCAGCTCTAAAGGGGATCGCATCAGGAAGCTCGACCAGTTCTGCAACCGAGATGGCGGAGATGCGAAGAATAATGTAAGGGATGCCTGAAGCTTTGACTAATTTTTCTGCCTCTATCTTACTTTCAGAGTATGCATTATATGCATGTAAAACGTGATCCTCTCGTATCGGGGGCTGCTCATGAGCAGTGACCCCATAGACGGAAACTGAAGAAGCGAAAATTAACGGAACTTGATTTTCTTTCAAAACTTCAACTAAATTGCGAGTTCCTCCAAGGTTAACCTTCATTGTTTGAAGCCTATCCTGCTCGCTTTTAGGCGGCAACACGGCAGCTAGATGGATTACACCGTCAACACTGCGCAATGCTTCACGGACATCTTTAAGATTAGTAATATCTCCACGAAAAACTTCAGTATTCGTTACATCTTCAATTGGTTGAAATGATACCTGGGGTAGATCAAAAGCACGGACAACATATCTTTTCGAGGCTAATGTCACAAGGTCTCTGCCGAGCCGTCCAACTGCGCCTGTTACAAGGAGCTTCATAATCAGTCCAATATGTGATTGTTGTTCTCGAAGTAAAGAGTTTATGATCGTAAAAACTCATCCTAATCATGTTCTCCTTAAACAGAAAAATGTAATCTTGTAAAATTCAGAGGACTAGGCGAATCTCTTTTATTTCGGTAGAAAAGTTCCTTGATACAGGGGGCTGGTAGATCAGGGGTATGATCGTCGGCTTCGCAAGCCGAAAGTCGCGGGTTCAAATCCCGCCCAGTCTATCATAAACTGTTTAAGGTCTATGCAAAATTAATCATTCGGGAGAGAAGGATCTAAAGCCCAATAATTTGCTTTCAAAAGACTTGGATCGTTTATCCATTTTTTAAAACTCAAAATTAGCGACGTTAATATTTAAGCTGTATAAACTCTAAGATCTCTTATAATATTCCAAAAATGATGCTTTCCACGGAATCGATTTTCGTCAATCTTTTTAATAAGAAAGAGATTTAATAAAAGAGGTGGGCTCATGAAAGTTTTTGCAATCCAGTCGAGCGTAAATATCGATGGGTTAACCTCAAGCTTAGTCCAGTCCTTTCTTAAAGGGTTCAAAAATGCGGGGGGTGAAGCCGAGTTGGCGCATCTCTGCAGATTCGATGTAAAACCCTGTATCGCATGTGACGGGGGCTGGGGCATGTGCCGGAAGGAGGGAAAATGCATCTTGAAGGATGATTTTGAGACATTAAGAGGAAAGATCTATGAAGCCGACGCTCACGTCTTTGCAACACCTGTGTACTGGCATGACTTAAGCGAATCAGCAAAGATTTTTCTAGACAGACTTAGAAGATGCGAATCATTTAACGGTTTCAGAAACCTATCTACGAAGAAGGCGATAGGCATAGCATCTGCAGGAGGTAGCGGAATGGGAGCGGTGAAAGCTCTTTTAAATCTTGAAGATTATCTGAGGAGACTCGGTTTCCAAATATTCGATTTAATCCCCATCACAAGAATCTCAAAGGACTATAAGTTAGAGATGCTTGAAAAAGCTGGTTACAGCCTCGCCAAGGCTTTAAGCTCTAATCCTCTTTAGAGCCTGCCTGAAAACGTGGATGGCCTTGCTAATTAAGAGACCTTAAAGGGTTTAGGTTGACATAAAAACCATTATTAGCTGATACTTCCTATTTTGAATGGAAAGACCGTTGGAAGCCGAATCTGTTAAGATTGGTCTACTAGTCATTGGAAATGAGATCCTAGATGGAGTTATAGCAGATACTAACAGCCATTGGATAATCTCTCAACTAAAAGCCATAAACATCCGAGTCTGGGAGCAGATGACAATTAGAGATAATGAAAGCGAGATCGCTAAAGCCATTCGAAGACTCATCTCTGATTCGTGTAGCATAGTCATAACGATTGGAGGATTAGGACCGACGCATGACGATAAGACTTTGAAGGGAGTGGCTGAAGCCTTAAACTCTAGCCTAGAGTTGAATCCTGAAGCCCTCTCAATAGTGACTAGACAGTATCTTGAACTATATAGAGAAGGGAAAGTAGATACACCCGAGATAATTGAATCGAGAAGGAAGATGGCTATTCTACCTCGAGGCGCCAAGCCTCTTGACAACAAGGTAGGGGGAGCACCAGGAGTCCTAATAAAAACCAAGGAAAGCGTGATTATTTGTCTCCCAGGAGTACCTAAAGAAATGATTTGGATCTTCGAGAATCAGGTGAAGCCTTTACTCAGGGAGAAAACCGATGCTTCTTATGCTGAGAGAATAATCCTCGTACCTTTAAAAGACGAGTCAATACTAGCCTCGCTTATAGACGAAGTGATGAGGGGGGAAAGATCCGTTTACATTAAATCCATGGTTAAACCTCACGGCGAGGCTGGGATCAAAGTTTGGATATCAGCAACCGGGCGTTCCAAGAAGGAGGCGGAAGATAAGCTTGAAAAGGCTTCAGCTATTCTCTCCCAATTATCGAATGAGATAGCGAATAAGAAGCGAACAGTAACCAGCTGATCTCTCCTCTAGGAGCATTTAAGGATAATTGAGATAAACGTGTGTAGTCTTTGAGGTATCGATATCTATGGTGGAGATGTGGCTCCCTTACGGAAGGAGCGAAGTGCACTTAACTATTCCTATAAATGATCTCGCTGGAGTAATCGAGCCTAACCCTAGCCCGAGGGTTCAAGAACCTAGGCAGGAGATAACAAGGTCGCTGGAAAAAAACTTTAAGAGACTCATAGAGTTTAAACCAGATTCTAGAGTAGCCATAGCTGTTGACGGCTTGATGGAGCCTAACCTAGCGGTCACAGCTGTCTCAGCCTTAGTAGAAGAACTTTCTGGGAATATCTCGAAAGAAAGAATTGTCATCGTTATAGGGAGCGGATCCCGTGAGAAAGGTAACCCTGAACTGAGGAAAATGATTCAAAGCAATACAGAACTCAGCTCGATCACGATTGAAGAACACCTACCTTCGTCGGAGAATGTTGTTAATGTTGGTCAAATAGGAGGGAAGGCGAGCGTAGAGATTAACCATAGATATGCTTCATCCGAGATCAGAATATCGATAGGCGAGTTTAATCCCGATCCATACACCGGATTCAGTGGTGCGCATAGAGCAATCATTCCAGGAATCTGCAGTCTAAAAACATTAGAAGCTATTCGAGTAAAAGCTTTTGAAAATAATGTTGCACCTGGAATAGTCGAAGAAAATCCCATCCTGAAGGATACTTTCGAAGCTGTAAGTCTGGCTGGCAATGATTTCGCAATCAACCTTGTGACTAACCCTCATGGAGGACTAATTAAAGCATACTCTGGAAACCTAGAAGAGTCTTGGAGGAATGCTCTAGTCGAGTTTGGTTCATCGTTCAATGTTAAAACAGAAGTCGATGCAGACGTGGTTGTAGTGAGCGCGGGAGGGATAAGATTCGATTTCAGCCTATACCATTCGATCTGGTCTCTACGAAACATAAGACAGATTGTAAGGAAGGGAACTATGATCGTTCTTTTGGCAGAGTGTTCGGAAGGTTTAGGGGCTGAAGGATTTATGAAGCTTGCCCACATTAATATTCTAAGCGAATTGAAGAGGAGATATATCCTAGGAGCCGAATCAGTTCATTTAATCAAAAACGTATTGAAAACAAATGAAGTGATCCTGGTCTCAGCTCTGCCAAAGACTTTCGTCGAACCCTTAGGTTTCAAGATAGCGAAAACAGCTAATGAGGCTTTAAAACTAGCTGTTGAAGAGCGCAGAAGGAAGAAGACGATCTTAGTAACTCACGGGTGTTACACACTACCTATCTTAGAAAGGAAAGAGAACGATGAGAGTCAGAGCCATCATAGCAAGATAGACGAAGAATAAAAGCTTTCTCGAAAAGCTTAGAGGGGAGATGTCGTCTAGTGGAGCTGCAGACTCTCCTCCAGTTCTCATCATGAAGAAAGCGATCATAATAGCCATGACAAAATATCCAGAAATTAAAAGCAAGAGTACGCCAGCCACGGAGATTATTTTATGATTCATCTCCCCGAATACGGCGCGACTGATGTGTCCTCCATCGAGCTGCCAAGAGGGGATGAGATTTATAAAAGTTACCAGGCAACCGACCCAAGCAGCAAACCCGACTGGATGCAGTATCAAAACCATGTTCTCATCTACAGATTTGAAGATCGAGGCTAGGAATTCGAGGATTAAAGGGAATGGTATCGATTGAAACCTAACATCAGGAAATTTAAGCATCCATCGCTCAACCACGCTTAGAGGAACCGTGAATGATAGACTAAACCCCAAAATAGCTACAAATATCGTTACAATGAACCCAACTAAAGGCCCGCTGAATCCTAAGTCGAAAAGCGCGTCTCTGTTCACAGGAGGCTCCTTCTGAGTTATTACAGCTCCAAAAGTCCCTCCCATACCCGGCGGAGCTGGAATAAAGTAGGGCATAGAGGCTTCGATACCTCTCTTCATCGCTAAGAGTTTATGCCCTAACTCGTGCATGCCAAATACTCCGAGGATAGCAATCGTGAATAGTACCGCATTTGCAATTACGGGAACCCCAGACATCAACGCTTCCGTGAGAATAGGATTATTACTCCGGAGAAAGCCATCGATGAATATTGTTGCAGCCGTAGCAGCTAGGAGAATTAGATTCTTTGTGTAGCTTTGTGGTTTCGATAGAGGCTTCGATAGAAGAGTGAGATGATAACGGTTATCCTCTTCAGAAAGTCTAGGATAATAATTTAGCATACTTAACTCCTTTACAAGGTGTTTAAACTCGTTTTTCAGAAGCTGCCGAGGATCCCCCTCTCCGCGGGGTTTAATGACGAATACTGGTTGATTCATTGAATAGAATTTATCCTCAACTATGAACCTTCGTTCTATCGTTTCCTCAACGATCGGTTCAACTATCCTATACGACGCCAAGCTCTTGCACCGTTAACGATTACTCTCCATAAATCAGGTTGGAAAGGTAAAAACCTATCTAGAAGCATCATTTATACATAGCGTTTAAATCCTTTGAGGAAGACGGATAAAGAGTCTAAATTGGAGCTTAAGGCTTTTACGATCAGGCAGTCTAGGCTGGAAGATATCAACAAGGTCATGGAGATCAACTTCGAAACCCTTCCTGAAAACTATACTTTCTTTTTCTTCAGGGATCTATACGATCGATTTCCCAAGACTTTCCTTGTAGCTGAGGTTGATGGAAGTATTCAAGGGTATATCATGTGCCGTGTGGAGACTGGACTCTCCAAATTTCAGACTTTAAAGCCAACGAGGCTACTCCATGTGGTCTCAATAGCGGTTAGAGAACCTTATAGAAGGATGGGAATAGGGACAAACCTGCTTATCCAAGCGATTAAGAATGGTAAGAGGGAATATAAAGCCACGGAGTGTTACCTTGAAGTTAGGGTGACTAACAATTCAGCTATAAGCCTATACGAAAAGATCGGGTTCATCAAACTGAAGAAGAATCTCGGCTATTATATGGATGGAGAAGACGCATGGGTTATGGCTAAACCTATAGTAGATAAGGAGTGAACCAGCTCTACATCTTGAAAAATATAATGTTTCTCTCATCGTTTTAAAGATAGAGAACAGGAAATTTAGCATTAGTAAGCGTTTTGAGGGTCAAATATTTATGAGGCTAAGCTAATATATGGTTGGAGAAACTATTGGTGGATACTATTACTCTCTGGACAGTAGTTATCTTAGCCTTTTCGCTTACCGTATTTATGTTATTCGCAAGATTTACAATCAAACTCATCAAGCAACATTATGACATTAACATGTTGCTTTATGCTCTTGAAGAAGAGGAGAAAAAGAAACAACGCCAATGATTTAAGCCGATTAAAAACCTGGAAAAATTATAACGTGATTCGTTAGGTATTTAGGTCTCGGAACTTTAAAGAATGTGACATCATGGATAAAAGCGCATTAATACCTTGGCGAGACGTCCACACCTGGTCATGTACAGCTTGTGGAAAGTGTTGTGTAGGATACCATGTCCCTCTTAAGATGGATGAATACGTCCGCGTCGCTAAAATATACGGATACGATGCCTTCGACTTTGGTTTAGGCAGAGTCTATTTAAAGCATAGTTTTAACGGTCGGTGCATATTTCAGCATCCGTCTCAGGGTAGATGGGTCTGTGAACTTCAGGGCATTAAGCCTTTAGCATGTAAGCTTTTTCCATTCCGTATTCACTCTAAACCGGTATATAGTAGAGGAGATAGAAGCGAATACGTGAGCAACGGACAAACACTCTATATTTATCTCGATCCGGATTGCGAAGGGATCGTTTCTGGGAAACCAGGTGAAAGATTTCTCAAGCAGATACTGCCTGAAGTAGTGCAGATAGGATTAGGACAGAGATGGAAACAAAAGTTTACCACATCAAAATACCTCTCCTGGACAGCTCCTTAGCTTATTAATGTATTAATTAGCACTCTTTTCGTCCTAATGAGGAATTGTAAGCTCATTTTTATATGTTGTAAAGATTATTCATGGAGAGATTATAGATTCCCGTCACGAGGTAGAGGGCGATAGTGGAAGGGATAAGATATCTATAAACCTTCCCTAAACTTGATTGATAATACCCGTTTGTCAAAACTAAACATAGATGCATAGGAGACGCAAGATACCCTGCGACGATTCCTGCATAAATGAATCCTGACAAGTATACGCTTAAACTTCCAGATAAAGGTATGAGAAGGGGGAAGACTATTGCAAGACCCATGCTTGGGGTGGCTGATATCATGCCTACTGAGACGGGTACAGCTATCAGGATTAAGAGCAATGGTATTCCACTGTTGAGAAGAGATGAAAGAAGGCTATTGACTGAGCCCGAGGCTAGTATGAGATATCTGAAATACAACATCGCCAAAACTGTGAGGGCTATGTCCCATCTTATCCCCTTTCTGAGGAAAACTAGAAGATGTTTGAGACCGACGTGTTTCACTGCTAGCGCCACGATCAAGCCTAGAGTTAAAGCCAACCATACTGGTAAGCCAATCAGACTCAGAATGACTACGAGAATTATTGGAGCCAGACCCGTTAAAGCTGAAGAATAGTACTTTCCTTTTTGATTAGCATTTTCCCCCCTTTTAAGGAAGCCTTGAGAAGCAACTAAGCCAATGAGGATACTTACAAACAGCATAGGAGCCTCAGCGAAGATGAACTCTCTCTGACTGAAACCTGCGAGAGCGGCCGCGAGAATTAGGGTAGGCGATAGAGGAGAGGCCCAAAACCATACGTGTCTGAACCATACGTTGACGAAGGTTTTATGCTCTGCTTTCAGCTTTAATCTGTCTGCCTCAGGCTCATTGAATGGCGCCGACATTAATGCACCGCCGGGCATCGTCAATATTCCGAATAATGCAGGTATAGCGGAAAGAAGGACTCTACTTGATAGAAAACTCCTTAAAGCTCCAATCGTCTCCGTCATTAAGCCTGTTTCCTTTAGGATATATCCCAATAGGGTAATGAGCGCCACTGAGGAGAATATGTCCCACGTAACTGGGTCAGTCAAGGTTGTGATGGCTACATCAATGAATATGGTTGGTGGTTTCTCTGAAGTAAATCCTAGTATTAGGGATGAAACAATTAAAGATAATGTGAAATCTATATTCTTAAGGCGTAGAGCGATGAGCAGCCCGAAGGCTACCAATACTCCAATTGTCTGTAACGTGGGTAACCCTTCCGTAATCCATCGAGTAATGAAGAATCTTATTATAAAACTTTCTAAATAGTCTAGCTTGCTTTCGATCTTCTGAAAGAATATAAACTTAGGTTGTTATGAGATATATAGGAGATTAAGATAATTTAGAAATGTATGAAATTTATTTCCCTCAAGGCTTTCTGTTAGGTACGGCCAGTTCAGCTTATCAAATTGAAGGAGCATCATCTGAAGGCGGGAGAGGACAAAGTATCTGGGATGTTTTCAGCCATAGTCAGGGAAAGATAGAGGATGGAACTAATGGAGATATCGCCTGCGACCATTACCATAGATGGCGTGAAGATGTAGAATTGATGAAAAGTCTAGGAGTCAATGCTTATAGGTTCTCCATATCTTGGTCTAGAGTGCTACCTAAGGGGAGAGGAGAAGTTAACGAAGAAGGACTACGATTCTATAGTAATCTTGTAGATGCACTCTTAGAATCTAAAATAACTCCATTCGTCACTCTTTACCATTTTGACCTCCCTCAAAAGCTTCAAGAAGAAGGGGGCGGCTGGCTTAGGAGAGAAATAGTTGAAGACTTCGTAGAATTTGCTGAAGTTGTGAGCACGGAGCTAGGAGATCGCGTGAAATACTGGGCTACTTTAAACGAGCCGTGGGAGTTTACGTGGCAAGGATACGTCACAGGAGAGGATGCACCAGGGCTCAGGCTAGGGGTAGATGCGGCTCTTAGGGCTACTCATAATGCTTATCTTGCCCATGGAGCCGCTGTTCAAGTTCTTCGAGATAACGTCCTCAGTGGAAAGATTGGAATAGTTATTCATCTAAACTTTGTTGAGCCCGCTAGTCAAAGTTTGAATGATATTGCGGCTGCGAGAAGATGGGAGATGTGCCAGAATCGGTGGTACCTCGACCCAATCTTTAAGGGAGAGTATCCTGAGGAGATGATTAAACTCTATGGAGATAATGCTCCATCCGTCCAGCCGAATGATATGATTCTAATTCAAGAGCCTATTGACTTTCTAGGCTTCAACAATTATAGGAGGAGTGTCATAGCTTCAGGATCCGATCTGCCTCCTGTAGATATGAAGAGGATAAACCCTCCAGGAGAGTACACTGAGATGGGATGGGAGGTCTATCCGAAGGGGCTTTACAAGATCCTTAAGTGGATCCATGAGAATTACAGCGTATCAAACATTTATGTGACAGAGAATGGTGCAGCCTTTCCTGATGCGATCTCTCCTGACGGACGAATACATGATGAGAGAAGAGTCGCATACCTTATAGAGCATATTGAACAAGCATTGAAAGCAGCTGAAGAAGGTATTCCCCTCAGAGGATACTTCGTTTGGAGCACCCTCGATAACTTCGAGTGGGCTTATGGTTATACGAAACGTTTCGGCGTCATATACGTAGATTATCAAACCCAGAGGAGGATAATCAAAGATAGCGGTTTCTTCCTCGCAGAGATATCTAAACATTTGAAATAGTGAATTAAACGCTTAACTAAGATCTTACATTATCAATGATTTTAATAGCCCGGGAATGACGGGAGCCTAGGCGTGAATTTATACTTTTCAGCCTCGGATAGAACCGTCATATCCCCTCTTTTTCTGTTAGCGCGTAGGGCACACTATCACTCGGCCAGTAAATTCAGTCTTTAGTTTTGAAATGTCCGCATTAATTCCTTTAACTTTCCTTTTTACCTCGCTCAGGTGTTTTTTTCTCCGGTTGATAGGTCAGAATCACGACACCTGTGGTTGTGGTTTTGCTGTCAATCAGTTTAAGAGTGGTTTTTGGGCTGTTTTCTCGGAAGAGGCGCATTCCACTTCCAAGAACAATCGGATGGACCATCAATCGGTACTCGTCAACTAGATTGTTTTGCATCAAGGATTGAACGAGGACGCCGCTGCCAATCACGATAAGGTTCTTTCCATTCATTTGCTTAAGTTTCCAAACTTCTTCGGCTAAATCTCCTTTAAGCAGCGTGGAGTTTCTCCATTTCAATGGTTCTTCCAGCATCGTTGAAGCGACGTATTTTGGGAGGCTGTTCATCATCTTTGCTAGTTCGTCGTCGGACCGTTGTAGAGGCCAGTAAGAAGCAAATATTTCGTATGTTGTTCTTCCAAGGAGGAGTCCCCCAGACGTTGCAATTGAATCCCTGATGAATTTTCCCTCAATCTGGTCGGAGTTTTGAGATATCCATCCTCCGTGTTCGAATCCGCCTCGTCGATCCTCGTCTGGGCCTCCTGGAGCCTGCATTACTCCATCAAGCGTCACAAATTCTTGAACTATAAGTTTTCTCATTTTTGTATTTCTCCCTAAAACTACTTGGGATTCGTATAGCGACTTGGGATTTAAGCCTTTGTGTTTGCTCATTAGCAGTTACAAATTCGATTAAACGCGCGCGAGCATTGCCTCAATGAATGAAACCCAATCAGAAACCTAAATTTGATCCCAATCTGGCAATTATCGCAAGAAACATCAATCCTAACAAAATTATTTGCGCGCAATCATCAACAACAGCCAACTCGAAAACCACCAACTCGCCCAACTAACTACAGCCGTGCAAAAGCAGATGCTAAGAAATCCGCGAAAACCAGCCTAAAAATAGTATAAATTCGCGCCTAGACAATGGTAGCCCGGGTTACGTGACTTGTTTAAATTTCTCACTTCTGATTAACAAAGATGAGGGATCAAATCCTGTGTCCCTTATTTATCTCTCTTGCAGTCTCTTTTGAACTGCTTCACTTGTTAACTCTCTAATCGCATCGGAAGCAATCCACTGTGCACTTCTTGAATCTATTTTTTGAATCTCTTTTGCCGTTTCAATCGCCTTCTTGTTCAGATTTAGGTTCCGTTTTCCGATATTTCTTAACGCCCAGTTGACTGCTTTTTTGACATAATTTCTATCATCATTAGCCCCTTGTTTTATCACAGGCAGGAAGACCAAGAACTTCTCGTCTGGTGATTCCTCGTCATACCATGCT
>JAGTQU010000007.1:35523-61366 GCA_018396695.1 Candidatus Bathyarchaeota archaeon | reverse complement strand
ACCTTAAGCCTTCACCCTTCAGTCACAATCCCTAAGAAAAGCTACTTCAAATACTTCAAGATATCAGGTAAATCTCCGGGGCAGTTCACCCTAACTGCTTCAGGGAGCGGTCTACCGACCGGGAAGTCTCAAATATCTGTTTTGGAGACCAAGCCTTCGTCATTCTACCTGTCGTACGTTAAACCCATTATAAACTACGAGTTCCCCCTCGTAATCCAACTTATTTCATCACAGGGAGGCTCAGCAGTCTCGTACGAGCCGATACCGATCAGCCTTGCCTCAAGCAACACCTCATGTGTGCAAGTACTTGAAACGGTACTCATACCCGCGGAAGAAACAGAAACTCTAGTCTTCGGGAAAGGCTTGTCAACAGACTCTGTGAAACTCACATTGACCTCTCAAGGCTTCAAATCATTACTGACCCAGATAACGCCTGCACCGATCAGCCTAGTAATTCAGATAGTCACTGAGGGAAGGTTTCCAGCCGGAGAAACGATAACGGTTAAGTCAAAGGTTCTGCTAGAAGGCAAGCCGGTTGGGGGGATAGATGTGAATTGGAAGGGTGAAGGCTTAAGGTACTTTAAATCCAAGACTGATTCAGACGGGATAGCCGAGAATACGCTAACCCTGAAAGAGAAGGAGAACAACATAGAAGCATCAATACACACGGGCGGCACCGGATACCTCGTCGCAAAGAAAACGATAATCGGCTACAAGGATATTTACACTCTAACTGTTTCGTCGAATGCTCAGGTAAGTATCGAGGGCTCGGGGAACTACTTCTACGGAGACAAAATAGTTTTAATAGCCCCTGTACAGGCGAGCATGCCCCACATATTAGGCCTGCTGGGCGGCAGATACTACTTCAAGGAGTGGACGGGCGCTGTGGAATCTGATTCCAACGTTGTAGTTTATACGATAACCGGAGACGAGAAGCAGATATCCATCAGAGCCGTATACGCTGAAGACTATCTTACCGTAGCCGTGTCGGCTGTCGTACTCGCGGTAATCGCTGTCTCCGCTGTTGCAGCTAGAAAATATCTGCCGAGGGTCCTGAAGTTTAGGTCCAAGCCTAAACCTAAGCCTTTGCTGAAAGGATAAATTCTCTCTTCAAGCCTTTTTTGTGGTAGTGTTGCTACTTTAGGACATAGCTTCTTATGATTAAGGCTAGAAGGATGACGAGAATCAGCTCGATAACTCCTAGGAACCATAGTATCTTCGAGCTGTCGTGCCTCCCCCCTAAGCTTATCGTCTTCGGCACAACCAAGATGCTCTTCCAATCCTCCTCCAGATAGAACCTCTCTATCAGCCTCTTCACAACTTGATGGGGTACCTCAACCTGCTGGCTGAAGAGGAACTTCTCACTCTCAACCTTCGGGACATCCGTCAACCAGAGCTCGGAGCTCAGCCTGATGAACTGTATGACCTCCCCCTTACCATTAACGAATCCTATGAAGCCTTCCTTGAAAACTTCAATCGAAGGGAATTTATCCAGCTCTTCCCAAGCGTCCCAGAGGTTTATCTCCACAGGGCTGCCGCTAGGTATCGTGGTCTTGACGTTGCGCGTATAGATTTTCAAAGACTTGGATCCAGACAAGACGTAATAATATCTGTAGAGTCTTTTACATTAAAATTTTTATGTAAAACCTAAACCTACTTGTCGAAGAATACGCGGTAGGGCTTCTATCTCGCCTTCAAAATCATGAATCTGAAAGCTTAAAAACTTGCACGATCTCGAAAGCCAATAGCTTATAGTTTTAAGCGGAGACTCATGGGCATCTAGATTATGATTTGAAAGAGGAGTGTCGGATGAAACTGTTGCGTAAACGGGCTGCCTTCGATGCTCTAGCGCTTGAAGCTTGATTAACGATCAGGGCTGAGAGGGGTCTTAAGGCTCCTCGATGATCTTGACTCGGGCTTCCTTGAATCGCGTGGCAAGCGGGATACTCGCAACATATAGGAGGGCTGCGGTGATGAATATGACTGGATATCCCAGAACACTATACATCACTCCCGAGACTGCTGGGCCTACGGTGAATCCGAGGCGTACCCCCGTCATTCTTATTCCGAAAGCTGTCCCTATGACCTCAGGCTTAACGGAGTCTGTGAGGAGGGCTAGGGTGGCTGGCCAAGTCATGCTCCATAAGCCTTGAGCCGTGACGTAGAGGATCAACATGCTGATCCAGTTGTCCATGAATAGCCAAAACCCTAGGGCGACCGGAATCCCTGATACGCAAGCGATTATTATCTTCTTCCTCCCGTACCTGTCAGCCAAGTAGCCGCTAGGTATCTGGGTTATGAGAGTCACAAGGTTCGCACCTGTGAAGAATAAGCCGATGAGATGGTATGATAGGTGGAACCTATCCTCCATCATGAGTGGGAGCACCAAGTCCACCATACCGAGCCCTGTGGTCTCGAATAGATGAAAGGAGAAGAATAGTATTAGGAGCCCTACGTGGTCCCTTATGAAAGGTAGCTTACTACTTTTCACCTTCTCCTCTGAGGTCTTCAGCCTTTTTTCTCGTATGAGCAGCGTCGGGATCAGGCTGGCGATCCCTATGCCTCCTGATAGTATTAATGTGGTTTTCCATCCGAAGCTTTCGATCATTAACCCGCTTACGTACGGAGCCGTTATCCCGCCTATGGGCCATGCTAGATTCATAAGGCCGAAGAGACGGGCTCTGTTCTCAACCTTCGCGCTCTCGGCGACGAGTGCCATCCTTGTTGTCACGAAGAATGAGAAAGATGAGCTAAACATCATATACGGGGGGACAGTCAACCTCCAATCAGACACCGCAGTCATTAGGAAGGGTGACAGGGACGATAATGCGACCCCTATTAAGAGAAGCCTTTTCCTACCTACTCTATCTGCTAAAATTCCACTCGGTAGCATGAGCGCCGTGGCGGATATGCTCCCAATGGCCACAGCTAATCCTATCTCAACTTCAGAAGCCCCGAGCCCCTTTAGGTAGAGGGGGAAGAGGGGTTGGATGAGTTGTGAGGAGAAGCTGACAGCCATGTTCAGCAAGAAGAGCATAGAGAGGTTCCTATCCATCGCCAGTTCTTCCGTCTTTATCCTCGATAAGTTTTAAGGTAGTTAGATAAAAGCAGGAGCCTAATAAGCGTTTATTATATGGCTTAAACTGGATACCCTTCGAAAATTTTTCCACCCCGATTACATGTTAAGAGGTAGTTGCCTGCAAGAGCAGTTCCTTGCTGCGAAGGAACCTTACGGATTTTCAATTCTTCACGATCCTATTCTGTTTAGACGTAGATTTCGAAAAAATGGTTTCTCCTTCGAGCCTAAGAAGCTAAATTCTCTCAAGTTTAAATATGACTGGTCTGAGCCCGTCTGTGCAGCAGTCAATACCTACACCTTTCTCCTTGTACCAGGGGAGGTTTCCTCCGAAGGAGAGCACCCGCACAGTGCAGAATATCGCGTGCCAGGCAGAGGTGCAGAACCCTTCAGGCATCCTCCCGTTTTCAGTGACGATGAACTCTTGCCCATCCTTGAAGACTTCGCATGGTCCAAGAGGCTCGACAGGCGTTACAGGACTTTTCTCGAAAACCTCTGAGGGAGCCATCCTTTTTAAAACGGTTATCTTAACCTTCGATCTTTCAACCATTTTGATCAGTATTAGTATAGATTTCTAAATATTTTAAATTTAGCGAAGGATTTTCAGATAATTTTCTAATCGAATGAATCAATGCAACACTCCTCTTTTTAATCATTGATTTAATATATCATTGAATCCGGATTTTTCCTGATACCATTTATGGATTTTGAAGGAAGCTGCTTTACTCTATATTTCTAGAAGATATAGACTAAGTCGAAAAGCGAGCATTAAAATACCGAGGCATAATGTTACGTGGTAGAAAAAATAAATGCGCAAGTATAACGTGAATGGATTTTTTAAAGGCTTAAAAAGGGTATAGCTGTTTACACTCGCTTGTTCCACGCCTCTTTTAGCATTAAGGCGAATCCTTCTTCATCCTCCATTATCTTCTTCTTCACTTCTCTCCATGTTGCTGGACAGTTCTTATATTTTACACTAACAATGTTGTGGATGATTTTATCAACCTCTCTCTTATTCTCACTCGTGACTTCTATCCCAGCTTTTTTGAAAATTTCTTGTAGATGCCTAAAGTAGCAAGTCACGGTAAACCCTCTCTAAAAACTATTTGTCTCTTAATCGTTTATTTTGTTTTCTATTGGAGAGAACAGGAGTTATCCAAGCTCTAAAGAGATGGTTTGATAAGTTGGTTTGGGAACGTGCGCCCAATTCAAGGTTTAACACGAACAACCCGTAGGGGAGAATCAGCATAAGTTCAGATTTGCAATAGCGCAAGTTTGATCTGCTATGGCCAAATGAATATTATCAAAGATGTTTTTCTAAAGGCTTTTACAATGCTTAAGGGTCAGTCTGAAACTTTATAGGGAGTTCGATCAGAAAAAACCCGAAACGCTTTCGCCTTTTTACTGATAATCAGGGCATTCGCAGCTTTCCTTACGCCATTACAGGTCTATTTGGAGTTCGAGGATGTTAACGGGCTCCACGCAGGAGGCTAAGCCGAGTTATTGGCGAAGAATGCTTCCATGATTTATGGGCTTCCTTGAATGGAGCCCCTTCTCCCCTAAAGGCTATTCTACAAATCATTTGTTCATCCGTCAATTCTCTCGATTTTCTTCTCAGCCGTCTTAGGCAACTCTAAAGTGGTCGTGTTTAGTTTCAACACCTTCTCAGCGCGTTTAAACTGCATTAAAATGTGAGGGAACATAGTATATACTTGCGCACAAAAGGATGCTTGACGATAAGGATTCTTCAATTTGATATTATTCTTAAGATTGAGTTGGTTAGAATAGTTTTCATTGTTCTATAGGAAGTACCTTACATTTCACCTTTGAGCCTTCGAGTAAAAATCTAGTTGTAGGCATTTTTTCAGCCCGTTAATTAAAGCGTTTGGGAACATTTAAAGATAATTTTCTAGCCAGCCATATCATACACATTCATAGAGTATAGATACTCGAGGAAAGTGACTGGAGGCTCTTTCCTAAGGCTGTTGGGATCTATCTTATGCCTTTAACCATTGTTTCTCTTTTCTATTCGTATAAGGGGTTCCTAGAAGAGAACCCGGCTTTAGATATTCTGATCTTCATCATAGCGGTTGTGGTTGGTCAGTTAGCAAGCTATAGGATGATTGCTGGGAAGAGGATCCAAACATATATAAAAACCTCTACCACTGCATTATTCACCTTTTATCAGCTGAATCTGCATCGAATTCGTTTAAAAAAGCCTGTGGGCGTAGGCATAAAAGATAGTTAGCCTCCCTATGTAGCTTCTACTTAGACCCTAGGTAGAGTATCCTCAAAGGGTTGTAATTTGTTAGTTAAGTTAAAATCTATCTCTTCTAAACTGCTGATACAAAACCTATTCTACGCTGCTTCATCAACCTAGCCTACCCTTTAATCTCTATAAGGTTTAGAATCGAATTATTTGAAAAAGGAATCTTTTTCCATAGGTGAAATCAATCTTGGTGTGGTAGGAGTTGCTTGGAAAAGGATTTGTTGAAAAGTATTATAGGCTTAGCAGGGAGAAAGATAGCTTTCTATGCGTAGGCCTTGATCCAGCCACAGCTTCGATGAGAGAACGTTTCATAGTTCCCAAGCCTCTCGTAGAAGAATTTGGGGTTTCAAAGGGGATAAAAAAGTTTTGCATAGATATCATCGAAGCTGTTTCACCTTTCGCCCCTGTAATCAAGCCTAATGCCCAGTTTCTAGCATATCCTCTATCTTTCCGGGATCTCTGCGAAATCGTTGACAAAATCCATGAAGGAGACTGTCTGGCTCTGCTAGACGCTAAACTATCTGACATAAGATCTTCAAACCAAGCAGCCTTGTACTGGATAAACGAGATCGGCTTCGATGCTGTCACCTTCAACCCATTTCAAGGCTATAAGGATGGTACAGACGTCATCTACGAGTGGGCGGATAGGTTTGACAAAGGAGTCTTCGCACTCTGTAGAATGTCTAATCCTGGGACACACGACTACCAATCAATGGTTGTGAATCAAGAACCCCTCTACATTCGACTAGCCCGAGACGCCTTTGAAAAGGGTGCTAACGGCTTCGTTGTAGGATGCACCGCTACACATGAGCTCGAGGAAGTAAGGAGGATCATCGGAGAGGAAAGGCTAATCCTCTCGCCTGGGATGGGGCCTCAAGGCGGTGACCCCGCTGTAGCTATAAAATCCGGAGCTAATAAAAATGGCGAAGGCTTAATCATCTCCTCCTCAAGAACGATCGACTATGCCTATGAGATGCTTGGCTGGAGTTGGGAGAGGTTTGCAGAGGCGGCGGCTATACAAGCAGACGCTGAGAGGCGAAAGCTGAACGAGTATAAGATTAAGGCTTTCAGATAGAGGACCCGGCTCATTAAGCTTTTAATAAATCAAGTAAGAATATAATTCGATTAAAGTTGGCTTTGAAGGAGAAACCTCTTGTAGAAGTTAGATTCCATGGGAGGGGCGGCCAAGGCGCGTGGACCGCGTCTCTTCTCCTCGCTCAAGCCGGTCTCAAAGAGAGTAAATACATCCAGAGTTTCCCAGCCTTTGGTCCCGAGCGGGCTGGGGCGCCTATCACCGCCTTCACAAGGATTAGCAGAGAGCCGATACGTATACACTCAAGCATCTATGAACCGGATTTAATAATTGTACTCGATCAAACGTTGCTTGGACCCCAGGTGCTCGAGGGTGTTAAGGATGATTCGAAGCTGCTCATAAACACAAACTTGAAACCCTCAGAAATCAAAGACAAGTTGCAGAAGAGTTTAGAGGTTTGGGTCGTGAACGCGACCGAATTGGCTTTGAAGATCCTCGGTAGGCCCATTACGAACACAGCTATGCTGGGGGCGATAGTTAAAGCCTCCGAGATCGTGAGTATGGAGTCGATTCATCAGGTTATTAAGGAAAGGTTTACAGGCAGATTAAGGGATCAGAATCTCGAGCTAGTCGACATAGCCTATAGGACGGTTACCAAAGATGACTGAAGATAAGCCTGGGTGGAGAGAAATGCCTGAGGGGGCTATATCCTACAAGTGTACCTTGGATTATGAAACCGGAGACTGGGGTGTAGAATATCCCGAGATCGATTATGAACGCTGTTCAAAATGTATGCTATGCCACTTCTACTGTCCCGAGGGGGCTGTCAGAGTTAGAAGCGACGGATATACAGAGATCGATCGGAGATACTGTAAGGGATGCGGTATCTGCGTTGAAGAATGTCCGGTAAAATGTATGAAGATGGTGAGAAAGGTTTGATTGTAACGGATGAAAGACTTATGATGGGTTTGAACGGAGACGAGGCGGTTGCCTACGCGATCAAACAAGTGGAGCCTGACGTAGTCGCCGCCTACCCGATAACTCCTCAAACAATCATAGTTGAGCGTTTCAGCGAATATGTAGCGAATGGGCTCGTCAAAACGGATTTCGTCTCAGTCGAGTCTGAGCATAGCGCCCTCAGCTCATGCATAGGCGCCGAAGCCGCTGGGGCGAGGGCCTTCACCGCGACCGCTGCGAACGGTCTAGCCTTAATGTGGGAGATGACCTTTATTGCCTCAAGTCTACGCCTCCCAATCGTAATGGCCGTTGCCAACCGAGCTTTAAGCGGGCCGATTAACATCCATAACGACCACAGCGACGCGATGGGCGCTAGAGACAGCGGATGGATCCAGATATGGTGCGAGAATAGTCAGGAAGTCTACGACGCCTGCATAGAGGCTTGGAGGATAGGCGAGCACACTAACGTCCAGCTCCCCGTCATGATAAACCTAGACGGCTTTACTCTCAGCCACACAATGGAAAACGTGTTCACGCTCCCGGACGATGTTGTAAAAAACTTCGTAAGGGACCGGAGGTTTATCAAGGTAAAGGGCCACCTGGGAGAATCTGAATTGAGGCTGGATCCTGGGACTCCGATAACTATGGGCCCCTTCGATCTCCAAGACTTCTATTTCGAACATAAGCTTCAGCAAGTGGAGGCTATGAGGAGAGCCTTAGAGGCGATCCCGGAGGTCGATGCTGAATACGAGGCTTTATCAGGCAGAGGCTATCGGCTTATACATCCATATATGGTGGATGATGCGGAACTCGTCATAGTGGGCCTCGGTTCCACTATGGGAACTGCATCATACGTCGTCGAAAAGCTTAGAGAGAAGGGTGTCAAAGCAGGTCTCGTGAAGATAAGGGTGTTCCGCCCCTTCCCGAAAGACGAGTTGGTTAAGACTTTGAGGAGTATACCTGTTGTCGGGGTTCTCGACAGGGCGATAAGTTTCGGAGCGCCTAACGGGCCTCTCTGCGAAGAAGTCAAGACGGCCTTCTACGAGGAAAAGGATAGACCTCTAATCGCGAACTTCATCCACGGTCTTGGAGGGCGCGACACTTCTCCCAGCATGATTGAAGGAATGTTCCATAGGCTTATGAAGATCAAGTCGAGGGGGAGAGTTGACCAGTTGATAGAATATGTAGGAGTCCGTGAGTAAGGGGGCTTAACCATGAGCGATTTGACTCTTAAAGAAGCTGCTCTTAAGCCCGATCTACTCGCATCAGGTCACAGGCTGTGCGCGGGATGCGGTGAAACAATAATTGCAAGGATGATTCTCAAGGCTGCAAGGGGTCCAACCATAGCAACATCTGCAACAGGCTGCCTTGAAGTATCAACCTCCATCTACCCTTACACGGCTTGGATGGTGCCATGGATCCACAGCGCCTTTGAGAACGCCGCGGCAACGGCAAGCGGCATCGAAGCTGCATGGCGAGCTATGAGGAGAAAGCAGAAAGGCCCGCTTTCTAGATATGAGACGTTAGACATCATAGCCTTCGCAGGCGACGGGGGGACTTATGATATAGGCTTACAGGCCTTGTCAGGAGCCTTAGAGAGGGGGCATGATTTCACATACGTGCTCCTAGATAATGAGGCTTACATGAATACGGGGATACAGCGGAGCGGGGGGACCCCCTTCGCAGCAGAGACGACTACAAGCCCGTCGGGAAAGGCCGTTCCCGGGAAGAAGGAGTGGAAGAAGCCGATAGATGAGATAGTTATAGCTCACGAAATACCCTATGCGGCCTCCATCAACCCAGCATATCCGATGGACGTTTTGAGAAAATCGAGAAAGGCGTTAGAAGCAGATGGGCCAGCCTTCCTGCACGCTCTAGTCCCGTGCTCCCGAGGTTGGAGATTCCCTCCGGAGAAGACTATCGAAGTCTCTAGGCTAGCCGTTCAGACATGCATATTCCCGCTCTACGAATGCAGGTTCCTCGAGGGGAGACCCCATTACGAGCTTTCGTCGCCGAGTCTCGCAATCGCAAAGAAGCCTGAATCGAAAAAGCCTGTTGAAGAATACTTGAGGATTCAGGGCAGGTTCAACCACCTGTTCAGGCCCGAAATGCGGGTAGACCTCATAAGTAGCATACAGGAATGGGTTGACAATCGTTGGGAGATGCTTAAAGAAAAATCCGGGGTCTAAAGGATACTCAGTTTATTTTAAATTACTTTAACTCCTCTTTAATTCTAGGATGAAGTATAACGATACAACTTATGAGATGCTCTCGAGAAGAATAGCCGGAGAGATAGTAATCTCCCCGAGTCCTGGAAAAACGATGAAAAAGTGGAGAAACCTGTTCGGGGTCAGTCAAATAGAGCTCTCAGACGCTTTAGATTGCTCCCCCTCGGTTATAAGCGACTATGAGTCAGGCCGCCGACGCTCCCCTGGAGCCGGCTTCATAAAGAAGTTCGTGAAAGCTTTGATAACGATCGATAAGAATCGGGGTGGCGACTATCTCAGACAGATCGCGAAGGCAACCTTCACTCCTAGCGATGTATTCATCGACATCCGAGAGTTTGCGACACCTGTAACGGTTGAAGAACTTGTCCATTCGGTTGAGGGCGAAGTTTTAACTGGCGGAGACAGGCTCCAGCAAAATATCTTCGGCTACACGGTTGTTGACAGTCTTAAAGCTATACAGAATCTCTCAGGGCTAGACTTCTACCGGGTCTTCGGGGCTACAAGCGAGAGGGCTCTCGTATTCACAGGTGTGAGCAGCGGAAGGTCTCCTATGATCGCTGTGAAGATCAGCCCCTTCAAGCCCAGGATCGTGGTTCTCCATGGATCGATTAGAAAGATAGATCAACTGGCTCTAAGCTTGGCTAGCAACGAAAAAATTACGTTAACGATCTCAAGAATACCTGACCAGGATGAACTTATCTCCGCCCTCCTCGACCTCTATAAATCTACACAGGATTGAGTGGCTGATTCCTCTCCGAAGGGTTTATCTATTCTCCACCTCGTGGAATAGAGCAAAATCTGTGGGACGCGTTTGCTCCAGAGCCATGCGGCTTGTACACTCTTCAAGTATGAGCATAATGAGCTTCAAAGAATCTTCAAAAGCGAGGGCGCTCAACCTTAACCGCTCTAAATGGATGTTCCAAGTTTATATGAAGGTTATGGATTTATAAACAATCAAACCTGTGCGGAGACGAGTCGTTCAGCTCACGAGTAGTATTCCGGGTCTATTCCAAGCTCCCTAGATAACTGAACAATCTGCTGCCACGAGTCTTCAGGGATCGGTATTCCACATCTAAGCCTCTCCTCCCTAGTCTCCCATTCAGGATCTCCAGGAACCAAGATTCTGGCCCCTGGTTCATTAGGGGTACACCTAACTTTTTTTAGTATAGTCCTCGTTTCGGATGCAAACTCACTCCTATCCCTGAAGCCTCCTGGGTCTATAGCAATCGAAAAGACTCCGTTAGGTGAGGGCGGCTCATTCTCTGGATCGAGCCCGGATCGAGAACCCGTTAAGATGCCTCCGAGGAGCTCAACTAGAAGCTGGAGGCAGTATCCCTTATGCTCGCCAAAAGGTAGAAGCCACCCTCCTTCGAGCATGGCGTTTGGGTCATCCGTCTTGTTCCCAAACTTGTCTCTGATCCAATTTTCAGGTATCTTCTCATGCTTCGATCTGGCTATGCTCACTTTACCCTCCGCGACAACGGACGTCGCGTAGTCTAGGAGAAATGGGTCAGAATCCTTAACAGGGACTGAGGCGCTGAAGGGATTCGTTCCAAAAACTCTCCCTAGCCCATGGTATACAGAGACTGAGGGATGCCCAACATTAGCGAACATCATTCCTATAAATCCTTGTTTAGCGATCCACGAGGTGTAGTATCCCAAACGGCCTATGTGGTTGCAGCGGAATGCTCCAACGGCTCCAACCACACTTCTTCTCGCCTTCTCAACAGCGAGTTCAACAGAGCGCATCGCAGTGATCTGCCCGAACCCCCATCGACCATCTATAAGCGCTGAGGCTTCAGTCTCCTTCACTTTAACTGGATCAGCGTTCACATCGATGAATCCTTTCCTTATCCTATCCGAGTAGCGTACGAAATAGACGACACCGTGCGAGTCATGCCCGGTCAAACTCGACTCTACAAGCGTAGAAGCTACAAAACTAGATCTATCTCTAGATGCGCCTAGGGCTGTGAAGATCTCTGTGCCCAGCTTCTTTAACTTTTCAGAGGATTTTACAATCATATTGTTTTACCTTAAGCAGTGTTCCACCCAGAAAATTTTAGGGGAATTATTCAAACTTTGGGTACAAGCTTTTTTATTCCTGATAGGAATGACTCGATGTCTTCCCTTTCTATGCCATAATGGGTACAAAGCCTCACAACAGGCGAGCTGTATCCACTGCTCTTCCAACCTAGCTCCCTACATGCCGCAGCCCATTCTCGGCCTGTCCAGCCTAACCCGGATACGTCTATGAAGACCATGTTAGTCATCACAGGGTTGAGAATCTTAATGCCTTTTATCTCCCTAAGGCCGCTTTCAAGCAGTTTAGCGTTTTCATGGTCTTCAGCGAGCCTGTCGACCATCTTCGTCAAAGCGATAATCCCTGGCGCTGCGATTATCCCTGCTTGGCGCATCCCTCCTCCGAGAAGTTTCCTATATTTCCGTGCTTTATCTATAAACTCTCTAGAGCCAACGACGAGTGAGCCTACAGGCGCTGCCAAGCCTTTAGAGAGGCAGAACTGAATGGAGTCGGCGTACTTTGCAAGTTCTTTAACATCTACTCTGAGGGCGATAGCTGCGTTAAAGATTCTCGCCCCATCGCAGTGGACTGCCAGCCCATGTTTTTTAGCCACATCCCAATCCGCCTTCATCTGCTCAACGGTTAGAGGGATCCCGCCAGCCGCGTTATGCGTATTTTCGAGGCAGATGAGGGATGTTCTTGGATAGTGAATATTCGGAGCTCTTATAGCGGTCTCGATATCGCTGGGCTTCATCCATCCTAGCTCCCCTGGGATTGTCCTAGCCATAAGCCCTCCTAAAACTGCTAGTCCCCCGACCTCATTAACGTATATGTGGCTCTTCGCCTCTAGAATGACCTCATCCCCCCTCTGAGTGTGAGCCAAGACGCTTACGGCGTTGCCTTGAGTACCGCTTGTGACGAATAATCCCGCTTCTTTCCCCATGATCTCGGCGGCGAGTTTCTCAAGCTTGTTGACGGTCGGGTCTTCCCCATAGACATCGTCTCCCACCTCAGCATTAGCAGCAGCCTCTCTCATCTCAGGCGTTGGAAGGGTGACTGTGTCGCTTCTAAAATCGAGGTTCTTCTCAACCATATCTCTTCAGCCCATAATATAGTCGTAGTGATTATTTAAAGACTAGAGTCATTCTGAGGCATTCTCATAGGCGAGGCGGATATGGCTGCTTGCATTCTTAAAGACTGGCATTCCATGCCCTGGGAGAAGGATGTCCACATCGAGCATCGCCAGCTTTGACAGCGAGTTTACGATCTCTCTCCTCGCAGATTCTCCATCATATCTCCCATAATACCCGTCGGGGAATACAGTGTCTCCTGAGAACAGGATACGATGGTTCTTCTCGTATAGGCAGATGCCGCCTCGAGTATGCCCTGGCGTCCAAATAACTTTGAGCGGCCATAACTCCGTCTCAATCACGTCTCCGTCATCAATATTTATGAGAGTAGAATTGATGCTGGTTGCGACATACCTCGCATCTAGTCGATGGAGGTAGACTTTCGGAGAAGACTTCTCAAGGATTATGAATAACCCGCTAACATGGTCGTGATGCGCATGAGTCACTACGACACCAGAAATATTTTCAGGCTTGACTCCGATTATGTCGAGTTGAGGCCAGATGGGGTTCGCATAGTTTCCTACACCGGTATCTACTATGACAGCCTTTTCTCTGCCAATTACGTAGATGTTGCTGCACAGTCCCTCCCCCATTATCAGTTTTACTCCTTTAAGGGTTTCAGAGCGGCTCTGCAAATCTACGATTCTAGGCATACAGTTTCACATCATCTATACTGGCTGATTTTTTAAATGAATCGGGTTAAACATGCCAATTCAGGGACGGAGCATCTATTGACGTCGATTTACTACGACCTTTTAATTTCATGAACTGCCATATGGGGAAAAGATTATTATTTAAGATCATAATTAGCGTAAGGAAAGGTCGATTCTTGACATGATGGAAATTCGAATACATGGGCGAGGAGGTCAAGGAGCGGTAACGTCGAGCAAGATCGCTGGATTAGCCGCAAGCATCGAAGGCTTATACGGTCAAGCTTTACCGTTCTACGGATTCGAGAGAAGAGGTGCACCTGTCGAAGTCTATCTAAGATTCGACGATAAGCCTATTCTCATCTCTAGCCAAATATACGAACCCGACGGCATAATTGTTTTGGACCCAATTCTAGCAGAGCTGGGAAACGTAGTCAGCAAAGGTCTGAAACCTAAAGGCTTCGCCGTGCTGAATACTCTTAAAAAACCAGAAGAATTCGATTATGCTAGAAAACTGTCAAAAATAGGCGTCTTAGACGCTACAGGCGTAGCTTTGAAAACTATAAAGCAGCCTATTTCAAACACGGCTATTCTGGGGGCGTTCGCCCGAACAGTCGGAATAATCAAACTCTCTAGTCTAGAGGAGGCGATTAAGCAGATCCTCCCTGAGAGGCTTCACAATGCCAATATAGAGTCGTTAAGAATGGCTTACAATGAGACTAAGGTTTTGGAGATGTGAGCTAGATGAGTGAGCAAGAGCAGAAATTTGAGTGGAAGACCCTTAAAGGACGTAAATTAGATGAGGAGGCTATAAAGAAGTATAAAGAGAGCCGTGGAGTCTGGGCTTGGAGAGTCTTCAAACCCGTCGTAGACGAAGAGGCTTGCAGACGCTGCTGGCTCTGCGTGGATTACTGTCCTGAAGGAGTAATAAGCAAGGGAGAGAAATCAGCGGAGATAGACTACCTTCTTTGTAAGGGTTGTGGAGTCTGTGCTGAGGAGTGCCCTGTGAAAGCGATAAAGATGGAGAGGGAGAGATGAAAATGGTTGAAGAGATTATTGACTTTATAACCGGTAACGATGCGGTAGCATACGCCGTGAAAATGGCAAGAGTAAAGGTGGTAGCAGCATACCCAATAACGCCTCAATCACCTGTAACAGAGAAGATCGCAGAATATATTAACAATGGAGAAATGGATACCGAGTTTATAGCTATTGAGGGTGAGCACAGCTGCCTAGCAGCCATGAGGGGCGCCGGAGTCTGCGGAGTCCGAGTCTTCACAGCCACATGCGGACCAGGACTTATGTATGCTCACGAGAATTTAGAGTGTGTTCACAGGGATCGGACGCCGTTGGTAATAGCTGTGCCCAACAGAAGCTACTCCAGCTTGTTTGCAGATTATACCGACAGCATGCCAGAGGCGACTACAGGGTTCATCCAAGTATTTGTGGAGAGTCCTCAGGAAGCCCTTGATACGACGCTCCAAGCGTTTAGGGTTGCTGAAGACCATAGAGTTCTGATGCCTTTCATGATTCTCTATGACGGATACGTTACTTCTCATACGGGAGCAACCGTGAGGTTGCCATCCCAAGAGGATGTAGACAAGTTTTTACCTCCCTTTAAACCGTATGCAGTTAAGGTCGATCCGAGCAGATCCGAGTTTATTCAATGGGAGGCTCCGGGAGTACCTATACAAGAAATGGAGCATGAGCAAGCGATGGAGAATGCTAGGGAAGTTATTAAATTAGCTAACGAGGAGTATGCTAAAATATTTGGTAGGAGGTATGGAGACGGTCTATTAGAAACTTATCGAGTGGAAGACGCGGAAGCTGTACTTGTCACAATGGCTTCCATGACTGGGACAGCCAGGCAAGTCATCGATATGCTGAGGGAGAAGGGGGAGAAGATAGGCCTCATCAGGCTGAGAACATTCAGACCCTTCCCGATCAAGGAGTTCCAGGCACTGCAAGAGAAATACTCCTTTAAGGCGATGGGAGTATGTGAACGGGATGTGACTCACGGATGCCGATATGGAGAAGTCTACGGAGATATTAAAACCTCGCTTTATGACCTAGATAACAGGCCTAAAATGATCAATTTCATACTCGGTTTAGGCGGAGCCGATATCCGGATTCCAACACTCGTAACTGCAAGTGAAAAAGTACTTTACACGGCGAAGACTGGGAAAATAGAGAAAGAATCATGGTTCGGCGCCGAGATAGGCGAAGTAGAGACAAGGCTAGCAGCCTTCTAAGGAGTGATGAAAATGAGTAGTCAAACAGTTGAGAGAGTTACCGTTCCTCCAACGGGAGCATGCCAAGGGTGTGCGATGGTTCTAATCGCAAGACACGCCTTAGATACTTTAGGGAGAAACTCGGTTGTCACAATCCCCGCATCCTGCGGAGCATGGTCTGGCGCAATGCTCATAGACAGAGGACCAACCCAATTCCCATCTGCTGCTGCAGCGGCTTCAGGTGTTGCTGCAGGGCTTAGGGCAGCGGGTCACAAGGACACGAACGTTGTCGTGATCGCTGGAGACGGAGGCACATACGATATTGGCTTGCAAGCCTTATCAGGGGCGGCTGAAAGAGGGGAAAAGATCATCTACATATGCCAGAATAACCAGGCTTATATGAATACGGGGATACAGCGGAGCGGTGCTACGCCGAGATGGGGTTGGACAACTACCACACCTGTGGGCTCCGTTATTAAAGGCAAGACGGTTTGGCCTAAGATCATGCCTGAGATAATGGAGGCTCACCATATTCCCCTCGTTGCTACAGCGTCTATACATAACATTCCAGATTATAAGCGGAAGATCAAGATTGCCTATGAGCTGACTACGAAACAAGGTAAGGGGCTAAGCTACATCGAAGTGTTAAACACTTGTCCCACCGGCTGGCGATACTCTCCTGAGAAGATGGTTGCTATAGCTAGGTTAGCCGTCGAGACCGGCTTCTGGCCAGTCTACGAGGTTGTTGAGGGGAAATTCAAGCTAAATATTAAGCCTAAGGAACTGAAGCCTCTGAAAGAGTTCTATCAAATGCAGGGTAGGCTCAGGCATCTCACCGACGAGCAGATAGCCGAGACTGAGAAGCTGATCCATTCCCGCTGGGAGCGTCTACTCGAGAGGGATCAGAGAGGCTACTAAACCTTTTTCCATTTTTATAGACGTTTAAATAAAGTCCCACTTTTATTGTTAGTAGATGTTTTCCTCCGAGACCTTGTTATGCTTTTTTTAACTCCGAATCTTTCAGATAGAGTGTGGCTTTTTTAAAAGCATAGAATTCTGACTCAGAGAACATGGGTCGAACCTCTTTAAGCCCGCTAGATGCCGTATACGGTGGATGGAAGGTGTTGAAGAGGCGGATGGAGAAGATAAGGGGTATTAAGATGAGTATAGTGTTAGAGTTTACATGATGAGCGTAAGGAAAACGACAACTATCGATGATTGTACCAAAATCTAAACCCATCGACTTATTCGAAGAATTCTGCATCATGAAAGGATAAAATCTTAAGATTTTAGAGATTTTATGGTTCCAGAAACCTTTTTCACAATGATTGAAGCCCCTGAGCCTCTAATAGACGTAACATAAGCCAAGGACGCTCTCATCAATCTTAGGTAAGAGTGGTTGCAACGAATTATCCCTCTCTGATCCTTTTCATCGAATTCAATCAGTGTAGGCGCTATGAGAGAAAGACCTTTAAGACCATAAAGTTGAAGGATGCTCTCCATTACTGCGTCTTGAACCTCTTTTTCATTAAACACCCCGTCTGAAAATATACTAAAACTCAAATATCTACGCTTAAATCGGCGAAGAGTCATGTCTTTTCACCACCCTCACACCCGGCGATACGAAGCTCGAGGAGAGTTTTTCCCTGTTCCTATCTACAAGCATGTTAGGGTTATCGGAAACCATCTTTAAGGCCTCCTCTTCAGTGGCTCCGATTAGTTCAGCGAGAGAAGCGATTCCGCGTGGCTCCCTTATCTGGAGCTTAGAGACTGCTCCGCTCGAAAGTATTACAGGGATATTCTTCTTCTTAGCGTTCTCTAACTCCACCCTCATAATGTATAAGAGTCTGGCGGTCTGAGCGTCTATATTATAAAGTATATCTGAAACGTTGATTTCATATGAACAATTGGATTCTGAGGCGAGCACCGCTGTCTGGCTGTCGAAGAAGACTTGGCTTCGTATTTTGAGCATGGGTGAGAAGTTAAGGAGATCCACTCTATGGTCCTTAGAAGCCTGGCGTAGAACAGGCTTCGTCTCACAGATTATAGATATAATCTCGGCACTTCTTCTAAATCTGGTTAAAAGACTCGTCAATTCCTTATCGCTTGCTGGTTTAAGATCCATACGGGAGACTAGATCAAGCCCAAGTTTGTTACATAAGCTTTGAGCTTGAAGGAGGCCCTTCTTATCAGATGAGACTGCAACCCTTCTATATCCCAGCTCGTGTGCAAAATTAAGCATCGATGAGATCTCGTCAGGATTACATGGGTTTAGATGCAGATCCGCAAATCGCCTCATTTCATTTTCCACCAGTCAACTTATGCTTCCTTCAATTTTTCTTCATCATCTAAAAAACTTAAGAGGTAAACGGAGATAGATCGTACAGGGTCTACTAAATGCGGGACTGTGAATCGGATTTTGATTCTAATTGGGTCAGACTCGTTGAAGACAAGCGTCCCTTGGTAAGCTTTTTGCTTGTCCAAGCGAAGATACAAGTTTCCAGCCGAGTCTATCCTTTCCCTCGCCTCTTCTACAAGCCTGTTAGCGCTAACTGTTGAAAGCCTCTTGAACAGTTTTTTCAACATTTCTTCAATGTTACCAGTTACGTTGAAAGTTATCGATAATATGGGATCATTGTAATGGCCAGTCAACTTCTCGATTTTGGGGCTTGAATCAACGAACTCTCTGCCCACAACGTTTAAGGCAGCGTCGATAACCTTAGACTCATCCTCGGTAGCATATGCGAATAATGAAACTTCAACAGCTTTTGCTTTCACGCTCCTGAAATTGTCCACTAAACATCCCTCAACAGTATACCATGCTTAGTAACGTAATCCAAAACAATAACTTTAACTATTTTTTCGGATTAGATTTCTCAGCTGCGGCCGTGGCTCAGTTTGGATAGAGCGTGGGCCTTCGGATAGAGGATTCCTCTAGGAGAAAGCCCATGGTCGCGGGTTCAAATCCTGCCGGCCGCGCCATACTTACTAATTTTCTTTAAAGATATCATATTTTGCTATGTATTTTAATGCGTATTGACCCCATCCTTGTTTAAATCGAGATATTCAGGGATCGGAAGAGATAGAGGAGTTGACTGATCACTATGAAATTGGTGTAAAGCGGCTTCATGTCTCTAATAACAGGTAGTTTGAGCGTGTATTCGTATCCTAGGGCTGCAAGCAACCCTGCAGGGATGTTATATACTAACCTGCTCTTAAGAGACCCGTCTACGAAGACGAAAACGAGGGACGTCAAGAATAATACTGTCCAGATGGTCTTCCCTTGGAAGCTCTCTCTTTCAAGCGTAAAGATTCCTAAGACTATGAGAAGAATTAGGAATATGTTTGACATGAGTCCTCCGTAAAGGATCCTGAAACAATACTCTAAACTATACCATTCAACCCCTAAACCTATAATCCCGCTCGCCGGAGTTGTAAGAGCTGAGACCCCTGAAGAGCCTTGAAAGAAGATAAACTTTACAGCCTCTGACGCTGACATTGATGCTAATAGGATGAGAAGATACTTGGCTTCCCTCCTCAAATAGATTTTTAGACGGCATAGACTTACTGCTACAGTAAATCCGACTAATAGGAGGGAAGCAAAATATTGGTCGAAAGTCCAAGGGTGCATGAAAACTAGGGATCCTCCAAAGACGCACGCAAGGATTAGGAGGATCTTATTACCTTCCTTGACGGCTTTTAAGAGGAAGCCGAGAGAGGAAAAGAGAAGAACTAAGCCAGCCATGTTTGTTAAATAGTATGCGAACATCCCGACCGTTACTTGGAAGCCTGAGACCGTGAAGAATGCCGACCACGATGCAGCCCAGCGGTTATTCAGAAACTCTAAAACGAAAAAGAATTCTGATACTACTAGTAGAGGGTTAAGAATCAAAGGCATAAATTTTATAATGGTGAATGAGTCGAGCTTTGTTAACCCCTTTATCACAAAGACTATGAGGAAGAATAATGGTCTGGACCTCCCTATGTCTAAGCTTACTATAGATTGAATATTCTCCGCCCGTTCCGCCTCGTCGATATATCCGACCAGATCTACTCCTAAGATATTATTCCAAGGATTAACCCCATTCAAGTAAGGATACAAGGAGGCTAAAGCCCCTAAAATGATGGAGAAAAATAATAATAGAACTGGTTTACCGATCCCGGTATAGCTTTTTACACAATCTTCGTTTTTAAGCATCTTTGGAAAAAATATTGGAAAAGATAGAGAGCATACGGCGAGTAAAAGACCTAAACCTGGTCCTAAGTGAGAGAAGATGTAAAAGAGGTCTAGATCGACTCTGGAAATAATCGACAAGGGGCTGTTTATGGATAACGGATCTAAGAGGGAGATTTGTAAGAGTGCTCCCGCCTGGTATAAACATGAGATCAGGATAAGAGAGTAAATGTATGGTTTCAAGTCCCTAATGATTTTTAGGCTCATAAATATCGATATCAGAGAAGCAAGTATTAGGATAAACCCGCTTCTAAGAGCGAAATAAGCAACTTCTAATAAAATTATGGAAAAATAGGAGGAGGGTGTTTTATTGAAAAACATAAAAACAATTAAAATCAATATGCTTAATGTTAGAGGGATGCTAAGGTCGACCCCGAGATGGAAACTTCTGGAAACCCAAAACCCGTCAGAAACAATATTAAATGTTAACTTGAATAAATCTAGGATCAATAATAAAGTGAAAAATGTCTGGATCGCAATTATGAGAGAAAATATATTTTTTATATACGCATTTTCAATAATTTTTTTGTCATAACCCAAAGCGCTCCATTTTAGTGATAATAGTTTATAAAATTAAAAATTATCTACCTTTTTTCCGAAGATAAAAGGGATATAGTGTTTAAACGAGTATTGAAGTCATTATCCTGGTTTAATAACGCTAAACAAAGCATCATTACAAAATTATACTAGGAAGGGTTTAAATGAAGCTCGATGAACTGAGAAGCATACTCACCGTAATAAAATTTTATACGTTTAAGAATTTGTGAAACACCAAAAGGTATATGAAAAAATATTTAAGATTGGATTGTTGTCTCCTGCATTTTTTCAAACCTTTTTCAATCAGTCATCCCTAGACCGCGGTCTAAGCTAAATTGTCTAACTTTGAAAAAAGAGATTGATCCTGAAGAAGCTGAAATACACCACGCCAGCGAACATGCCAGTTTATACTATTCCTAGTTTTAAGGCTACAGAAAATTGAGGAGATACTATTTATATTGAGGTTTATGATGTAAGGGTGATGCTGGAATCCGAGAAAATTCTGAAAACGATGAACGTTAATTATAAACTAATAAAACTAAAAAACAGAGCGGTAACCGTCGAAGATGTGATCAAATATTCTGATGAAGAACTAAACCTAGACGAGATCTGTAAAACGATTATTCTGAAGGATTATGAAGGAAATTTATACGCTGCATTTCTCCTTGGAAGCCATAAAATAGATTTCAAAAAACTGGAGAAAGCTACAGGAGCCAAGTATAGTATAGTGAAAGCCCAAGAGATTGAGGAGAAGACTAAAATGAGTCCAGGAGCTGTATGTCCCTTATTGCTTAGAGTGCCCATCCTTTTAGATAAGCGCGTTTTAGAGAAGAGAAAAGTGAATTTTGGTTCTGGAGACCATTTATACGGTTTAGAGATTGCTACCGATGATTTAAAGAGAGTATTTAGTTACAGGATTGTTGACATTGCAAACGTTTGAAGAATTTGCATACAATCAATTTTTCATGCTTTAAGGATTAATGTTGCTTGATATAATAGAAATTAACGTGTGGCTAAGTCTCAATTACAATATTGAAAATCTGTTAACTATGCATAAAAATGTACTAAAATTCAATTTTTGAAAAATGTTCTCTCTTTTAGTTCCTATGTCAAAAAAGGAGGTTATCGTGGAAAAATTTTCTAACTCTCTTTTTACTCCTCATCCCTATATCCAGGAGGTATAGGTATCTTCTTCCAAGTGTTGATGAAATCAACTAAGAACTTGGTTGCCTCCTCAGCCATAGCCCTCCCCTCCTCTGCGCTTCCTCTCCTTGGATCTGTAGTGGAGTACTGACCAGTCTTCGTTATGTGATGGGTATCTGGGCCTACACTAGCGGAGAAGATTTGGCTGACTATCTCATAATCAGGTCTATCCGGGTTCATGAACTCTTGGAGCTCCTTCGGAATGATGACGGGGTTCTGCCAACCCTCTAATCGCCACATCTCAACCAGCTCGGGGAAGTAATGGAGCGCATACGAGGTCTCTCTTGGGCATGAGTGAACCTCGTAATACCTCTTCATCCTATCTTCTATCTTCTTTGCAAGCTCAGTATTTCGAGGCCCCTCAGGAGTTGCAATCATGACTCTATACTCTCTGCGGGCGATCTGGGCTGCGAGTTTCATGATGTTGTCATTTCCTCCATGGTAGTTTATGAGGACGAACCTCTTCACGCCGTGGTAGGCTAGGCTACCTATCGTGTCTAAAAGAACTCCGAGCAGGGTCTCCCAGCTCAGGGTCACAGTTCCCTTAAACTCCATGTGATGCGGAGAGTATCCAGCCCAGCAAGGATGGAGGCAAACGCTATTCGTCTGAGACGCGACATCGTGGATGAATTTAGCTAATCCTATGCTGTCGCATCCCAGCGGGAGATGCTCCGCATGTTGCTCGATCGATCCAATGCCTATGATGACGACTGGGGCTGGTTCATTATTCAACCAGTCCTCAAAGGCGGGTCTCGTGAGCTCCCAGAGCCAAAATTTACTCAGCTTTCCATTTTGAGACATATTAGTCCTAGGAAAATATGATCATAAAACATTTAATAATTGTCTAAGAATAGATTCTTCAAAGCTTTTAATCATACTATTATTCTACAGCAATAGAATACGATTAGGAACTAAGCTATTACAAAACAGCTGCAAAGAATGTTTTCAGTTTCATGAGCAGAAAAGCGAGTTATTGACCGCATCGCAAATATTTTTTGGAAGAGTCGCTTTTCTACCACTCCAGTTAGGTCTCATTCTAGCATCTATAATCATTCGTCCATCTGTAAGGATTGCATCCTCGGAGGGTTGGAATCTGGTTGCAATCGCCCAGAGTATCTGCCTACAATCCAGTATGTCTATATCGTCATCTACGCAGACGATTAGTCTAGATTCTTTGAACGCCTCCTCGTTTAGGATCTTTTTCAAATCTTCAACACTAGATTCTAATCGGAGTGCACAGAATCGACGATCACCGTCGCTAGGAAAAGCATAGTGAACGACTACATCAGATAACTTCAAGCTCTTCACCGTAACCCTCCCCTTCTCTACTCGCGTATCCTCGACAGGTTTTGAAACGTCTATTATCATCTTAGATGAAACGCCAGCTATTTTCGATGATGGGTCGAGTAGATGGCTGTAAACCCCGTTTAGAATTTCAACATCCGAGCCGTCTTTAAAGTCGCATTTTGAAGCTATGGCTTTGAATACGCTCTGAAGATCTGATACCTCAATCTCGGGAGGAAGCATAGCTACAATCTTTACATAATGGTCGAGTCCAAGCAGAAGCAAGCCTAACTGCTTCGCTAGCCCTGGCAAATGGTTCGTCGATTCTCTGAGAGAAATGAAGCAGATGAAATGAGTGCCTGAAATAGGCCAGGTAATGTCTTTTAGAACTGGTGCATGAGTATACGTGTTGATTGCCTGGAATATTCTAGCCTGCTTCGGAAGACCGCTCAGGAGTAGATGCTCGGACGAGTTGCTCGGAGCCACAGCGAGGAATATCGCATCCCGCTTCATCGTCACCGATGAGACTTGAAACAGGTTCCTAGTCGATCTCCCGCTTATATATCCTGTATACTCTGTGAAAGGCCCCTCATCTTCGTTCTCCAATCTTATTTCCCCCTCCAAAACTATCTCTGCTTGAGCGGGGATTGGCACGTCTATAGTCTCGCATTGGACGAGTTCTAAAGGTTCTCCCAGTAGAGTCCCGGCTACTTGATATTCGTCAACGATCTTTGCCGCAGCTGCAAGATAGAGTGAAGGGTGTGCTCCAATGATCACAGCAGCTTCTAGAGGCTTATTAGCCGCTTTGGCTCTTTCAAGGTACTGCCAAGCATGCCCCCTTGAGTGCAGGCTTAGGCTGAGCCTGTCCCTTCCCTTCAACTGCATCCTTGAGTAAGTTAAGTTCAGTTCTTCCGGGTTCTCGGGGTTCCTTGCAACTAGTAGACCCGCTGTGATATATCTACCATCGTCTTGTTCGTAGAACTTTGGGATGGGAAGCATAGACAAATCAACGTTCTCACCCTCATAGATCACGTCTTTAACTGGACCTTTTCCCACCATGATTGGAGAGGTTTTCTCATGGATTATTTCGTTCCACTTCCTATAGAAATCTAATCTACTCCCCTTGGTTTGTCTATTATTTAAAATTAGGAGAGTCCTCTCAACGTTTCCGAACAAGTTGATCAATAAAGGTATTGCGCAGTCACCAACTTTTTCGAATATCAGAGCTGGGTTTGCGTCTCGTTTTTCAGCCTCTAAAACATATGATGTTATTTCATAGTTATAGTTGACAGGCTTTCTCACAGTTACAATTTGGTCAGGTAGAACCTCCCTCAGTTCTTCCAAATATGCTCTTAGGCTCTGCATATCTATATCAAAAGGGGTATAAGGATAAAATAATTAGTGAAGATTCTTAGAATCTTTTTTCTGGTTTTAGAAACCCGATTCGATATTTTAAATAGTTACTCTCTCATAGGCAGTTTAAAGTATAAAATCTGACCGATAATAGAATATTTTTCTTTTAAAGAACCTATCAGGTTAAGACTCCTAAAATCTTTATTAGTAAACTGCAATGTAAACTTATTATAAATTAGAAGGGTTTGAAATTAAGTTGATAAATGCAACAAATATCGTCCTTCTAGTGTCGGCTACTCTGCTGCTTGGTTATCTTGGCCAGTTATTCTATAATAAGACGAATATTCCAGACTTCATCTGGCTTCTAGCTTTTGGATTTCTCCTTGGGCCGCTGACTCATATGTATGATTCAGAGGTGTTTATCTCCCTTTCTTCGTTGATGAGTATGGTCGCTCTTAGCATAATACTTTTTCAGGCAGGTATTGAATCCGATATAAAACTCATAATAAAAGCTTTACCTAAAGCACTGATTTTAATAGGCTTCACATTCACGCTTATCGTTTTATTTATTGGATCCTTCCTTCATCTAATTCTCCCCCGAAGTTTTACACTTCTCCAAGGACTGCTTTTTGGAACAATGATAGGGGGGACAAGCACGGTGACAACGTTAGGAATACTTGAGTCATTGGAAAGAAAGGTGGATATTCAAGATGCAAAGGTCGTATTGGTTTTAGAATCAGTGTTGACTGATCCTATATGCATTATCTCAGCTATAACACTAATTAAGATGATAATGCAACCGGGAGTATCGTTCACTGAAGGCTTAGAAGGAATCTTTCTCTCCTTCGGCATGGCATCAACGATAGGCTTGACGACCGGCATTATTTGGTCGACTATTTTAAGCAAATTAAAGGGAAAAAGATTGAACTATATGATAACGATCGCTGTGCTCTTCATAACCTACATTATCTCCGAAGAAATTGCGGGTAACGGTTCTGGCCCGATCTCCGCTTTGGTTTTTGGACTCATACTAGTTAATATCGACGATCTATTGAAAGCGTTTGGTAGCGAAAAGTTGATCGTTGTCGATATCACTGAGCTAAAAAACTTCCACGAAGAAGTTACATTCTTCATAAAGTCTTTTTTCTTCGTTTACGTAGGATTGATAATCTCTTTAAGCATTGAGAACGTTGTTTTAGGTTTAACACTTACAGGCATTTGTCTAGCTATCAGATATGTTGCAGTCTCCATAATCTCGCGCATAATAAAGCTCGACCTTAAGGAAAAAACACTTTTTAAATTCGTATTCGCTCAAGGGCTTCCGGCCTTTATCATGTCTCAACTCCCGTTAATTTTCGATCCTAATCAAAAGTTTTTCCAAAATCCAGAAATATATACAGAATTGTGTTTCATAATCGTTCTCGGGACCGTTATATACGGGGCTATTTTAGGTCCGTATTTAGTGAATAGGAAGGTGAAAACTTGATTCCGCCCTTATTTAGATTCTTTCTATCAGCTTTGTCTCATGGCTGTTATGAAAAATATATGCGAAAGATCTAAGACTTTATGGAATCGTTAGGAATTACACGACGAGGATGATAGGTTTTTGAGAAAGCAACAATTTATTGGTTTTATTCT